>NZ_JAGIYX010000032.1:0-101364 GCF_017813315.1 Kitasatospora sp. RG8
GCCCCGGGCGCGGGCCCGGCCGGCGCCGGGGCGGGTGCCGCCTGGACGGGGGCCGGCTGCACCGGCGCGACCTGCACCGGCGGCGCCTGCACGGCCTCCACCGGCACCGGGACGCCCTGCGCGGGCGCCGCGGCGGGCACGGCCGCCATCGGGGCCGCCGCGGCCATGGGCGGCGCCATCTGCCCGGCCACCGGAGCCGCGAAGCCCCCGGCCGACGCCCGCCGCTCCAGCTTGTCCAGCCGCGCCTGCAACGACAGCTCGTCGCTGTACGCGCCCGGCAGCATCACCCTGGCGCAGATCAGCTCCAGCTGGAGACGCGGCGCCGCGTTCCCCCGCATCTCGGTCAGCCCGGTGTTGACGATGTCCGCCGCGCGGCTCAGCTCGGCCGCCCCGAAGGCGTCCGCCTGGGCCTGCATGATCGAGACCCGGTCCGCCGGGGCGTCGATCAGCCCCTTCTCACCGGCGTCCGGCACGGTGGCCAGGATCACCAAGTCCCGCAGGCGCTCCAGCAGGTCCGTCACGAACCGGCGCGGATCGTGCCCGCCCTCGACCACCCGGTCGATCGCCTGGAACACCGTCGCCCCGTCGTGCGCGGCGAAGGCGTCCACCACCTCGTCCAGCAGCGCCGAGTCCGTGTACCCGAGCAGCGCGGTCGCCATCTGGTACGTCACGCCGCCCTCGCCGGCGCCGGCGAGCAGCTGGTCCATCACCGACATCGAGTCACGCACCGACCCGGCACCGGCCCGCACCACCAGCGGGAAGACGGAGTCCTCCACCTGGATCTGCTCGCGCCCGCAGACCTCGGCCAGGTAGTCGCGCAGCGTGCCCGGCGGCACCAGCCGGAACGGGTAGTGGTGCGTGCGGGAGCGGATCGTCCCGATCACCTTCTCCGGCTCCGTGGTGGCGAAGATGAACTTGAGGTGCTCCGGCGGCTCCTCCACCACCTTGAGCAGCGCGTTGAAGCCGGCCGAGGTCACCATGTGCGCCTCGTCCAGGATGAAGATCTTGTACCGGCTGTGCACCGGCGCGAAGAACGCCCGCTCGCGCAGCTCGCGCGCGTCGTCCACGCCACCGTGCGACGCCGCGTCGATCTCGATCACGTCGATCGACCCGGGCCCGCCCGTCGCCAGGTCCCGGCAGGACTGGCACTCCCCGCACGGTGTCGGCGTCGGCCCCTGCTCACAGTTCAGGCAACGGGCCAGGATGCGCGCGCTCGTCGTCTTCCCGCAGCCGCGCGGGCCGCTGAACAGGTACGCGTGGTTGACCCTGTTGTTGCGCAGGGCCTGCTGGAGCGGAGCGGTCACGTGCTCCTGCCCGATGACCTCGGCGAAAGTCTCGGGGCGATAGCGGCGGTACAGGGCTAGGGACACACCACCGACGATATCGGGACGGGCCGACAAACGCGTCGCCCCTCGGTCACCCTTCGATCCCTTGGCCACCCTTCGACCGGGCCGCCCCACCCCCGGGAACGCAAAGACCCCTCGCGCACCCGCCAGAGCCCTCCTACCCTTGCTGCCTTCCGGCCCTGGGGGGGTTCAGAGAGATGACGCCACACGAGGGGCTGCCCCCAACAGTACCCGATCCCCGCCCTCCACCTCCACCACCCCGATCCGCAGGTCACGCCCCTCCCCCACCTACGAGATACGTGGTCGCGAGCACCCCTGAACATGTACTAAGCTCTCCCACGGAGGATTCGCCTAGAGGCCTAGGGCGCACGCTTGGAAAGCGTGTTGGGAGCAATCCCTCACGAGTTCGAATCTCGTATCCTCCGCCGGCAGAAGGCCCGGACCGCACAGCGGTCCGGGCCTTCGTCGTTTCGCGATCTCGACCTCCGCAGCAGTTGGCCCGCCCGCCTCAGTTGCCGGCGCCCAGCCGCCGGGCCAGCACTCGGCCGCGTTCGGCCTGCACCGCTCCGGCCTTCCCAGCCGCGTAGCGGAGCAGGCCGAACGGCGCGTGCAGCTGCAGCGTGTCGACCACCACAGACCCACCGCCGTCCCGGGCGGTGACGGCGAAGCGGTAGTCCATCCGCACGCCACCAGGGCTGACCACCTCGCCACTGACCGTCGCCTCGCCCGGCAGCCGGGCGCTCTCGGTGCGCAGGGTGACCTGGATGACGTTGTCGTGGCTGACCAGTCCGAGGAACCGAAACCGCTCGACGGCCGCGTAGTGCGTCACCCCGCCCTCGCACCGCACGTCCCGCACGTCCACGAGCAGCGGGGAGAGACCGATGTAGTTCTCGGGCTCCGCAAGATGTGAGAGCACAGCGGCGGGGGTCGCCGCAATGTCGTAGCTGCGGCTCAGTTCGGTGCTGGGCACGTCCAACTCCCCCTGTCCGGTCCGGATCCGGTCATCGTCGCGGACCGGGAACGATCGGTGGATGATCGCAGCATCCTGCTGGCTCCGCCAAGCCATCGCGGAAAGCTCCTCGACATGGGCCGGATCAGGGGGCTCAGCGGAAGCGCATTGGGGACACCCCCTCACGAGTTCGAATCTCGTATCCTCCGCCGGCTCAACCGATGGCCCGGACCGCATCGCGGTCCGGGCCATCGTCGTCCTCCGTCTCGGTCGGCCCCGCCCCGCCAAGGTCGGCATGGTCAGTGTGCGGACGCCAGAAGTCGTCGCACCACCGTCGGCGTGTGGCCCAGGTACTGGCGCATGGTCCGGGTCATATGAGCCTGGTCGGCATAACCGAGGTCGGCGGCGAGGGTACTGAGGCTCTGTTCGCCGACCTCCAGGCGGTCGAGGGCCCTGCCGATACGGACGCGGTGGCGGTAGCGAGTCACCGACACACCAAGCTCACGCGGGAACGCCCGGCTCAGCCGGTAGGGAGAGACGCCGAGCAACTCGGCCAAGGAGAACAGCGTGTCCGAGGCCGGGTCTCCTTCGGTGATCGCCTCGCGGGCCGCTGCCACGAGGTCCTGGTCGTGTCGGGCGCACGCTTCGGCGATCGGTGTTCGTCCGGTCGTGATCCGGCCGATGGCGGTCGACAGGAGAGCCAGCAGTTCCTCGGAGAGCGCGTAGTCGACATCTCCCGACTCAGCAGCGGCGAGGAGGCGACGGTGAGCCAGGTCCAGGCGCGGGTCGACGTAAACCGTCCGCACGGCCTGCCCCGCGACGTCCCCGGTCAGGGAGCGCCACAGCTTCGGCGTCACGCTGATCGCCGTACAGAGATCACCGCCGACGGGGTGGGCGAAGCTCTCCTCCTCGGCCGGGGCTCCCACATAGGCCAGGGTCGCGTCGATGTCGGCGGGCACGCCGGCCGCCATCCTGCGGAACCGTCCGCGACGCACGAGCACCACGCGGTAGTCGTCGCGAACTTCCGGTGCCGACCAGCGAGTGTGGTCGTCGCGGCAGGCCACCGCGCTGATGTCGAAGTCGGGACGAGTGGCGACGGGAACGGCGGTGAGCACCCTTCGAACGCTACGCGGCCGGTCTGACAGCCGCGCAAGGATGTTCAAGACGGGGGCCTGTCGCGGGGAGCACGCTGGCGGGGTGCGAGGGCCGTTCCCTTCGCGCCTCGTCCAACACCGACACTCAGGAGTTGTCAGGATGCCTGCTCTCAAGCAGCTCAGCACGGTCGTCATCGAATGCGCTGATCCGGCCGCGCTCGCCGCGTTCTACCAGAAGGCCACCGGGTGGGAGATCGCCTACAGCGACCAGGACTTCGCGTCCCTGGGCGACGGCACCCCGGTCCAGCTCGCCTTCGTCCGCGTCGAGGGCCACCAGGCGCCGGGCTGGCCCGACGGCGTCAAGTACATGCACCTCGACTTCACCGTCACCGACCTGGACGGCGCGACCGAGGAACTGCTCGGCATCGGAGCTTCCCGCCCCGCGTTCCAGCCGGGCGACGGCCAGTGGATCGTCCTCACCGACCCCGAGGGCCACCCGTTCTGTCTCACCGCCGACACCACCGGCAACTGAGCACCCCCACAGCGAGGAGACCCACCCATGGCGTCCATCCACCGCGACGTCCTGATCGACGACACTCCCGAAAACGTCTGGGCCGCTGTCCGCGACTTCGGTGAGGTCCACAAACGCCTCGCGCCGGGCTTTGTCACCGGCACCCGCGTCGAGGGCGACATCAGGATCGTGACCTTCGCGAGCGGCACCGTGGTGCACGAGCTGATCGTCGACATCGACGACGAGGCCCGGCGCATCGCCTACTCGGTGATCGGCGGCTCCCTGAAGGCCAAGCACCACCACGCGTCCATGCAGGTCATCAGCGACACCGAGAACCGCAGTCGCTTCGTCTGGATCATCGACGTGACACCGGACAGCCTCGGGGAGCCCATCGCCGAAATGGTCGACCAGGGTATCCGCGTGATCAAGCGCACCCTGGATCGAGAAGCCACCCCGGCCCACTGATCAGCAGGCCGTCGACACTCGGCATGGTTGCAGTTTCGGTTGCATTCACCCTCGTACAGCAGTGTCCGAATCCTGCCGAACGAGCCATTCCGCCGCAGGTCAGGGCCTGCACAGCCTCCCCTGGACAGCCGGACGAACAATTGGAAAGCGTGTTGGGAGCAATCCCTCACGAGTTCGAATCTCGTATCCTCCGCCGGCAGAAGGCCCGGACCGCTCAGCGGTCCGGGCCTTCGTCGTTCCCGTGGCAGCGTGGCCGCCCTGCCATCCGCCGGCAGCCGCGCCGTCGACGATTCGCTCCCCCGTCCCTTCGGCGGAGGGGAGCGGAGGAGACGCAGACGGGGACCGGCCGAGGTCGCCTTCCGGGCGGGCGGCCACGCCGGGGTCGACCGATGATGGAGATCCGGGGGCGGCGCGACGTTCGAGGACGGCGTATGGCTGTATGGCATGTCCGGAACTTCGAACCGGACGATCTCGAAGCGGTGGTCCGGCTCGACGCGGAGAGCGCCACCACGGATCGCGCCGCCGTCTTCCGCCTCTCCGACGTGGTCGCCGCGTTGCAGGCACGTGATCCGAGCGTCGTCGTGGTGGCCGACGGACGTCTCGTGGGCGCGGCGGTGGGTCGGGTGGACGGGGACCGGGCATGGGTGCTGCGCATCGCCCTGCACCCCGGCTGGCGGAACCTCGGCATCGGCACCGCCCTGCTGTCCGCACTGGAGCACCGCCTGCGGGACGCCGGCGCCAGGATCGTCGCAGCGGTGCTGCCCGATGAGGAGACCGGCGCCACCGCACTGGTCAACTCCGGTTTCCACCCCCACCGCGGGCTCACGTACTTCGAGAAGTCGGAGGTCGTCAGCGCCCAGGGCCCGACGGTCCTGGCGATGCTGGGCGCGGTCATGCCCGAGGCCCGCCTCTGGGAGCGGCTCACGGGCATGGCCGACGAGAAGCGGCTCATCGAACGGCGGCTGGTGCTGCCCCTGGCCAACCCCGAGCTGGCGGACGCCCACGGGGTGGAACCGCCCCGCGCGGTCGTGCTGTTCGGTCCGCCGGGCACGGGCAAGAGCACGTTCGCCAAGGCCGTGGCCGGCCGGCTCGGCTGGCCGTTCGTCGAGCTCTTCCCCTCCCGGCTCGCGTCCGAGGACGGGCTGGCCACCGGACTCGGCCGCCGCTTCGAGGAGGTGTCACACCTCGACCACGTGCTGCTCTTCATCGACGAGGTCGAGGAGGTCGCCGGTACGCGCAGCCTCGCCGCCCCCGCGTCGGTCGGAGTGGTCAACGAACTCCTCAAGTCGATCGTGCGGTTCCGTGACCGCGACGGCCGGCTCCTCGTCTGTGCCACCAACTCGGTGGCCGCCCTGGACCCGGCGTTCCTGCGCCACGGCCGGTTCGACTACGTCCTGCCGGTCGGGCCGCCCGACTCCGCGGCCCGCGACGCGCTGTGGGCCGGCTACACGGCGAAAACGGGCACCGCCGCCGACATGGCGGTCCTCGCCGAAGCCAGCGAGGGCTTCACTCCCGCCGACATCAGGCAGGTCGCCATGGCGGTCGCCCAGAACGCCTTCGAGCGCACCCTCGACACGGGCGAGCGGACCCAACCCGGCACTCAGGACTATCTGGACGCCATCCGCCGCACCCGTCCGACCGTTTCCGAGGAGATGGCCCGGGAGTTCGCCGACCAGGCGGTCCGCTACGGGCGCGTCTGAGCGGCCGCCCCCGCCCGTTCCGCCGTGTCCGCCCGAAGACGCCGGGCGGAAAACCTCACCGCCGCAACCATGCCGGGGTCGGGCCGGACCGAGAGTAGCCTGGACATCACCGAAGGCATTCCGCATGCCGGCACCGGATACTGGCGTCGTCTCCGGCGAAGGGCAATGCCGGACCCGACCTCGTGGGCCGGGCCCGGGGACAGGTTTTGATCATGACCACGACGCTCGATCGTGCGACGACGCCCGCCGCCGCCCCGGATCCCACCGCACGGCTCTCCCTCACGCCCGGTGGCGTGCAGCCCGGCCGCCTGGACGGAGCCTGGTGGCCTCGTTCGCGTGATCTTCTTCTCGAGCTCCCCGCCCTGGCCGCCGACATCGACGAGCAGTGGGGCCGGGTCACCCGGATCACCGTGAACCCCGCGCAGTGGCCCGTCATCCCCCGGCGGATCCCGGTCGCGGGGCACACCGTCCACGTGGGCTGGTTCACCACCGAGCAGGACGAGCACACGATCGCGGTGTTCTCGTACGCCCCGCGTCGGCTGAAGCTGCTCGTCGTCCCGCCGGAGACGGATGCCGTCGGTGCCGCCCGGATGATGGCTGAGGCCGCCGGTCCCGCGAACACCATGACCGCGAGCGGTCTACTCGCCGTGGAGACGGGCGACGGCGCACAGGGGCCGAGGTCCCGTTCCGGCGTCCTGCCGTCGGCCGTCGCCCCCTCCGACGGTGCTGGTGAGGCGGGCAAGCGGGCGGATGTCGCCCGCAGCCGGGCCGCCTCCTGGCCGGTGCCCGCGTAGTCGGCGGGACGGGAGCCGTCCGCTACGGCCGCGGGCCGGGTGTACCACCCGCGTGACCATTCGGCGTTGTGTCACTCGCGTGACCATTCGGCCTCGGCCCGGGGCGGCTCGGCGATGTCGGCCCCGTCCCAGGCGTCGGCCCCGTCCCAGAGGCGGATCCTGATCGCCCGTGGTCCGGGCGCGGGCCGGGAGAGCGTGCGCACGAACACGTCCCGCAGGTGGTTGGCCGCCCGCTGGGGCGGTCCGTCGTACTCCAACGGGTTCCGCAGGGGAGTGCCGTCCTGCCGGGACCAGCGGCCGTCGTCGTCCTGCGTCTCCAGAACCCACCGGTAGTGCCGCATCCTGGCCTCCCGTGCCGACGATCCCGCCCCCGGACACGACGGTATGGGCGGGACGGATCAACCGCGACCGGTGGACTCCGCTCGGCCCGGGCCGAGCGGCCGGGCCGGCGCCGACGGCCTGCGGTTCGCCCGGAACGGATCGCCGTCAGTACTCGGCGCCGCTTCGCAGGTAGCTGCCCACGACCTGGAGCCACGCCCCGGGGCCGAAGCACACCTCGATCCGGTACGGCGTGTCCTCGAAGACCCGCAGGACGCGCAGCGCACCACTCGGATGCAGGTCGTACTCGAAGGTGACGCCGTCCGCACCGTCCTCGTACTGCAGGTCCAGCGGCCCCTTCGACGGCTCCGCCGGCGCCCTGGCCTCGGCCGAGAGTTTCACGTAGACGGACATCTCTCCGTCCCGCCTTTCCTGTCTGCCCGAGGAGCCCGGCCCACGGGGCCGTCCCTCAGGACGCTGCGAGGGCCGACCGTCGGGGGCGGGACGGGCCGCCCCGACATCCCCACGGTACTCCGCCCGCACCGCGCCGATCCGGCCGGTCACGGGAGCCGGCACGGGGTGGCGGCCCTCTCAGCGCCACTCGATCAGGAACAGGGTGGCGTCGTCGCTCGTGCGCCCGCCCCGCTTCTCCTTCAGGACGTTGGAGAGCGCGCGCACCACGGCCCGTACCCCGGCCTGCGAGCGCTCGACTCGATTGACCCAGTCGATGAGCTGCTCCTCCCCGAACTGCTGCCCGCCGGGCTCGCGCTCCTCCACCAGGCCGTCGGTGAAGCACAGGACCTGGTCGCCGTGCCGCAGAACCCGCTCGCTGATCACCGGCTGCTCTCCGCCGAACCCGACCGGCAGGGTGGTGGCGCTCTCCAGCCGCTCGACGACGACGTGGTCGCGGATCAGCAGCGGCTGGGGGTGGCCGGCGTTGACCCACTGCAGGTGGCCGGTCAGGGTGTCCAGGCGCATCATCTGCGCGGTGACGAAGTGGTCCGGCCCGAACTGCTCGGCGATGGCCCGGTCCATGAACGCGTAGATCTCGGCCAGCCCGATGTCGGCGCGCCGGGCGTGCCGGTACGCGCCGATGGCGACGGTCGCCATGGTCGCGGCGTCGAGCCCGTGGCCCATGGCGTCGATCGTGGCCACGTGCAGGAGGTCGTCGTTGAGCGCGTAGTCGAAGCTGTCACCGGCCACCTGGTAGGCGGGTTCGAGGATGCCGGCCACGGCAACCCGGTGGACGGTCATCGACAGCGGTGGCAGCAGCGACCACTGGATCTCGGCGGCCACGCTCATCGGTTCGAGGCGCCGGGCCTGGAAGATCCGGTCGGTGTAGCCGCTCTTGGTGATCAGCAGATCGGCGACCAGGGCGGCGAGGCGCCGCAGCAGCAGCCGGTCGTCGACGACGGTGTCCAGGGTGAAGGCCAGTACCCCCACCTCGTCGCCGCCGTCCAGCAACGGCAGGTACACCCGCACCCCGTCGGCCTGCGGTTCCTCGACGGGAACACCGCGCAGGAAGGCCGCACCCGCGGGGGAGCCGTCGATCGACACCGGCTCCCCGGCTGCCAACCCCCGCCCCGGCAGCGGCGCCAGCACCAGCTGGCCGTAGTCCTGCAGCAGGAGCGCCGGGTCACGGCCTCCGAGCCCGCGCACCACGTCGGCGACCAGCGGGGCGATCAGCTGGGGCGGCAGTTCGTGGGACTGATCGAGCAGCGCGCCCAGCAGGCCTTCGCCGTGCCCCTCCGAGCTGTCCGGTCCCGCTGCGTCGGACGGCCGCTCACCACTCATCCCTGCTCACCGCCGTCCTGCTCCCGTCGCGGCACTCGGACCGGCTCGATCGACCTCCCAACCCCGACACCCCGGTGCAGTTCGCAGGGGCGGCTCCTTCCATTACGCCCGACGACAGCGCATTGCGCCCCCGGTCGCGCGCCTCCTCACGGTCGCCCGCCGGTACGACCGCCCGGCTGGGCGGAGCAGAAAACGTGTCGGGGGCAACCCCTCGCGCGTTCGAGTCTCGTGTCCTCCGCCGTGATCGAAGGCCCGGACCGCTCACTCAGCGGTCCGGGCCTTCGTCATGTCGTGGTCCCGGTCCTGGTCCCGGTCGGCCTGGTCCCAGTCGGTCCTGGTCCCAGTCGGTCCGGCCGGTTCTCACCGGGCAGCGGGGAACACCGACGACTTCACGAAGCCGGTGCGACGGCGAGCAGGCCGGTGGCGCGGTCCGCGGTGAGCACACCGAGGATGTAGCCGTCCTCGTCGACGACGGGCCAGACCGCCAGGTGCTTGACGCGCATCGCGATCGCGGCCAGGGCCAGGCCCATGGTCGGCCAGGCGAACGGGCCGCGCTGGTGCGAGGTGGCACTGATCGCGGTCCGCTCGGTGCACAGGGGGAGGTCCAGGGACGGGTGGAGCCCGGTCCGGGTGACCAGCCCCTCGCACCGGCCGTCGTGGTCGCGGACGAGCAGGTACTCGATGTCGGCGCCGCGGAGGATGGCGATGGCCTGGTCGACGGTGTTGTCGTCGGCTATCTGGTAGTCGCAGGGCACCATCGCGTCGGCGACCGTGAGGCCGTGGCCGGGCCGTACGAACTGGGGGGAGTGAGTGGTCACGGCGTTCACCGGTCCCGTCCCCGGCTGCCCGCCGGAGCGGGGCCCGCCGGACTGTCCTTCACCCAGAACGAAGCCGGAACGGGTGCCGGAATCGGGATGCCCTGGATGCCTCCGAGACTACTCCCGCACCGGGCGGCCCGGGGGAGTAGCGTGGGAGACAACCAAGGACATTCCGCACACCGGCATCAGCGTCGACGTCGCCCTGGGTCTTGACGGGTCCCTCATGGACCGGACGGGCGGCCTCACATGATGCCGATCCCCCTCCCCAACCCTTCCTCCACCGGGCCGTGGACGGTGTCGCGTACCCCGTTGCTGCCGCGGCTGGAACTTGAGCCGACGATGTCGCGGGAGGGCGTCTTCGACGGCGCCTGGTGGCCCCGCTCGAACCACGTCGCCGACGAACTGCCCGACCTGATCACCGCGCTCGGCGCGCACTTCGGGCGCATCGTCCGGGTCGGCCTCGACACCTCCGCCTGGGACGGTGTGCCGAGGGCCGTCGCGGCGAACGGCCTGGTGATCAGGATCAACTGGTTCGCCGGAAGTGACGCGACGATCAGCGTCACCCGCGGCTTCCAGGACCACTTCCTCCTCCTGGTGGTGCCGCCCGGCACCGCCCCGGCGACGGCCGCCTCGGCGATGTCCGGCGCCTCCGCGACCGGGAACCACACCCCGGCGGTGGAGCTCCTGCTCGGCTGAGCGGTCACGGGCTGCGTCCTTGCGCCCGCCTCCGGACAACGCGTCCGCACCAGTGCGGACCCCGCGTCACCGCCCGGATCGAAGGCCCGGTTCGAAGGCCCGGACCGAAGGCCCGGACCGTTTCGCCGGACCGGGCCCTCGCCGCCATCAGCTCCCAGTCGGCGCCTCCTTGATCCGGTCGACGATCGCGCGCGTCATCACGGCCTGGGTGAACACCACCGTGCCGGGCTTGATCAGGCCGTTCTCGCCGGACTCCCCCTCGACCTGGACGCTGCGCTCGCCGAGGAACGCGAGGGTCGTGCTGTCGAAGATCCATTCGGTGCGCAGGCCGGAGGTGTCGTCCAGGCGGGCGACCGCGACCCCGTGCCGGCCGACGGCGTCGACCGCGTCGTCCACCGTGACCACGCCGGGGATCTTCGCCGCGGCCTTGTAGAGCGCGACCGTGAGGGCGGCCGGCGGGTAGCTCCCGCCCAGGAGGTCGCCGATGGTGGTGAACGCCTCCTGGTCGGGGGTGCGGCCCTTGCCCCGGGTCTCCTCGTAGATCTTCCGCAGCAGTGCGTCCGGGTCGGTGGGCAGGGTTGCGAGGTAGTTGTACGTGGGCGCGTTGAGGTTCGCCGTCGGGGCCTGGCCCGTCTCGGTGGGCCCGGCCAGGGTGATGCCCTCGGGGCCGGTGACACCGCGCTCGATCAGCCAGCCCTTGGTGCCGTCCGGGGAACTCCAGGTCTCGCGCTGGTGCAGCTCGTCGCTGACCAGGGTGCTCTTGCCGTGGTCGGTCCGCACGTGGGTGCCGGCCGACTTCGAGCCGATGTAGACGAACTGGTTCTCGCGCACCGGCGACGGGCCCGGGACGGCCGCGCTGGCCAGGGAGATGCGGTCGAGGAGCTGCGGGGCGCCCTTGGGGTCGGCGACGCCGATCCGGGTGGTCAGCAGCGGGCCGGTGGCGAGGCCGGAGCCGTGGTCCGTGGCGTCCCCGGGGCCGAGGAGGTGGACGCCGGTCCCGATCGTGGCGGCCAGGACGCAGGCGGCCGCGGGCAGGAGGACGGCGCGGCGCAGGAACGGGCCGCGCGGCCTCGTGGTGCGGGCCGGGCGCGCGGGGGCGGTGGTCCGGAGGTCTTCGTGGATCCGGGTCATGAGGCGCTCCTTGTGGAACTGGTGGCGGCCCGCCGGCAGTTCCCGCTCCACGGACGGCAGGAGGTGCTCGGTCTCCTCCCACTCGGCCGGGTGGGGCTGGGAAAGGTTGGCGTTCATCGGATTCCTTCCTGTGCGGGCCGGACCGCGTTCGCACGGTCGCCATGTGTCTGTCGGGGCCGACCGTCGGGTTCCCGTCTGTTCCTCTTCAGTTCCGCGTCGGCGAGCTTGCGCAGCTTCGTGCGGGCGCGGGACAACCGGGAGCGGACGGTGCCGACCGGGACGCCGAGGACCTGGGCGGCCTGGACGTACTCCAGGCCCTCCCACAGGCACAGGACGAGGACCTCGCGCTCGGGGCGCCGCAGCACGCTCAGCTGTGCCAGCGTGACCGCGATGCGCTGCCGGTCGTCGAGCCGGCCGGCCACCTCGTCGGCGTGGTCGGGGACGGCTGCCGGCGCCGCCGCGGCGGCTGCGGCCGCGGCCCGGTAGCGCCGGTTGCCGCGGCAGTGGTTGCGGGCGAGGTTGGTGGCGACGCCCAGCAGCCACGGCCGGAGCGAGCCGCCCTCGGGCTCCACCGTGCCGCGCAGCCGCCACGCCTCCATGAAGGTCGCCGACATGACGTCCTCCGCGACGGACCAGTCGCCGGTCAGCCGGAAGACGTGGTTGTAGACGGTGCGGGCGTAGCTGTCGAAGAGCTCCGCGAAGGCGTCGGGATTCCCGGCCCGCACCCGGGATCGCATCTCTGTGGTCACTCCTGTCGGCTGTCCGGCATCACGGGGCGGGTTCCCGTGACGCGCGCCACAGTCGGCCCTCCGGACAGGAACCGGACTACCGGATCTGCTCGGCCGCCCACTCGGCCCACTCGCGGCGCATCGCGTTGAACCGGAGGCCGTACTCCAGGGCGATCCGGCCGTAGACGGAGAGCTGGTCGCCGCCCCAGTCGATGGAGTCGGCCAGTGCGCGCAGCTCCTCGTCCCCCCGGTCGGACAGCTCGGCCAGTCCGGTGAGGTAGGCCCGCGACTGCTCGGGGGTGAGCACGCCGAGGAAGAAGACCCTCAGCAGGATGTCGCTGCGGGTGTTGCGCTGCGGGGTGGTCTCGGTCAGCCAGTGCCGCAGCTCTGCCAGCCCTTCGGCGGTGAGGGTGTACTCCTTCCGCCCGCGCGGGCCCTCCGCCGTGACGCTGATCAGTCCGGCGTCGGCGAGCCTGGACAGCTCCGTGTAGATCTGGCTCTGGGTGGCGGGCCAGACGTCGGCCAGCGAGGTGTCGAAGCTCTTGAGCAGGTCGTACCCACTGGCCGGGCGATCGGACAGCAGTCCGAGGAGGGCGTATCGGAGGCTCATGCGGACCACCTTACCTTCCACTGTTGACATGTCACTCATGCAATGTACAGTTCAGACCTGTCAGACTTGGAATGTTGAGGGGAACTTCCGAATGTCGTACGTGCGCACCTTCCTTCCGTGGATCGTCTTCGCGGTGCTTCCGTCCGGGCAGTGGCAGTGGGCCTCGCTGGCCGCGCTGGTGGTGGCGGTGGCGCTGATCGCCCAGCAGCGCCGGGCCGGGGCCGGCTTCGACGCCCTGATCATCGAGCTGGGCTCGGCGGCCTACTTCGCGGCCCTGGCGGCGGTCGCCTTCGCCGACCCGCAGTCGGGCGTGCACGACTACTCGGCGGCCCTGTCCTCGGCCACCCTGACCCTGATCGCCGGGGTCTCACTGCTCATCGGCAAGCCGTTCACCCTGGGCATCGCCAAGCGGACCACGCCCCAGGAGGCCTGGGGGCTCAAGCCGTTCATCCGGACCAACGTCGTCATCACCGCCGTCTGGACGGCGGCCTTCGCCGCCACGGCCGCCGTGCTGGCGGCGTTCGCCCACGCCGGCCAGGGCCACTCGACGGCCGCGACGCTCACGCAGGTCGCCGGCTTCGCCCTCCCGATGGTGTTCACCGTCCGCTACGTCGCCGCCGTGCAGGCGAAGGCCGGCCTGAGCTGACCCCCGGCCCGCAGGCCGGCCACACCGGCCACCCCGCCCGGGCCACACCGGCCACCCCGCTCCGACCACCCCGCCCACGCCCGGCCAGGCCCCGGCGGTCACGGCCCCCGGCGGTCACGGCCCCCGGCGGTCAGCCCCCCAGCGAGCGGACCGCGCCGGCCAGGCGGCGGGCGGCCTCGGTGAGCTCCGCGGGGTCGGCGGCCGCCGCGAAGCCGAGGCGCAGGTGGGCACTGGGCGGCTCGGCCGGGAAGTAGCGGTGGCCTGCGTTGACCGACACCCCGTGCGCCCCGGCCACATCGGCGACCGCGGCGTCGGTGACGGCGCGGTCGGTGAGGGCCGGCGGCAGCCGCAGCCACAGGTGGAGTCCGCCGGCCGGGCTGTCGGCGAGCGGCCAGTCGGCGAGTTCGCGGGCCAGCGCGTCCTCCAGGGCGGTGCGGCGGTCGCGCAGGGCGGTGGCCAGCGTCCGCAGGTGGCGGTCCCAGGCGGGCGTGCTGAGCAGTTCGACGGCCGCCTCCTGGAGCGGGCGGGCGATGAAGAAGTCGTCCACCCGCCGCATCGCCTGGAGCCGGCGCATGACCGGGCCGCGGGCGACCAGCGCGCCGATCCGCAGGCTGGGCGAGGCCGGTTTGGTGAGCGAGGTCAGGTGGACCACCGTGCCGTCGCGGTCGTCGGCCACCAGCGGGCGCGGTACCGGCCGGCCGTGGCCGAGGTGGCGGGCGAAGTCGTCCTCGATCAGGAACGCCCCGGCGGCGCGGGTCACGTCGACGACCTGGCGGCGGCGCTCCGGCGCGAGCACGGTGCCGGTCGGGTTGTGGAAGGTCGGCTGGCAGTAGAGCAGTCGCGCCCCGGTCATCGCGAAGGCGTCGGCCAGCAGATCGGGGCGGATGCCGTCGTCGTCGATCGGCACGGGCACCGGCCGCAGGCCGGCCGCGCGGGCGGCGGCGAGCGCCCCGGGATAGGTGGGCGACTCGACGAGCACCGGGCTGCCGGGTGCGGCGACGGCGCGGAACAGCATCGACAGCGCCGCCTGGCCGCCGCCCGTGACCAGCACGTCCTCGGGACCCACGCCGCCGCCCACCTGCCGGGCGAAGATCGCACGCAGCGGCGCCAGGCCTGCGGCGGGGGCGCGGTGCCAGGCGTCGGGCCTGCGGGCGGCGCGGGCCAGGGCCGCACCGAGCGCCCGGGTGGGCTGGAGGTTCTCGTGCAGGTAGCCACCGGAGAGCGCGATGGTTCCGGCGGGCAGGGGCCCTGACGGCCCGTCCGTCTCGGCCGACGCGGCGTCGTGGTCGGCGCCCGGGTCGCGCTCCCGTCCGGCCAGGGCGACCGCCTGCCAGGAGGTGTCCGGAGCGCCCTCCCCGTGCCTGGCCCGGCGGGCGGCGACGTAGGTGCCACTGCCGGGCCGGGTGACCACCGCACCCTCGGCGGCCAGCAGGGCGATCGCGCGGGACACGGTGACCGGACCGACACCGTGACGGGTGATCAGGTCGCGACTGCTGGGCAGCCGGTCGCCGGGAGTGAGCGCGGCGATCTCCGCGCGGAGGATCGTCACCAGCGCGCCAGTACTGCTACTGTCAGACATGAAGATACAGGATAGCGCTTCTGAGTCAGCGTCGGAACCGCTTCTCGACCTCGCCGCCCTCCGCGCCGACACCCCCGGCTGCGACTCGGTGATCCACTTCAACAACGCCGGCTGCGGCCTGATGGCCCGTCCGGTGCTCGGCGCGATGCTCGACCACCTGCGCCTGGAGGCCGCCATCGGCGGCTACGAGGCCTCCGCCGCCCGGGCCGCCGAGGTGGCCGACTTCCACGCCGCGACGGCCGAACTCGTCCACACCCGCCCCGGCAACATCGCCTTCGCCGGCAGCGCCACCCACGCCTACTCCAAGGCGCTGTCCGCGATCGACTTCCGGCCGGGCGACGTCGTCCTCACCACCCGCAACGACTTCATCTCCAACCAGATCGCCTTCCTCGCCCTCCGCCGGCGTCACGGCGTCGAGATCGTGCACGCCCCCGACCACCCGGACGGCAGCGGCGTCGACGTCGCGGCGATGGCCGCGCTGATGCGCGCCCGCCGCCCGCGCCTGGTCGCCGCCACGCACGTGCCGACCAACTCCGGCCTGGTCCAGCCGGTGGCGGAGATCGGCCGCCACTGCCGCGAACTCGACCTGCTGTACCTCGTCGACGCCTGCCAGTCGGTCGGCCAGCTCGATGTCGACGTCGAGCGGATCGGCTGCGACCTGCTCACCGCCACGTGCCGCAAGTTCCTTCGCGGGCCGCGCGGTTCGGGCTTCCTCTACGTCTCGGACCGGGTGCTCGCGGCCGGCTACGAGCCGCTCTTCATCGACATGTACGGCGCCCGCTGGACCGGGCCCGACAGCTACCGGCCGGTGGACACGGCGGCCCGCTTCGAGGAGTGGGAGTTCCCGTACGCCACCGTCCTCGGCAGCGCCGCCGCCGTCCGCTACGCCCTGCGGGTCGGCGTCGGACCGGTCGCCCGGCGCACCCCGGCGCTGGCGGCGCGGCTGCGCGAACAGCTGGCCGGCGTTCCCGGGGTGCGGCTGCTCGACGGCGGCCCGGCACCGGCCGCCCTGGTCACCTTCGCGATCGAGGGGTGGCGGCCGCAGCCGTTCAAGGCCGCGATGGACGCGCGCGGCATCAACTCCGCGCTCAGCTTCCGGGAGTTCGCGCACTTCGACTTCGCCGACAAGGACGTGGAGTGGTGCCTGCGGCTGTCGCCGCACTACTACAACACCGAGGACGAGGTCGACGCCGTCGCCGCGACCGTCGCCGAGCTGGCGGGGAGCGCCCGATGACCGACGCTCCGGCCGGGTCCGGCACCGCCGGCACCGCGCCGCCGCCGGCACCCGCTACTGCTGGTGCCGCGGCAGTGGCGGAGCCGGAAAGCCTCTGGCGCAACCGCGACTTCCTGACGTTCTGGCTCGGCGAGACGGTGTCGCTGCTCGGCACCCAGATCACCAACCTCGCCCTGCCGCTGACCGCGATCCGCGCCTTCCACGCCACCGACGAGCAGGTCGGCCTGCTCCGCTTCCTCCAGCTCGTGCCGTACCTCGGACTGGCCCTGCTGATCGGGGTCTGGACGGACCGGGTACGGCGCCGGCCCGTCATGCTGGGCGCCAACCTCGTCCGGCTGGTGCTGCTCTCACTGGTCCCGCTGCTCTACTGGTGGGACGCCCTCGACCTGCCCGTCCTGCTGGTGATCGCCTGCGCCGTCGGCGTCGCGTCCGTGGTCTTCGACGTGAGCTGGATGTCGTACGTGCCGGTGCTGGTCCGCGACCCCGGGCACTACGTCGAGGCGAGCGCCAGGATGGGCACCAGCTCCTCCGCCGCCGACGTGGCCGGTCCCGGGCTCGCGGGCGTCCTGGTGTCGGCGCTCACCGCCCCGGTGGCCCTGGTCGTGGACGCCTGCTCGTACGCGGTGTCCGTCGTCTCGCTGCTGCTGATCCGCACCCCCGAGCCGCGCCCCGAGCCCGTGGCCGAGCGGCACCTGCTGCGCGAACTCCGGGAGGGGCTGGGGTGGGTCATGGGCAGCGGGGTGCTGCGGGCCCTGGCGCTCATCGGCTTCTGCTGCAACTTCTCCATGGTCACCGTGTGGACGATGTTCCTCCTCCACGGCACCAACGACCTCCACCTCACCTCGACCACGCTCGGGGCGGTCTTCGCGACCGCCTCGGTCGGCGGGTTGATCGGCGCGCTGGTCTCCCGCAGGGTCATCGCGCGGTTCCCGACCGGCCGCGTCTACCTGGTGGCCCAGTCGGCGCTGCTGCTCGGGCCCACCCTCATCGCCCTGGCCGCCGGGCCCCGGCCGGTGATGGTCTCGATGTTCGTGCTGTCCTTCTTCACCACCTACCTGGGCCTCGGCGTGGCGGGCGTGGTCATCGTCAGTCTGCGCCAGGCGCTGACCCCGCAGTCGATGATGGGGCGGATGACGGCGGCCTTCCGGACGCTGCTGTTCGGCGGCGGCGCCCTCGGCGGGCTCTTTGCCGGCCTGCTCGCCGGCTGGATCGGCGCCGAAGGCGCACTGAGGGTGGCGGCGGCCGGCTCCGCCCTCGTCGTGATCGGACTGGTCGTCTCCCCGGTGAGCCGGCTGAGGAGCATGCCCCTGGCCCCGCCCGAGGAGCCCCGGGCCGCCGGCGCCGGTCGGTGACCGCGGGCGGCGCACACCGCCGCCCGCGGGGTACCGCAGGACCGCCGGAGTCGCCGAGCGCCGCCGGGCGTCGTCGGGCCCGGCGCACACCCCCCGCCCGCGGTACGGCGGGCACCTGCGGCGACGCGGCGTCCGTTGCGTAGGCTGGCGGCGAGCCCCGAGGAGATGCGCCATGCCCGTCCGCCCCAGCCTCCTGTTCGTGACCGATCTCGGCTACCAGGCCCGGGGGCGGCGCTACTGCGACGAGGACGTCTTCCTGACCTCCCGGCTGCGCGAGGACTTCGACCTCGCGCTGTGCCACCCGCTGGACGCCGCCGCGCTGATGGACGGCTTCGACGCGGTCGTGGTCCGCAACAGCGGCCCGGTGCTGCACTACCAGCGGGAGTACGACGCCTTCCGCGACCGGGCCGTGGCCCGCGGCACCCGGGTCTACAACCCGCTCTCGGGCCGCGGCGACATGGCCGGCAAGCAGTACCTGCTGGACCTGACCGCCGCCGGGTACCCGGTCATACCCACCGTCGACCGGCCGCAGGACGTGCACCTGCTGCCCGAGGCCGCCGAGTACGTGGTCAAGCCCAGGGCGGGCGCGGACTCCATCGGTCTCGCCTTCGTGCCCCGGAGCGCGCTGGACGACCTGGTCGACGACGACGGCCTCGGGCACGACGGCGCCCTCGCCCACGAAGGCATCCTCGTCCAGCCGCGGATCGACTTCCGGTACGAGGTGTCGTTCTACTACGTCGACGACTCCTTCCAGTACGCCCTCCACGCCCCCGACCCCGCCCGGCGCTGGGTCCTCGAACCCTACGAGCCGAGCGGGGACGACCTGGCATTCGCCCGCCGCTTCATCGACTGGAACACGCTCGACCACGGCATCCAGCGCGTGGACGCCTGCCGGACGCGGGAGGGCGGGCTGCTCCTGGTCGAGCTGGAGGACCTCAACCCCTACCTGTCGCTGGACCTCGTCCCCGAGCCCACCCGCGACGCCTTCGTGGCCGCCATGACGGACTCGCTCCGCCGCTTCCTGGCCGGCTGACCCGCCGTCCGGCCCGGACGTCAGGCCTTCTCGGAGTCCGCCGCCTCCGAGGCCTTCAGCCGCTTGCCGAGGAGGATGAACAGCTGGACGAGGCCGACGGTCAGGACGATGTGGCCGAGGCCGGCCATCAGGGAGACGGCTTCGGGGACGTCGTGACCGAGGACGGTCTGGGTGCCGCGGAACAGCATCGCCGCGACGGTGATCGCGAGGCCCGCGTTGTAGAAGCGGAAGAAGTGGGTGAACAGCCGGTCCCCGGAGAGTCCGAACTGCTTGTCGAGGGCCAGCACGATCAGGAAAGCCAGCATGCCGAGGGCCAGCAGGTGGGTGTGGACGACGCCGAGTTGGGTCTCCCCGTGGAAGTCGTTCGCCTTGGTGAGTTCCCGGTAGTACAGCCCGGAGACCACGCCCAGGATCATGTAGACGTGGGCGGCGTTGTAGGCCTTGCGCATGTTCGTTCGCTCCCCGTTGCTCGAAGGCTCGGACCTGTGCCGGGGATCAAGGTAGGGGCGAACGACCTTCCTGGACAGAGCAATTGGAGGATCCGGTTCGGCCGCCCCGACACGGCGGGGGAAGCCGGCCCGGGTGGGCCCGAGCGGCTCAGTCGGCCCGGCGGCCAGGCGGCCAGGCGGCTCAGGCGGCGCGGGTGTCGCGTCGGTAGCCGCCGGGGGCCTGGCCGAACTCGCGCTTGAAGGCCTTGGCGAAGGCGTACTCGGAGCCGTAGCCGGCCCGGGTGGCGATGGTGGTGAGCGGCGCCTCGGACTCGCGGAGCAGCCGGGCGGCGGTGGTCAGGCGCCAGCGGGTGAGGTAGGCCATGGGCGGCTCGCCGACGAGGGCGGTGAAGCGGCGGGCGAAGGCGGCCCGGGAGAGGCCGACCCGGCTCGCCAGCGACTCGACGGTCCACGGGGTCGAGGGGGTCTCGTGGATGGCGGCGAGGGCCGGGGCGACGGCGCAGTCGCTGAGGGCGGCGGCCCAGCCGGCCGCGGCCACGGCGGGCTGGTCCTCGAACCAGGCCCGCAGGATGTACAGGAGCAGTGAGTCGATCAGGGCGGGGACGATGCCCGTCGAGCCGAGCCGGGGGTTCTCCAGTTCGGCGCCGAGGAGTTGGACGGCCGCGGTGAGCTCGGGGTGCCGGCCCTGGCCGGTGGACAGGTGGACGACCTCGGGCAGTTGGCGGAGCATCGGGTGCGGGCGGCCCTGGTCCAGGTGGTAGTTGCCGCAGAGGAGGCTGGTCCGGGGGCCGTCCCCGCCGAGGGTGACCGTGCCGATCGGCGTGCTCGGCCGGTACTGGTCGGGCCGTTCCGGTGCGGCCGGGGTGCTGGGGTGGTCGGCGAGGATGTGGCCGCGGCCGTCGCGCAGGAAGACGACGTCGCCGGGGCTGAGGGCGATCGGCTCGTCGTTGCCGGCGCACTCCAGCGGGATCAGCCAGCAGGTGCCGTGCAGCACCACGTGGAAGCCGGCGCCGGCGACCGGGGGCAGGCGCAGGCCCCAGGGGGCGCGCCCCTCGGTGCGGACGGACGTGGGGTTCCCGGTCCGCATCGAGCCCAGTGCCTCGGTCAGGATGTCCATGGTCCGCCCCCGTTCGCCGTGTTCCGTCCCCACCCTAGGGCCGGGCCTCGCTTGTCCGCCCGCGTGGTCCGGCGCCGGAAGGGCCCACCCCCGTCGGGCCCCTCCGGCACCTCCCCCCTCCCCCCGTCCGTCACCGTTCCGCTCAGGCAACGGTGAGGACGACCTTGCCCTGGACCCGGCCGGAGCCGACCAGCTCGTGGGCCTTGCCCGCGTCGGCGAGCGGGAAGGTCTCGGCGACGTGCGGGCGGATCCGGCCGGCGTCGACGAGGGCAGCGATCGCCTCCAGCGACGCGTAGTCGGGCTCGACCGAGACGCCCGCGAACCGCCGCCCGGCCGCCTCGATCCGGGCCGCCAGCTCCTGGTTCCAGTGCTCCATGATGCTGACCAGGGTGCCGCCGGGCCGCAGCACCGACAGCGCACGGGTGCCCTCGGAGGACGAGTCGAAGACGACGTCGACGTCGCGCACCACCTCGGTGTAGTCGGTGGTCCGGTAGTCGATGACCTCGTCGGCGCCGAGGCCGCGCACGAACTCGTGCTTGGGCTCGCTGGCGAGGGCGATCACGTGGGCGCCGCGGGCCTTCGCGATCTGGACCGCGTAGTGGCCGACGCCGCCGGCCGCGCGGTGCACCAGCACCCGCTGCCCCTCGGACAGTTGCGCCGCGTCGACCAGGCCCTGCCAGGCGGTGAGGGCGGACAGCGGAAGGGCGGCGGCCTGCACGTGGTCGAGCGTGGCGGGCTTGCGGGCCACCTGCCGGGACGGCACCGCGACGTAGTCGGCGTAGCCGGTGGCGGCCCGCGGGAAGAACGGCATGCCGAACACCTCGTCGCCGACCTTGAACCTGGCCCCCGGGCCGGCCTCCTCGACCACGCCGGAGATGTCCCAGCCGACCCCGTAGGGCGGCTCGCCGAGCAGCGGGTAGGCGCCCGAACGGACTGCCACGTCAACCGGGTTGACCCCACTGGCGTGCACGCGGACGAGGACCTCGCCACCGAGGGGGGCGGGACGCTCGGTCTCGACGACCTCAAGGACCTCGGGGCCGCCGAAGGACTTCTGGATGACTGCACGCATGGGGGGTCTTCCTTCCGGCTCGTCCGCCCGGCTGCCGGGCGGCTTCTGATGTCCTCAACTCTAGGAAGGCCGGACGAGCCGCTGAATATCCTTCAGTCTTCGAAAGATGTCCGATCGTCTTCCCCGACGAGCGCCTCGGACGGTCACGCCGGCGGGTGCTGCCGTCCCGCCCAGAGACGGGCCAGCTGGGCGTGGAGGATGTCGCCGGCCTCCTGCGGCGTGAGGTGGCCGGCGAGGACGTGCACGGTGAGGCCGTCGGCGAGGGCGAGGACCGTACGGGCCTCCCGCCGTGCGTCCAGGGGTGCGTCCTCCCCGGCGGGTTCGCCGGTGCCCCGGGCCGCGCCCTCCTCGATCAGGCGGGCGAACGCGTCCTCCAGCGGTGCGTAGCCGGCCCGCAGGGTCTCGGCGAGCGGTGCGCTGACGACGGCCTGGGCGACGAAGGCGAGCCAGACCCGGGCCTCGGCGCGGTGCTCCTCGCCGAGCAGGGCGACCTCGGCGGCCGCGTGGCCGAGGGCGGTCGCGGCGGACTGGGCCGGGGTGCGGACCAGACGGGCCCGGACCCGTTCGGCGATGCGCTCGCCGACGTGGGCGAGCGCGAAGACGAGCATCTCCTCCTTGGTGCGGAAGCAGCGCTGGACGGCCCCCATCGAGATCTGCGCGCGGTCGGCGACGTCGCGCACGGTGACGCCCTCCAGCCCGCGCTCGTCGGCGAGGGCGCAGACCGCCTCGGCGATGACGCGGCGCCGTTCCTCGTGGTCCACCTGCCGGGGCATCGGCCGCCTCCTTATTCGATGCGCTCGTATCGGTTCACAGGCTACAGTGGGCGCGTTCCGATACGAGCGCATCGGTACGTGCCCGCGTACGGCGGCACGTGCCCGAGTGCGGCAGACCGGTACGCACCGGCGTACGGCGACACGCGCCCGCGTACCGCAAGAGGACGACGAGAGGACGGCAGGGGCGATGCAGGACACCATCTGGACGATGACGGCCGCCGAGCAGGCGGCGGCGGTGCGCAGCGGCGAGGTCTCCGCCGTCGAAGTGGTCGACAGCCACCTGGCCCGCATCGCCGAGGTCAACCCGCAGGTGAACGCGGTCACCCAGCTCCTCGCCGACCGCGCCCGCGAGGCCGCGGCGGCGACGGACCGGCGCCGCGCGGCGGGCGGACAGCTGGGGCCGCTCGCGGGCGTGCCGTTCACGGTGAAGGAGAGCACCCCCGTCGAGGGCGTGCCGACCACCTTCGGCGTCAGGCGCTTCCGCGACCTGGTGGCACCGGCCGACGCGCTCCCCGTGGCCCGGCTCCGTGCGGCCGGGGCGATCCCGATCGGGCACAGCAACATGCCCACCCTGGTCCTGGCCGGGATGCACACCCGCAGCGAGCTGTTCGGCGAGACCGCCAACCCGTGGGACGCCGGCCGCACCCCGGGCGGGTCGAGCGGTGGCGACGCGGTGGCCGTCGCCACCGGTATGGCCGCGCTCGGGCTGGGCAACGACTCCGGCGGATCGGTCCGCATCCCGGCCCAGTTCTGCGGCGTGACGGCGCTGAAGCCGTCCACCGGGCGGTTCCCGGCCGATCGCCGCGTCATCGGCCCGGACGACCCCGGGCCGGCCACCCAGTTCCTGGTCACCGACGGCCCGTTGGCCCGGAGCGTGGACGATCTGCGGCTCGCCTACGAGGTGCTGGCGGGCAGCGATCCGCGTGACCCGCGGGCCGTCCCGGTGCCCGTCCGCGGCGCACGGCTCCCCGGGCCGGTGAAGGTCGCGGTGGTCGCCGACCCCGGCGGCCACGGCGTCCACCCGGCGGTCCGCGCCGCCGTCGGGACCGCCGCCGAGGCGCTGCGCGACGCGGGCTACGACGTGCGCGAGGTGCCGGACGTGCCGCGGCTGGACGAGGCGCTGGAGGCGTACGACCGGATCACCGTCACCGAGTTCGCCCCGACCTGGCCGGCCGTACGCGGGCTGCTCGGCGAGGGCGGGGACCGCTTCATCGGGATGGTGATGGAGCGGGTGCGGCCGGCCACCTCCGACGAGCTCGTGAAGCTGATGGGGACATGGCTGGACATCCGCCGTTCCTGGGCCGAATTCCTGGAGGAGTACCCGCTGTTGCTCGCTCCGGTGTTCACCGAGCCGCCCGTCGAGCCCGGCCTGGAGTCGCGCGACCGGGCCGGCCGGGACCGGGTCGCCGCGGCGATGCGCCTCTGCTCGGCGACCAGCTTCGTCGGCGTCCCCGGCGTGGCCGTCCCGACCGGGGTGGCCGACGGGCTGCCGGTCGGCGTCCAACTCGTCGGGCGCCCGTTCCGCGAGGACCTCTGCCTCGACGCGGCCCGGGCCGTCGAGGACCGGCTCGGCGTGTTCACCCCGATCGACCCGCGCACGGCCGCCTGACGCCGGGGGCTCGGCGGCCCGGGCGGCCCGGGCGCGACGGGCGGCCCGGGCGCGTGACGGTCAGGGCGCGCCCCCGGCCCGGGCCTGCGCTCCGGGCCGGCGGGCGCGCCGCCGGGCTCAGGCCGGTTCGACCGGCTCCACCGAGGGGCGGACCCGGTGGCGGGTGGCCGCCACGGTGGCGGTGAAGGCCAGCAGCGCGAGCACGACGAGCAGGTTGCGCAGCAGGTCGTGCCCGTTGAACGGCGGCCGCCAGTAGTACGGCGGGGCCAGCATGGCCGTCCAGGGCAGGACGGCCAGCGCGACCCCGGCGGCGCGGACGCGGTCGGTGCCCCGGCGGGCGAGGTTGAGCAGCAGCGCGATGCTCATCACGACGGCCGGCCAGGCGGTGGAGACGTCCAGCAGGGTGCTGTTGACGTCCGAGAAGACGTGGTCCTCGGCCACGCCCTCGTCCGGCCAGGGCCAGAGGAAGGCGAGCGCGCCCATCGGCAGGGCGAGGGAGAGCGCGGTGGCCACCGTCTCGGTGCGGGCACGCCGGGAGAGGTCGACGCCGTCCGGCGGGGCGAGGAGCAGGACGCTGAGGAGGAGCCAGAAGCCGGCCAGGGGGAGGTACTGGAACAGCGCCAGGCTCTCGTGGGCGAAGAAGGCCGCGGCGGCCGCCGTCCGCACCAGGGTGCCCGCCAGGACCAGGAGCCGGGCCGCCCCCCAGCGGCCGCCGGCCGCGCAGAGCAGGGCGAGGATCCACGGGACGGTCTGCACCGCGCCCACGGCGACCCGCAGGGCGGGGTGGCCCTCGTCGCCGAACTTGTCGGGCAGGAAGAGCCCGAGCAGCAGGTGGACCACGGCCAGGCCCGCCCCGCCGGCCAGCAGGTACGGCGCGGCACCGGCGAGGAAGCGGCCCGCCGGGTCGCTGGAGCTGAGCCGGGTGCGCAGCCGGACGGCGTGCGCGGCGACGGTGGCCCACTCGCGCAGCACGGTGCGGCGGTCGGCGCCCTCAAGGCTCTCGGAGAGGACGGCGGCGATCTCCGCGCCGTTCGCGGCGCGGTACTTGGCGGGGTAGAGGCCGAGCAGCGGGAGGCGGGTGGGCAGGCCGAACTGCGGGGAGGACGCGCTCATGCCGCACCCCCGGCCGGCGCGAGCCGCACGAAGCCCGCCTGGAGGCCGGGCCGGCGGCCGAGGGCGAGCCTGCGCTCCGCCTCGACGACCCCGGCGCGCAGGCGCTCCGTCTCCTCGGCCAGGACGCCGCGGCCGTCCTCGGTGAGGGCGAAGGTGCGACGCAGCCGTCCGCCCACGACCTCCTCGTGGTCGATCCGGATCAGGCCCTGCTGGAGGAGGCGGTCCAGCGCCGTGTAGAGGGTGCCGGTGAGGAGCTTGGTCCGGCCGCCGGAGATGGCCAGGACCTCCTGGACGATCGCGTAGCCGTGCCGCGGGGCGTCGGCCAGCGCGGTGAGCACGAGCCTGGTCGGCTCCTGTAGTTGACGGTTTCCCATGATCGGGAGCATAGGTCAACCATTGGGATATGTCGATGGTTTAGCTATCGGCTCTTCCGCCGGCTGCCTGCCCGTCAGGCACGGCCCCCTGCGCCCGCTTCGATGCCACCCCGCCGGGAAACGCACCCCGGGCCCCGTCCCGGCACGGCCCCGCCGGGAAACGCACCCCGGGCCCCGTCCCGGTGCAGCCCCGCCGGGGGTGGTGCCCTTACGCCCCATCCCGGTGCAGCCCCGCGACCTCCCCGTACGCGGGCACCGCACCCGCCATCGGCCCGGCCGCGCCCTCCCGGACGGCGACCGCCGTCTGCACGGCGGCCGCCAGCGCCGCCCGGTAGAGCAGCGAGCCGAGGCTGATCCGGGCGACGCCGAGGTCCGCGAGCCGCGCCGGCGGCGGGCCCGCCGGGTTGTACAGGATGTTGAGCGGGACGGCGAGCCGCCCGGCCAGGGCCTCGATGGCCGCCGGATCGGCCAGTCCGGGGACGAACACGCCGTCCGCGCCCGCCTGTTGGTAGGCGGCGAGGCGCCGGTCGGTCTCCGGGCCGGGATCGGTGACCCCCAGCCAGTGGGTGTCGGTCCGGGCGTTGACGAAGAGGCCGGGGACGGCCGCCTTCACCGCCGCGATCTTCGCGGCGTGCACGGCGACGGGCGCGAGCGTATCGTCCCCGCGGCCGTCCTCCAGGTTGATGCCGACCGCGCCAAGACTCGACAACTCGACGGCCAGATCGGCCACTTCGGACGGATCGTCGGAGAACCCGGACTCGACGTCGACCGAGAGCAGGAACCGCCCCCGCCCGAGCCGGCGGGCGAGCCGGAGGGTCTCCCGGCGGGTGGCGGCGACGCCGTCGGGAAGACCGGCGGCCGCGGCGACGCCGAGACTGGTGGTGCCGATCGCGGCGAAGCCCTGCCCGGCGAGGGCCGCGGCGGAGGCGTGGTCCCAGGCGTTGGGGAGCAGCAGCGGCTCGCCGGGCCGGTGGTGGAGTGCGGCGAACGCAGTCACGACGCGGCCCCTTCCGCACCGGCGCGCAGGTCGCCCACCGCGTCCGCGTAGTACGCCGACTCGGCGACGTGGAAGGCGAGTTGCCGGAACGTCCAGCCCGTGCCGGGTGAGTGGTCGAGCTGCTCCGGGGTGAGGGCGGCGAGGCGCCTGGCCCAGATCCGGGCGAGCCGGGTGAGGCGGCTGCGGGCCTCGTCCAGGTCGGCCGGGGTGAACGCCGCGAGATCGGCCGGGGTGGTGGCGGCGGAGGCGTGCCAGTGGTCGGGTTCGGTGGCCTCGCCGGCCAGTCTGGCCTCCAACTCGGCGAGGTGGTCGAGGAGATGGTCGGCCACCCGGCGGACCGCCTTGTGCGGGGTGTACGTCCGGCCGTCGGCGGCCACCGGGCGCCCGTCCCACTCCGTCCACGTCGCGGCGAGGGCCAGCACGTGCTCCACCGTCGCGGACACCACCGCCCCCGGGTCGCGTCCGTCGGTCACGGGGGTGTCGGCAGCCGTCGGGCCCGCCGGGTCGGAGGCGCCGTGCAGGATCCCGGCGGCGAGGGCGAGCGCGTGGGTGCGGCCGGGGCAGATCCGCGGCGGCCCCCCGAAGGTGAGCGGCGGCCGGCCGGGGGCGCCCTGCTGGGCGGCCGCGACGTCCAGGACGACCCGTGTGCCGGCCGGCAGTCGGACCGTGCCCACCACGGCCTCGCGCACGGCCAGCCGCCGCATCACCGGCACCGGCGGGTCGTGACGCAGCGTCCGGTCGAGCAGGCCCTCGCCGCCCGGCGCCTCACCCGCCGCACCGCGGCAGGCGGCCCGGCGGGCGTTCCCGACCAGGGTGGCGCTGGCGTCGCAGGCCTGGACGAGCAGACCGATCCGGTTGGCGGCGAGCTCCTCCGGGAGCGGGCCCCCGACGTCCGACCCGTCCACCACCGGGGCGTCCGCCCCGACGTCCGACCCGTCCACCACCGCGCCACCCACGGCCATCCGCGGCAGCAGCCAGGCCACCGCCGCGTCCGCCTCGGCGTCGTCCGGCGCCTCCGCGAAGTACGCCCGCGCCACCACGGAGACCGCCCGCGCGACGGCGTCCGGCTCCGCCAGCCCGAGGACCTGCGCGAGGGCGCGGACGGCCCGCAGCCGCGCGTCCGGCTCGAACCCGGCCGCGGCGGCCACCCGCAGGGCGGCCGGGTCGAGCCGGGCGAGGTCCGCCTCGACCAGGGCGCGCCGGGCCGCGTGCTCCTCCCCCGCGCTGAACCGGGCGACGGCCGCCCGCAGCCACGCCACGCCCCCGGCGGGCCCGGAGGCGGCGGGCAGCGGCACCAGGTCGGGGTGGGCGAGGGCGTCCACGACATCGTCGTACCGCGCGAAGGACGGCTCGAACGACCGCTCGGAGGACGGCTCGGAGGACGGCTCGAACGACCGCTCCGGGGAAGGCTCCTGGGACCGCTCGGACGTCCCGGAGGTGCTCAAGGTGCTCGGGGTGCTCATGCCCGTCACGCTAGGCGCGGAACGTTTCGGCCCCGGCCGAACCGTGCCCGGGGCACCATGGACCCATGCCACTCGCCCAGCTCGCCGCCCTGCTCGCCGACCCGACCCGCGCCGCGTTCTGCACCGCCCTGCTGGACGGCCGGGCCTGGACCGGCGGCGAGCTGGCCCGCCACGCCGGCGTCGCGCCGTCCACGGCCAGCGAGCACCTGTCCCGGCTGATCGCCGGGGGCCTGCTGGCCGAGGAGCGGCAGGGGCGGCACCGGTACGTCCGGCTGGCGGGCCCCGAGGCGGCGGCGCTGATCGAGGACCTCACCTCCTTCGCGGAGTCGGCGCCCGCGAAGGCGCCCGCCAAGGCCCCCCGCACTCTGCGCGAGTCCACCCGACTGAGCGCCGAGGCCCGCGCCCGCACCTGCTACGACCACCTGGCCGGCCGCCTCGGCGTGGCGGTCACCGATGCCGTGCTGGCCCGCGGCCTGGTGGCGGACGACGCCGGGCTCGCCGTCACCGGGAGCGGGCGGGAGTGGCTGGCCGCCGCCGGCATCGAGCTCCCGGCCCGGGCGGGGCGCGGCGGCGGCCGGCCGCTGGTCCGCGGCTGCCTGGACTGGACGGAGCGCCGCACCCATCTGGGCGGGGTGCTGGGCGCCGCCCTCTGCCGGACGGCGCTGGACCGGGCCTGGGTGGAACGGATCGGCTCCGGCCGGGCCCTGCGGGTGACGCCCGACGGCGACCGGGCCCTGAGCGAGCTGCTCGGCCTCCGACTCGCCTGAGCGCGCCCCTCATCCCCATCGTCTTCGTCATCCCATCGTCTTCGCCCCGTCCAGCGACTCCCGGATGATGTCCGCGTGCCCCGCGTGCTGCGCGGTCTCCGCGATGACGTGCAGCAGCACCCGCCGCACCGACCAGCTGGCGCCCGGTTCGAACCACGGCGCCTGCGGCAGCGGGTGGGCGCGGTCCAGGTCGGGCAGGGTCGAGACCAGCTCGTCGGTCTCGTGCGCCACCCGCTCGTACGCGGCCAGCAGTGACTCCAGCGTCTCGCCGTCCGCCATCCGGAACTGGCCCTCCCAGTCGACCGGCTCGCTGTTCATCGCGTCCGCGCCGCCGACCGCGAACCGCATCCACCGCGTCTCGACACCCATGACGTGCTTGATCAGACCGCCCAGGCACAGCTCGCTCACGGTGGTGCGCCGGGCGGCCTGTTCGTCGGTGAGGTCGCGGACGGTGTAGCGCAGGAAGCCGCGGTGCTTGTCCAGCGTCTGCAGCAGGTCGGCGCGCTCGCTGCTCACCGGGGCGCCCCGTCCGTCAGGTGTCCGCCCATCACGCGTCCGCCATCACGGGCATCTCCCCCGCCGTCCTGCCGAGGTCGATGATGCCGAAGGCCGCGCCCTGCGGGTCGCCGACCGCCGCGAACCGGCCGAACGGGGTGTCCATCGGCCCGGCGTACAGCTTCCCGCCGCGCTCGGTGATCCTGGCGATGGCCACGTCGCAGTCGTTCACGGCGAAGTACACGCTGATGTAGGACGGTGCCTCGGGCGGGAGGTCCTCCGGGCCCATCTTCATCCGGCCGAGGACGGGTTGGCCCTCGACGTGGAAGATCTTGTAGTCCATCTCCCCGCTCTCCATCTTCTTGGTGGTGAACGGGAAGACCGCGGGGAAGAACCCGTCCGCCTTGCCGGCCTCGCGGGTGAGCACCTCGGCCCAGGCGTAGGCGCCGGGCGCGCCCTGCTTCTCGAAGCCCTCGTGGCTGTCGGCCTGCCAGACGCCGAACGCGACGCCGGCCGGGTCCTTGGCGATCACCATCGTGCCGAAGTCGCCGACCTGCATCGGGCCCATCAGCACCTCGCCGCCGTTGGCGCGGATGCCCTCCGCGGTGGCGCCGGCGTCCGGCGAGGCGAAGTACAGGCACCAGGCGGACGGCGGCGAGTCCTCTCCCGGCATCGGCGGCACGATGGCGGCGACCGCCTTGCCGTCGGAGTACGCCGTCGTGTAGTTGCCGAACTCCGACGAGCTCTCGCCGAAGGTCCAGCCGAGCACGTCGCCGTAGAACGCCTTCGCCCCCTCCAGGTCGGCGAACATCGCGTCGGCCCAACAGGGTGTGCCCTCGGGTAGCACGGCCATGTGTCTGCCCTCTTCCAGTGACAGGTGACAAGTGACAGGTGGGACATCTGTGACGTTTTGCCCCGATTCGCCACAGTAGCCAGTCCCCCGCCCGGCCGCGCCCCGAGCCACCCCGGCAATCCGGCCACCCGTCCCCGGCCCCGTCCCCGTCCGCCACCCGCCCACTGCCCGTCCGCCGCCCGAACGCCGACGGCCCGCCGGTGCACCCACCCGGCGGGCCGTCCCGGCAACGGCGGCGTGCCGCTAACCGGCCACGTCCGCCACGCCCACCGGAGCGGTCAGCGCCGCACCGAACGGTGCCCGCGCCCCCGCCGTCCCGAAGCCGGCCGGGCCGGACGGCACCAGCCCCGGGCGCGGCGCTCCCTCCGCCGCGCCGGCGGCCGCACCCGCCGGCGCCGCCGCCACCACGAACCGCGCCGCCGACGTCCCCAGCCCCTTCGGCCCCAGCGCCACGCCCTCCACCGCGGCGGGCGCCGCCGGGAGCTCCTCCCGCCCGAAGTGCCGCTTCAGGTCGTCCTCCGTGTACCGCTTGCAGCCCCGGTGCCAGATCAGGATGCCCGCGAGCCAGTTCTCCAGCTCCTTGACGTACCCGTCGAGCACCGCCCGGCTCTCCGGCCCCAGGTCGAAGTCGTCGTAGAGCACCGGGAACTCGTTCCGCGCCACGTGCTGGAACTGCTCCACCCGCGAGTGCATCAGGTCGTCGACGATGCGGACGGCGGCGGGGTAGTCGCAGTTGAAGAAGTTCTGCACCACCAGCACCGCGTTGTGCACCTCGCCCTCGTACTCCACCTCCTTCTGGTACGAGAACAGGTCGTTCATCATGCACGCGTAGTCGGCGGCCGCGTTCTCCAGCGAGCGCATCGGCCCGCTCTCGTAGACCCCGGACGGCACGGACTGCCCGTGGGCCAGCCGGCAGAGGCTCATGGTGAGGTCGGAACCGAAGGTCCTGCGCCGCATCTCGATGTAGTCGACGGGGTCGGGGATCCGGTTCTGCGCCTGGTTGTTGAGCTCCCAGACCCAGCTCTCCACCATGGACTCGACGGCCGTGCGGAACTTCCGCCGGGCGTCGGCGGTCATCGGCCCGGCGGTCCGCTCCCAGAGGTCGGCGAGGCCGCGCTCCAGGGCGTTCACCGGCTCGGGCACCGGGCCGCCGTCGAGGGGCATGAACTCGGAGAACCGCGCGGTCAGCAACTTGGCGCCGGTCAGGTCGCGGGTCCGCCCGAACACCGCCGGGTAGTAGTCGTCCCCGTAGGTGCCCCAGGTCAACCAGGCTGACGTGAGGTCGAGTTGCTCGGCCGTGGCGTCCGGGTGGATGCCGGCCGAGCAGAGCGGGAAGTCGTAGTCGGCGACCTTCTCCGCCGTCCAGACGTCCGAACCGGGTACGCCGGGCTGCGCCTCCAGCATGCCCATCCGGCCGGCCCACTCGACGGTGTGGCGCCGCGAGGTGTCCAGGTGCTTGTTCAGGTCGACACTGAACGGCAGCTTGAAATCGGGCAGTTGGGACGGACCCACGTGCTGGAACGGCACGTGGGCGTGCGAACGCGCGCGCCGCACCGCCGGGTCGACGCCGCCCGGCGACCCGGGTGTGCCTTCCAGCGTGTTGATCCCGGGCGCGTTGATCCCCGGCGCGCCGCTCAGCGAGCCCAACTCGCCCAGCCCGCCGGGCAGTGCGCGCCCCGGGCCGGTCCTCAGCACGTCCAGTGCGGACGTGCCGATCCCGCCGATCGCGTACTGGTCCCACCAGTTGTCCCCGGCCGAACCCGCCGAACCGGCCGCCGCGCCGCCACCGTTCATGTACCGACTGGACCGCATGTGCCACTCGTGACCGCCGGACTGCCAGTCCTGGAGGCCCTTGACGTACGCCAGCACCTTGGCGCAGCCCACCGGGTCCAGCCCGGTTTCGGCGAACAGCGGGGGGAGTTCGGTGAACACGGTGTTCTCGAACTGCTGGAGCCGCGAGGTGAGCAGGTCGTTGACGGCCTCCGCGGCCTCCTGCGTCGAGCAGCCCAGGAAGGTCTCCAGGACGAGGATGCCGTTGCTCAGCTCGCCCTCGTCCTCGACCTCGCGCTGGTAGGAGAAGATGTCGTTGCGCAGGTGGACCCCGTCCGAGAAGGCGTCCATCAGCACCCGCAGCGGCCGCGATCCCGAAACCTCCTGCGGCACCTCGGCGTTGGACGCGTACTCGATCAACCCGGCGGACCAGGGCGCGCCGCCGACCTTGCGGCGCATCTCGATGTACTCGACCGGGTTGGAGATCCGGCCCGCGTTGATGTTGGCGAGCTCCCAGAGCGACTCGTTGAGCAGGTTCCGGGTGCTCTCGGCGAACCGGATCCGCCAGTCCTCGCCCATCGTCGGCACGGTGCGCCGCCAGAGGTCGGCCAGGCCCGCCTCGACCGGGTTGGTGGGCTCGGGCATCGGCGTGGACGGGTCGGCCGGCATGAACAGCGGCAGCCGGTCCAGGTAGGCCTTGCCGCCCTCGCGGTCGTTGGTGCGCTTGAAGACCTCCAGGAAGTGGTCGTCGAAGAAGAACACCCACACGTACCAGTCGGTGACCAGCGACAGCGCCTCGGCGGAGGCGTCCGGGTGCGTGTAGGCGCAGAGCAGGCCGTAGTCGTGCGCCTCCAGGTCGGCCTGGTCCCAGATCCCCGAACCCTCCAGCATCCCCATCTCCCGCGCCCACGCGGTGGAGTGGGTGCGGGCCTCTTCCAGATGGGGGTTGAGGCGCGCCGGGTGCGGCACGTAGAAGGAGGGCAGTTCGAACGGCTGAGTCACCGGGCGAGCCTTTCTGGACGTGTCAAGGAGGCCGACCGGCACAACGAGGCGGGCCTGCGTCCTGCACCACCCGTCACCCGGTCGGCTCAGCATTACCCCCTGCCGGAACGCCACACCGGAGAACAGGAACAGTCATATGAAATAGGCCCATTGACTCGAACACCTGCCGCAGGAAACCCGCCGCACTGGATCACCTGTACGGCCGGTCCCCCTCGTCCCACCGGCCCCCGCACAGCCCGAGGGGCGAGCGGACGGCCGGGAACGCCGACGGGGCGGCGTGCACCGACGTGGTGTCGGAGTACGCCGCCCCGGGCGGGACGAGCTGCGGAAGGCTGGACGATCTGCGGGATGCGGCCCGTGCCGTCACGCCGGCTACTTCGGGTCGCGGTTGAAGGTCGAGGTCGACCAGAAGTACCCGAGGACCGCGAGGCCCACGCACCAGGCGACGGCGAGCCAGCCGTTGTGGCCGATCTCGCTGCCGAGCAGCAGGCCCCGGAGGGTCTCGATGGCGGGCGTGAAGGGCTGGTACTCGGCGATCGGCTGGAACCAGCCGGGCATGGAGTGGACCGGGGTGAAGGCGCTGGACAGGAGCGGCAGCAGGATCAGCGGCATCGCGTTGTTGCTGGCGGCCTCGGCGTTCGGGCTGACCAGGCCCATGCCGACCGCGATCCAGGTGAGCGCCGTGGCGAAGAGCACGAGCAGCCCGAACGCCGCCAGCCACTCCAGGACGGTCGCGTCCGTGGACCGGAAGCCGATGGCCACGCCGACGGCGCCCACGAGGACCACGCTCATGACCGACTGCAGCACGCTGCCGACGACGTGCCCGACGAGCACCGAGGGGCGGTGGATCGCCATCGTGCGGAAGCGGGCGATGATGCCCTCGCTCATGTCGTTGGAGACGGACACCGCCGTCCCGATCACGGTGCTGCCGATGGTCATCAGCAGCAGACCCGGGACGACGTAGGCGATGTACGCGGAGCGGTCGGCGTGGCCGCCGCCGATGCCCGCGCTCATCGTGTCGCCGAAGATGTAGACGAAGAGCAGCAGCAGCATCACCGGGGTGAGCAGCAGGTTCAGGGTGAGGGACGGGTAGCGCCGGGCGTGCAGGAGGTTGCGGCGCAGCATGGTGGACGAGTCGCGCAGGGCGAGGGAGAGGGAGCTCATCGGACGGTCTCCTTGGTCTGGCTGGGGATGCGGGCGCCGCCGGTGAGGGCGAAGAACACGTCGTCGAGGTCGGGGGTGTGCACGGTCAGTTCGTCCGCCTCGACGCCGGCGGAGTCCAGCCGGTCGAGGATGGAGCGCAGCTCGCGCTGGCTGCCGTCGCTGGGGGCCTGGAGCGACAGCGTCTCGTCGTTGCGGGTGGCCCCGTCCAGGGCGAGGGCCGCGCGCTGGTAGGCGGCCGGGTCGGTGAACCGGAGCCGGACGTGTCCGCCGGGGACGAGCCGCTTCAGTTCCTCGGCGGTGCCCTCGGCGGCGATCCTGCCGTCGTTCAGCACCGCGATGCGGTCGGCGAGTTCGTCGGCCTCCTCCAGGTACTGGGTGGTGAGGAGGACGGTGACGCCGTCGGAGACGAGCTCGCGGATGATCTGCCACATGTTGTGGCGGCTGCGCGGGTCGAGGCCGGTGGTCGGCTCGTCGAGGAAGATGATCCGCGGGCCGCCGACCAGCGTCATGGCGATGTCCAGCCGGCGCTTCATGCCGCCGGAGTAGGTGGAGGCGGGCTTCTTCGCGGCCTCGACGAGGTCGAAGCGCTCCAGCAGGGCGGCGGCGGTGCGGCGGCCCTCGCTGCGGGAGAGGTGGTGCAGGTCCGCCATGAGGAGCATGTTCTCCTCGCCGGTGATCAGACCGTCGACGGCCGAGAACTGGCCGGTGACGCCGATCGCGGCGCGGACCGCCTGGGGGTTGGTGGCCACGTTGTGGCCGCCGATGTGGATGTCACCGGAGCCGGGGCCGGCCGAGATGAGGGTGGAGAGGATCTTCACGGCGGTGGTCTTGCCGGCGCCGTTCGGGCCGAGCAGGGAGAAGATCGTCCCTTCGGGGACGGCGAGGTCGACGCCGTCGAGCACGGTCTTGTCGCCGTAGGACTTGCGCAGTCCGTTCGCCGCGATGGCCAGGTTGGTCATGATCGGTGCTCCTTCGGGGAGTTCAGAGGCTGCGGGCGTCGATGTCGCCGTAGGACGTGGTGGCGCGGATCTCCAGGCCGGGGGTGCCGTCGTTCTTGAGGGCGTTGGTGATGCGGCCGTAGCCGGTGCCCGCGTCCAGGGAGGCGGAGACGCCGGCGGCGGCTCCGACCGAGATGTCGCCGGACTGGGTGCTGAGCACGACCGTCCCGCCCGCGGCCTCCGCGATCCGGATGCCGCCCCTCGCGGTGGTGATCTCGGCGGGACCGCCCAGCCGGCCGACCTCGACGTCGCCGTCGACCGCGGTGAGACGGAGGCCGGCGGCCTGGTCGATCTTGATCTGGCGGTACGCGCCTTCGAAGTCGATGTCGCCGAGCCGTCCGACGGCGCGGAACTCGGTGCAGGCCGTCTTCGCCTCGATGCGGGAGCCGGCGGGGAGCTTGACGGTGACCTCCAGCGATCCGGAGGGGCCGAGGAGCTGGTTCTTGGCCGGCGGGGTGAGGATCCGCAGGACGCCGTCGGCGTAGGCCACGGTGGTCTGCTCGGCGGCCTGGACGTCGCGGTTCTTGGAGGGGTTGGCCGGCAGGATCTCGACGATGGCGTCGGCCCGCTCGGCGGCGATGACCTGGATGCGTCCCGCGGGGATGTCGAGGACGGCGGTGATCGGGGCGGGGGTCTGGAACTTCTGCATCGTGCTCTCCTGCACTCGTTGTTTCCGACTTCGCAAAAGCTACGTTGCGTTCAAGGATCACGCAATCACTTCGTTGCACAGAATCAGCATCGGTGCAGGTCGGAGCAGAAATTTCGTTGCAACAGTCCTGAATCTAACGCAACGCCAGTTGTCCCATTCGTTGCATTGGACCCACAGTGAACGCTATGCTGAGGCGCATCAGGCAAGCTCGAAGGGAGATCGCGATGCCGGGAGGCAGGCTCACCCAGCAGGAACGCCAGCAGATCGCGCTGGGGGTGGGCGACGGGCTCGCCTACGCGGAGATCGCCAGGCGTCTCGACCGCCCCACCTCGACCATCACGCGCGAGGTGATGCGCAACGGCGGCCCCACCGGCTACCGCGCCGACCTGGCCCACCGCGCCACCGAACGCCGCGCCCACCAGCGCAGGCAGGCCGCCCCCCGGCAGCCGCAGGCACCCGAACTGGCCCACGGACGCGACCCCGAGGCGGTGCGGGAGTTCGAGGAGACCTTCACCACCGTCTTCATGGCGTCGGGCACGCCCAAGATGATGGCCCGGGTGCTGGCCGCCCTCTGCACCAACGACGCGGGCAGCCTCACCGCGTCCGAACTGGCCCAGCGCCTCCAGGTCAGCCCGGCGTCCATCTCCAAGGCCGTCGCGTTCCTTGAGGAACAGGGCCTCGTGCGCCGGGAACGCGACGAACGCCGCCGCGAGCGCTACGTCGTCGACGACGACGTCTGGTACCAGTCGATGATGGCCAGCGTCCGCGGCACCATCCTGGTCGCCGAGACCGCGCGGCAGGGCGTCAAGGTCCTCGGACCCGACACCCCGGCCGCCAACCGCCTGGAGAACGTCGCCCGCTTCCTCGACTTCGTCAGCGAGAGCATCGCCCGCGCCGCGGACCAGGCCCGCGAGGTCCTCCACCTGAAGCCCGAAGAGGACCGCGGATAGCAGCCGTCACGCGGGGCTCACCGGCGAAGTCCCCTGCGGACGAGGTCGGTGAGCCGCTCGACGACGTCCGCCCGGACGGCGCCCAGGTCGATCAGCACGACCCCGGTCGTCTGCGCCGACCGCCAGTCCACGCCCGCCGAGGGGAGGGTGAGGCCGGCGGCGGCGAGGGTGGCCTGGAAGTCGTCGAAGGCGTCGGCGGCGCGACGGCGGTCGTCGGCCGTCATCCTGCCCAGGATGCTCATGGTGGTTCCTCGGGTGGGGAGTCGGCCGGTTCAGGAGACGACGAAGGACTTCGGCGGCTTGTGCTGCGAGAGCCACCGGGGGTCGGTGTCCCACTCGACGCCACCGCCGAAGGGGCGGAGGAACACCACGCCGTGGTGGACGGCCATGAAGGCACCCCAGCGGCCGCTGCGGACATCAAAGACGGCCTCGCCCCGGCGGACGGGGAGATACGGCAGGACGGGCGGAACCGCACCCGGGACGGCCGCGGGCGCGGCCGGGGCGAGGTCGTCGCCGGTGAGACCGACCTCGGGGACGGCGTCGTTGCAGTGCGCGCAGAGGCAGGGCGGGAAGTTCCGCTCGATGATGGGGTTCGTCATATCCGTTCCACTGTTCGAGGGCGATCCGGGGCGGAGGGAATGCAGGCGGACCGCGAGAGCCGTCGCGTTTTCGCGATTCCCTTGCGGAGGAAGTGTCGGTCTGTGACCGTGGGATCACCAAGGGTTTCCACAAGACACTTCAGGCGCTCTTACAGCGGGGGGTGAGCCGGCATGGCTCGCAGGAAGGTGGATCCGGGCGATCGGCCGCGGACCTGGGGCGACGAGCTGGCGCACTGGCGGCAGGCGGCCGGCCTGCGACAGGACGAGGTCGCCGGGCTGGTGAACATCCATCAGACCCGCGTGTCACAGTTCGAGTTGAGCAAGGCGCCGCCGACGCTCAAGGACGCGGAGATGTTCGACCGGGCGCTCGGGACGGGCGGACAGCTGGTGCGGAGCTACGAGCTGATCGCGCCGTACCTGCACGACTACCACCCGGACTGGTTCCAGGAGTTCGCGAAGTCGGAGGCGAAAGCCGTGGTGATCCGGCAACTCCAGACCGGCCGAATCTCAGGCCTGCTGCAAACCGAACGCTATATGCGCGCACTGTTCGTCGAAGAGAACGAAGGCCTCGCCCCCAACGAGATCGACGACATGGTCACAGGCCGAATGGAACGGCAGCGGCTCCTTCTCCTGCCGGATGAGGCCCCCCTGATCATCTCGATTCTCGAACAGGCGACCCTCGAAAGAGTCATTGGCGAACCGGACGTCATGGCGGAGCAACTGCAACACCTGATCGACATGATGAGCCGCCCCAACGTGATCATCCAGGTGCTGCCCTACAGGGCGGCAGCTCGTGCCTGGATGCCGGGAATGGTTCTCCTGGAGATGCCGAACGGCCGACGTCGCGTCTACTCGGAGAGCCTGAACCGAGGCCACTTCATCGATGATGCGGCGGAGGTCCGGCGCTGGGCCGCTCACTATGATCGGGCCAGGGCAGCAGCTCTGTCCGACTCGGAGTCCCTGCAGCTGATCCACCGCATCATGAGAGGACTGAGCAACAGTGTCCCAAGCCCTCGATCTGACGAACGCGACGTGGTGCAAGAGCAGCTACTCGGGGGGAAACGGCGGCGAGTGCATCGAGGTGGCCCCCGGATTCCCCGGCCTCGTCCCGGTGCGTGACAGCAAGGACCCGAGCGGCCCCGCCCTCACGTTCACCTCCACCGCCTGGACCGCTTTCCTCACCGCCGTCCACACCGGCGAGTTCGACGCCTGACAGCCGCCTCGCGCCCACCCGTCCCCGGTCCGCGTCACCCGATCTGACGACCGCTGGGCGAGTCCATCGCGCGTAGCACGGTCTCACGGCAAGGATCGTGTGTGTGCGCTCCGGCTGGAGCACCGCACCGACGAGTTCCCCTCCCGAGGAGACAACTGCCATGGCACCGATCCCCAACGGCCCCTACGGAATCGCCAAGCGCGGCGAGCAGTACCTGACGCTCCAGGACGAGAAGGCCCCTGTGGTCGTCCTGCCGCCGACCGGTCAGCCCGGTGAGCAGGAGTGGCACGTCGAGGGCCTCTCCAACGGCAACGTCACCATCAAGAGCCTGCGGCACGGAACGTACCTCAGCTTCGACGGCGTTCCGGAGATCAACAAGATGCTCCGCGGCTCCTCGCAGGCCACCGAGTGGCAGCTCCGGCAGTCCGCCGAGCCGTTCATGTTCCATGTCGTCGTCCCCGGCGGCCCGGTCGACGGCGTCGAACTGGTGGTGGACCTCAGCCTGCTCCGGATCTTCCCCCCGATGACGGCGCTGCGTCCGCTGGAGCCGGACAACCTCGGCCAGGCCTGGAGCTTCCAGTTCCACGAGTAGGCCTCACCCGCCGGCCGCCGCTGCCCCGCCTCGCGTGTGGAAGGGGTGACGGCGGCCCGGACTCGTCACACCGCCCCGACCTGCGGACTCACGTGCAGCACCCGAGCCACGTCCGCGAGCAGTTCGTCATCCAGATCGATCACTGTCCGGCTCACGAGCCCACCTCCTCGATCAGGCATTGCCCGTCCCTGCTGATGCGACCCCCGCACCTGTTCAACCGGCGGCCGCAAGCCCCGGCGGCCGGGGGCCTGCCAGGGCGGCCTTGCCGGCCAGCAGGATCGCCCGGGCCCGGGCCACGCCGCCTGACGTGACCGCCGCTCCCCCGACGGCGGGTGCCGGGCGCCGCTCAACTCCCGCGCAGGCGCCGCAGATGCCCGGTTGCGGCACCGGATCGCGGCACTCGGCGCACTCCGCGAGCCGCGCCGCCGGGGGCGGGCCCGCATCGGGGACGGGCGGCATCTTCTGCATCAGCCGGTACCGCAGCACTCCGGCCGCCGAGTGCATCGGGACCGGCAGGGCGGGCAACAGGGCCCGGGCCAGGTCCGCCGCCGTACTGCCCCGCTCCAGCCACTGCGCGACGAGCGGCGCCAGCGCCACGGCCTCCGGCTCGCCCAGCCGTAACCGGGGCTCCGGGCGGATCACCCGGAACAGCACGGCCACCGCCTCCCGGATCCGCTCGTCCGGTTCTCCGACCTCCCCGACCTCCCCGAGCACCCCGACCTCGCCGACGTCGTCGGCCAACTCCGCGGGGAGGGTGGGTTCTTGCTTCCGGTTCTTTACTACAGGGAGGCCTGCGGAGCCGGCCTCCGCCTCACCGGCCGCCGGACGGGTGGCACCCGGTAGCGCCCGTTGCGGGGTGTCGTAGACGTGGGCCTCGCTGCGGATCCTCCCGTCCGGCATCCGGATCTTCTCGACCCGGTAGTACCCGGCCTCGGTCAGTTCCTTCAGCGCCCGGCGGACGGGCCCGCGCCCCTGCGGGCTGGTGTCGGCCATGTGCCGCCCGTCCTCCCGCCAGCCGTCGGGGCGGGAGAGGAGGTCGGCGAGCAGCCCGCGGGCGGTGTAGCTGAGCCGCCGGTCCTGCAACAGGCCGTTGGGAAGCACGGTGAAGTGGCGTGCCTGTTCGGTACGATGGATGTGCATCGGGAGTTGCTTCTCCTGGTGCCTGGCCCCGGGGTGTTGGTAGCACCGCCGGGGTCGACTATTTTTCTATGAGGCCACGGAACGTACCACAACAACCGCGCGCAGAAAGCCCGTTGGCATTTCCGGCGTCAATCGACCATTCCCGCCCGTAGTTGATCAAGCCAACCCGGCCGAGTAAGTCGATCCGGACACGATTGATCACGCCCCCGCCGGGAAAGGCAGACGAATACCCCCGCGCAATGTGCGACGACGCAACAACTCTGCCAACGAACCAACCAGTAACTCCAAGGAATCATCACCACCTGGCGTGTTGACCCCGCCCCCTCCTGCCCCGTCCACCAGACTGGGCCGCGACCCGAGTCTCCACATTCGAGGAGGGCTTTCCCATGAACGTCACCGTTCGGCTCGCACAGCAGCCCGAGGCCGACGCGCTGCTCGGGCGCAGCGCGCTCGCCGCGCTCGTCGGGATGTTGCTCGATCAGCAGGTACCCATGGAATGGGCGTTCACCGGTCCGCTCACCATCGCGCAGCGGCTCGGGCGCGACGACCTCGACGCGCACGAGATCGCCGTGTACAGCCCGGAGGAGTTCGTCGCGCTGCTCTCCGACAAGCCGGCCGTCCACCGCTACCCGGCCGCGATGGCCAAACGGGTGCAGCAGCTCTGCCAGTTCCTCGTCGCCCAGTACGACGGCGACGCGGCCGGGATCTGGCGGGACGTCAAGTCCGGTCGGGAGCTGCTCAGTCGCCTCAACGCCCTCCCCGGGTTCGGGAAGCAGAAGTCGCAGATCTTCCTCGCCCTCCTCGGCAAGCAGTACGGCGTGCAGCCCGAGGGCTGGCGCGAGGCGGCGGGCACGTACGGCGAGGAGGGGTCGTACCACTCGGTCGCGGACATCACCGGCCCGGAGTCCCTGGAGAAGGTCCGCGCCCACAAGCAGGAGGTCAAGCGCGCCGCCAAGGAGGCCAAGGCCAAGGTCTGATCACGCCGCAGCCCGCCCGTGCCCGGCCCTCGCGAGGAGTGCCGGACACGGGCGGGCTGCGGTGAGTCTGCGGTGACTTCCCGTCAGGCGCCCAGCACCAGCGAGGCGGCGGCCGGCGCCAGGTAGATCAACGGGAAGGGGATGTGCCCGTACGAGCGGGCCCGGGCCACGGTGATGGCCGCGCCCGCGAAGTACAGCACCAGGCCGATCCCGGCGAGCACCCCGATCACCGGCACGAAGAGGCCGACCAGCAGGCCCACGGCCCCCGCGGCCTTCGCCGCACCGAGCCAGTTCCACCACGACTGCGGGACGCCGTAGTCGGCCAGCGGCTGCACCACGTACGCGGCGCGGGCGAAGATCGACCCGCCCGAGAAGCCCGCCATCACAGCGGCCAGGACGGTGACGACAACGTAGGCGACGGACATCGGATTCTCCTCAGCAGGCGGGTCTCTCGCGCTCTTCCACCCCTCTGACCCGCCGCACGGCCCGCGTGTGACACGCCTGCCGAAGAATTTTCCCGGATGCTCCGTCAGGCCGGTTCGGCCGCCTTCTCGGCCGCCTTCTCATCCGCGTCGGCGGCCGCCTTCTCGTCGGCGTCGGCGAGCCAGAAGTACAGGGCCGACAGGGCGAATTCGAGCACCATCAGCCCCGTCTGGAACCCGTGCGGCCACCCCTCCACCGCGATCGAGAGCACCCGCCCGAGCGCGCCGAGCAGGAAGACGCCGGTCAGCAGCCGGACCGTCGCCGCGGGGATCGGCTTCTGCCGGGCGGCCCAGATCCACGCGAGCCCGTACCCGACGAAGATCGCGCCGAAGAACCGGCCCAAGCTGTCGACCGTCGGGCCGGCGTCCGTCGCACCCGGGATCGCGGCGTTGCCGCCGAGGACGTGGAAGAGCCCGATCGCCACGTCCACCACCCCCATCGCCCACGCGAGCGCCCACAGCGTCTTGGCTCTGGTCATGACCGACTCACCTCTCGGAGCTGGTTGACACACGTCTACTTAAGTAGGCGCCCGCTAGTAGACACGTGTCAAGTAGGCTTCCCTCGTGTCTTCCCCCCTGCCTTCCCCTGTGCCGTCCCACCAGCAGGGCCCTCGCCGCCGACGGCTCAGCCCCGCCGACCGCCGCGCCCAGCTCCTCGCCGTCGGCGCGCGGCTCTTCGCCGCCCACCCGTACGAGGACGTGCTGATGGAGGACGTCGCCGCGGAGGCCGGCGTCTCGCGCGCGCTGCTCTACCGGCACTTCCCCGGCAAGCAGGAGCTCTTCGCGGCGGTCTACCAGCAGGCGGCCGACCAGCTGCTCGCCGGGACGCGGTTCGACCCCGCCGACACGCTGGTCGAACAGCTGCTCCAGGGCATGGACACCCACCTCGACTACTTCGTCGCCAACCGCAACGCCGTCCTCGCCGCCAACCGGGTGCTCGCCGGCGACCCGGTGATCCAGACGATCATGACCAACGAGCTGGACGCCCTCCGCGCCCGGCTGCTGGGCGTCCTCCCGCTCGCCGACGACGGCGCCCGCGAGGCCGTGTCCGGGGTCCTGAAGAGCTGGCTGGTCTTCGTCCAGGTGCTCTGCGTGGACTGGCTCACCAAGGAGACCTGCACCCGCACCGAACTGCGGGACGTCTGCATCGGCGCCGTCCTGGGGGCCCTCCGCCCGCTCCTCGCCACCGACCCCGCCCCGGACTGGCCGCGGTAGCGGTAGCGGACGGGCGAAAACGGGTTGCCCGCCCACCACCCGCCGGGCGACGCTCGACGGATGACCGATGCCCCCGCCCCCGGCGTGTCCGCCCTCTTCTCCGCCGACGGCCGCCTGCCCGCGATCCCGCGCAAGGCGGCCCGCCGTCAGCAGCTGCTCACGCACCTCACCGGCACCCTGTTCGAGCCGGACCGCACCTACACCGAACGCGAGGTCAACGACGTGCTGCGGACGGTCCACGACGACTACCCGGCCCTGCGCCGCTTCCTGGTCGAGGGCGGCCACCTCGCCCGCCCCAAGGACGGCAGCACCTACCAGCGGGTGGCGTAGCAACGGGTGGCCCTACCGGCGGGTGGCACAGCGCCGGGCCTCAGACCAGGCGCCGGTACGCGTAGCGCCCCCTGACCTCCCGGACGAAGTACCGCCCGTGGCTCTGCGCCGCCATCAACTCCCGGTGCACCCGCCCGGGCACGGCCTCGTACACGTAGACGCTCCCGCCGGTGAACTCCAGCTCCAGCACGAGCAGCGCCGCGTCGTACCCGACCGAGCGCAGCGCCGACGAGTCCACCGCCTGCCGCTCCATTGCCCTTCCAGTGTGCGCACGACGGCGCTGAGCGCACCACGGCGCTGAGCCCACGGCCCTGAGCGCACGAGGGCCCCGGCCGCGCCGCGACCGGGGCCCCTCACACACCGGCCGTCAGACCAGGACGGGCACCTGGCCCTCCGCCGCGACGGCGTCCGCAGCTGCCGCCGCCTTCCGCCGCGGCAGCGCGCACATCAGCAGGAACACGGCCGCCATCACCCCCACGACCCACCACATCGCGTGGACGAACGCCCCGTTGAACGCGGTGCCCACCGCCTCCGGCGCGATCACGTCGTCGATCTGGCCGAAGAACGCCACCGACACCAGGCCCAGCCCCAGCGCGTTCCCCATCTGGTTCACCGTGTTGATCAGCCCGGACGCCGAGCCGGCGTGCTCGCGCGGCACCTCCGCCAGGACGGCGTCCGTGATCGGCGCGACGATCAGGCCCATCCCGAGGCCCATCACCACCAGCGGCAGCGCCATCTGCCACGGCGCGATGGCCGTCCCGTACCGATCGGCCTCCCAGATGTACGTGACCACGCCCGCCGCCATCACCAGCGCGCCCGCCTGGAGCACCTTGCGCCCGAAGCGCGGCACCAGCTTCTGCACCGAGATCCCGGCGGCCACCGAGACGGCGATCGAGAACGGGATGCCGGTCGTCCCGGCCTTCAGCGGGCTCCAGCCCAGGCCCAGCTGCATGTAGAGCGTCCAGACCAGGAAGAAGATGCCGGTGGCGACGCCGAAGGTCAGCTGCACGCCGATGCCGGCCGCGAAGCTCTTCACCCGGAACAGCGACAGCTCCACCAGCGGCGAGCCGTCCTTGCGCGTCTTGACCCGCTCGTAGGCGACGAACAGCGCGAACACCGGCAGCGAACCGGCCATCGACAGGTAGCCCCAGAGCGGCCAGCCGGCCTCCCGGCCGTGGGTGAGCGGGTAGATCAGCATCAGCAGGCCGACGCTGACCAGCAGCACGCCCACCAGGTCCAGCTTCAGCGCCTTCTCCGCCCGCGACTCCCCGATGAACGCGCGGCCGAGCAGCAGGCCGGCGATGCCGACCGGCAGGTTGATCAGGAAGATCGGCCGCCAGGCCAGGCCGAAGAGGTCCCACTCGGTGAGCAGCGCGCCGATCAGCGGGCCGGAGACGGCGCCGAGGCCGACCACCGCGCCGAACAGGCCGAACACCTTGCCGCGCTCCTCCGCCGGGAAGGTCGCGTGGATGATCGACAGCACCTGCGGCACCATCAGCGCGGCCGTCCCGCCCTGCACCACCCGCATCGCGACCAGCATCTCGGCGCCGCTCGCCAGGCCGCACAGCGCGGAGGCGACGGTGAACCCGCCGATGCCGAGCAGGAAGAGCCGCTTGCGGCCGTAGATGTCGCCCAGCCGCCCGCCGGTGATCAGCCCGATCGCGAAGGCCAGCGCGTAGCCGCCGGTCACCCACTGGACGGCGCTGAACGAGGCACCGGTGTCCGCCTGGATGCTCGGGACGGCGATGTTCACGATGGTGACGTCCACCAGGTCCATGAACGAGGCCGTCATCACGATCGCCAGCGCTATCCACCTCCGCCGGTCGGACACCACCCCCGGTTCCACTGCAGCCATCACGCTCTCCTCCGCTACCTCGCTCTTCGGCACGTCGTCGACGATAGGGGGGATGTAGGTCAGATCCTGTCCGCGTTGTCCGGCATCCTGGAGGCCATGACGGACACCCCGGCACGGCTGCTGAACCTGCTCTCCCTCCTCCAGACCCCGCGCGAGTGGCCCGGCAGCGAGCTGGCCGAGCGCCTCCAGGTCAGCCCGCGGACGATCCGGCGCGACATCGACCGGCTGCGCGAGCTGGGCTACCCGGTGCAGGCGACGATGGGCGCGATCGGCGGCTACCGGCTGGTGGCGGGGACGGCCATGCCGCCGCTGCTGCTGGACGACGAGGAGGCGGTGGCCATCGCGGTCGGCCTCCGGGCGGCGGCCGGGCACGCCGTGGTCGGCATCGAGGAGGCGTCCGTCCGCGCGCTCGGCAAACTGCTCCAGGTGCTGCCGGGCCGCCTGCGCCACCGGGTCGGCACGCTGAACACGGCCACCGTCCCGCTGCTCACCGGCGACGGGGCGACCGTCGACCCCGAGGACCTCACCGTGCTCGCGGGCGCCGTCGCCGCCCGCGAGCGGCTCCGCTTCGGCTACCGGGCCGCCGACGGCGCCGAGACCCGCCGCCAGGTCGAGCCCGACCGCCTGGTCTCCGCCGGGCGGCGCTGGTACCTGGTCGGGTTCGACCTCGACCGCGACGACTGGCGGCTCTTCCGGGTGGACCGGATCAGCGAGCCGTTCGCCACCGGAGCCCGCTTCACCCCGCGCGAACTCCCCGCCGAGGACGCGGCCGCGTACGTGGCGAGCAAGCTCCGCCGGCCGGCGGCCGTCCACACCCTGGTGGCGACCCTGCACATGCCCGCCTCCGAGGTCGAGCGCTGGATCAGCCACGCCAACGACACCACGGTCGAACCGCTCGACGACAAGAGCTGCCGCCTCCGCTCCCGGGCCGACTCGCTGGACTACCTGGCGATGCGCCTGCTCATGTTGGGCTGCGAGTTCGAGGTGCACGACCCCCCGGAGATGCACGCCCACCTGCGCGCCCTCGCCGCCCGCGCCAACCGGGCGGCGGACAACGGCGGCTAGGGATGCGAGGACGGGCCCCGGGGCCCGGTCAGGCCGCCACCCGGTACCAGCCGTTCCCCGACCGGAACCACAGTTCCCCGTTGCGCCCGTACGCCCGCTGCCGGTCGAGCTCGCCCGGCAGGCCGAGCGGCGCGCGCCGGAGCTCCTTCCAGCCCGCTCCGACACGTTCGGCCCAGAGCAGCCCGGACCGGTGGTCCAGGAAGACCGCCCGGTCGCCGCGGACGGCGAACCCGACCGGCTCGCGCACCGGGAGCGGCAGCGACGACGACGGCCCGCCCGCGGGATCGACCCGGGTGAGGAAGCTCCCCTTGGTGTCCGGGTACCAGGCCAGCCAGACGGCCCGGCCCTCGGTGGCGGCGGCGAGCCCCTCCAGCGGGTACCCGGGCAGCTCGCCCCGCTCCGGGCTCCACACCGTGCGGCCGGCCGTGTCCATCCCGTGCAGCCCGGTCTGCGAGGCGGGGTGGTCGCCGTGGACGCCCTCGTCCCCGTAGGCCATCCAGATCCGGCCGTCGCGGTCGGTCACCAGCGCCTGGATGCAGTGTCCGAGCGTCAGCTCCCGGGCGGGCAGGCCGTCGGGCCCGTGCACGACGGCGTTGCGCTCCCACCCGTCCGCCAGCTCGTCGGCGCCGGCGCACACCACCAGGGTCCGACCGCCGGGCAGCATCGCCAGGTGGTCCGGGTGGACGGTGACGCCGCGCAACTGCATCCGCCACTCGCCCTCGGGCGTCACCGTGACCAACTCGGCGTCGCAGGGCAGGTCGAGGCGCACCCAGCCGTAGGCGTTCGACAGCTGTTCCTCGGACACCACCAGCACGACCAGCTCGCCGGCCGGCCCCACCGTCCAGGCGAAGGCCCGGCGGCCCGCCTTGAACTCCTGCTCGGGCAGCCGCCAGACCTCAACCGGATCGTTCATCCGAGAAGACTCTCAGACGCCGAACTCGGCGGTGATCACCGCGCGCGCCAGCGTGTGGAAGGTGATGTGGAAGCCGACCTGGGCCGGCGGCGTGTCGGCGGAGACGTCCAGCGCGTCCACGTCCAGCGCGTGCACGGCGAACGCGTACCGGTGCGGGGCGCCGGGCGGCGGGGCGGCGCCGTCGTACTTGTTGCCGGGGAAGTCGTTGCGGGCGTGGAAGGACGCCTCGCCGGGCAGGTCGGCGTCGGACGAACCGGCGCCGCGCGCCAGGGCCGCCGTGTCGGCGGGCAGGTTGAGGGCGAGCCAGTGCCACCAGCCGGAACCGGTCGGGGCGTCCGGGTCGTAGCACGTGACGGCGATGGACCGGGTGCCCTCCGGCAGGCCGGACCAGGCCAGCTGCGGCGAGAGGTTGCCGCCGGAGTAGATGAACTCCTTGGCCAGCGTGCCGCCTTCGGTGATGTCCTCGCTGGTCAGCGGGAAGGAGGGCACCTGCGGCAGGAACTCGTACGGCAGCGGCGGACGGACACTCATGAATGGTCACCTCTCGACAAGCCGGGAACGGCCGCGGACGGCCAAGGTCAGCCGGGGGAGCCGGAAACGGCTCGGACCGGGCTGAATGACGCGATTCACTTTAGTGGGGTGCCACCACGGCCCGCCCCGTCCTAGAGTCGGGACATGGCCTCCAAACTCGCCCGCCTGCTCGCCGACTCCCGCCGCGCGCTCTTCACCATGCTCGGCGTCCTGGCCGTCATCTGGCTGGTGCAGCTGGTGAACTGGACGGACGACTACGGGCTCTCCCGCGAGTGGGGCCTGCGCTCGCAGCGCCTGGACGAACTTCCCGACATGTTCACCATGCCGCTGCTGCACGGAAGTTGGGAGCACATCGAGGCCAACTCCTGGCCCCTCTTCGCCTTCGGCTTCCTCGCCGCCTACCGCGGCATGAAGAAGTTCCTCTGGGTCTCCCTGGTCATCGTCCTCACCGGCGGCCTGACGATCTGGCTGTTCGAACGGCCCGAGGCGGTGACGGTCGGCGCGAGCGGCATGGTCTACGGCTACTTCGGCTACGTGGTGCTGCGCGGCCTCCTCGACCGCAACCCGCTGGACGCGGTCGTCGGCGTCGTGATCGCGGCGGTGTACGCGTACGTCCTGCTCGGCGTCCTGCCCGGCGACCCGGGGATCAGCTGGCTGGGCCACCTCGGCGGGCTGATCGGCGGCCTCGCCGGCGCCTGGCTCCTCCGCAACCGGACCCCGCGACCGGCCGCCGCCCCGCGACCGGCCGCCGCGACCGCACCCACCGCCTCCGGCCCCCGGGCGGCCCTGCACAAGGAGCTGGACGACCTGGGCCTCTGAGCCACCCCGAGGGCCTGCGGAGGCGAGCCGGGGGCGTCGGGGACGAGCCGCCGGACGAGCCGGCAGACGTGCCGGGGGCGCACCCGGCCGGCCAGGTCTAGACCAGCCCACCCCCTCCGGCTAGCGTGGGAGGGCACCCGCCCCCTGCTCCGGAGCCGCACCGTGGAGTCGTCCGTCCTCGCCTTCGCCACCGACCTGCTCGACGAAGGCGCCGACACCTTCTTCGGCAACCTCACCGACCGGGCGGGCGTCGGCGGCGTCACCCTCGCCTCGGTCTACCACGAGGCCCGGGACGTCTTCCCGCACAACCCGCACCGGGTGATCCGCTACCTGGAGCCCGGCGCCGCCTACTTCCGGCCCGACCCCGCCCGCTGGGCCGGCCGGCGGCTGCGGCCCGCCCCCTCCACCGCGATCGGCGACCGCGACCCCTTCGCCGAGGCCGCCGCCGAGGCCGGGCGCCGCGGGCTGAGGCTGCACGCCTGGACGGTCTTCTGCCACAACGACCGGCTCGGCTTCGAGCACCCGGACTGCGCGCCCGCCAACGCCTTCGGCGACCGTCACCTGACGGAGCTCTGCCCGGCCAACCCGGAGGTCCGCGAGTACGCGGTGACCCTGGTCGGCGAGCTGGCCCGGTACGGGGTGGACGCGATCCGGGCCGAGTCGCTGCACTTCCACGGCCTGCGCCACGGCTACCACCACGAGCGCTACTTCGAGGAGCTGGGCCCGGTCGCCGAGGCCCTGCTCGGCGTCTGCTTCTGCGACCACTGCCGCGCCGCCGCCACCCGCGCCGGTGTGCCGGCCGACGAGGTGGCCACGGCCGTCCGCGCCGAACTGCGCCGCCGGCTGGCCGACGACGCGGCCGCCGCCGCACCGGGCGCCCTGGACGAACTGGCCGGCGGCGCGTTCGCCGCCTACGTGGACGCCTCCGCCGCGACGGTGACCTCGCTGGCCGCCGAGGTGGCCGCGGAGGCGCGGCGGCACGGCATGCGGCTGAGCTTCATGGACGGCGGCGGCCCGGGGAAGGGCTGGCTCTCCGGCATCGACCTGCCCGCGCTCACCAAGGCCGCCGACCAGATCGAGACCCTCGGCTACGCGAGGACCCCGGAGGCCGTCCGCGAGAAGGTCGCCGCCTTCGCCCTGCACGGCGTCCGCCCGCAGGGGATGGCGGTGATCCTGCGTCCGATGGCCTCGGACTGCGACGGCCCGGCCAACCTCGCCGCCAAGATCGCCACCCTGCGCGAGCTGGGCGTGCCGGAGGTCGAGTTCTACAACTACGGCCTGATGCGGCTCTCCTCGATGGACCGGATCGGCGCCGCCCTCGCCGGGTAGGCCCCCGGGGCGCGGCCTCAGCGCCGCCGCCGGGACGTCCCGAACAGGCTGCGCGAGATCTCCCGGCCGAGCTGCGTCCCGGCCGAGCGGGCGAAGGACTTCAGCGCCGCGTTGCTCATCAGCGCCCCGAGCAGCCCGCCACCGTCCTTCTCCTCCCGCTCCTCCCGCTCGTCCCGCCCGCTCCCCGAGGGCGCGCGCCCCGCCGGGGGCGCGGGCTCCGTCACCGGGGCGGCCTCCGGTCGCGCCGCCCGCGCCGCCAGCTTCTCGTACGCCGACTCACGGTCGACCGCGTCCCGGTACCGGGCCGTCAGGGCGGACGCGTCCACCGCCGCCCGCAACGCCCCCGCCTCGACCGGCCCCATCAGCGACTGCGGCGCCCGCAGCCTGGTCGCCGCCACCGGCGTCGGCGCGCCCCGCTCCGAGAGCACCGTCACCACCGCCTCACCGGTGCCGAGCGAGGTCAGCAGCTCCCCCAGGTCGTACACGGAGGACTTGGGGAAGGTCGAGACCGTCGCCCTGAGCGCCTTGGCGTCGTCCGGGGTGAAGGCCCGCAGCGCGTGCTGCACCCGGTTGCCCAGCTGGGCCAGCACGTCCGACGGGACGTCCTTCGGCGTCTGGGTGACGAAGAAGATCCCGACGCCCTTGGACCGGATCAGCCGGACGGTCTGGGTGATCGCCTCCAGGAAGGCCTTGGACGCGCCGTTGAACAGCAGGTGCGCCTCGTCGAAGAAGAAGACCAGCTTGGGCTTCTCCAGGTCCCCCACCTCGGGCAGCTCCTGGTAGAGGTCGGCCAGCAGCCACATCAGGAAGGTGGAGAAGAGCCGCGGCCGGTCCTGCACCGCGGGCAGCTCCAGCACCGAGACGACGCCCCGCCCGCCCCCGCCCTCCGGGCCGGACGCGTCCCCGTCCGTCGTCCGCAGCAGCTCCGCGGTGTCGAACTCCGGCTCGCCGAAGAACGCCCCCGCGCCCTCGTTCTCCAGCAGGGTCAGCGAACGCAGGATCACCCCGGCGGTGGCGGCGGAGAGGCCGCCGATGCCCTTCAGCTCCTCCTTGCCCTCCGGCGAGGTGAGGAAGGTGATGACGGCGGTGAGGTCCTTGAGGTCGTACAGCTCCAGGCCGCTGCGGTCGGCGTAGTGGAAGACCAGCCCGAGCGAGGACTCCTGGGTCTCGTTCAGGTCCAGCACCTTGGAGAGCAGCAGCGGGCCGAAGCTGGTGACGGTGGCCCGGACCGGGATCCCGGTGCCGAGGCCGCCGAGTGCGTAGAACTCGGCCGGGCAGCCCTGCGGCGACCAGCTCTGTCCGACCTCGGCGGCGCGGGCGGTGGTCCGCTCGCTCGGCGTGCCGGGCGCGGAGACGCCGGAGACGTCGCCCTTGACGTCGGCCAGGAACACCGGCACGCCCTGCGCGGAGAGCTGTTCGGCGATCAGCTGGAGGGTCTTGGTCTTGCCGGTGCCCGTGGCGCCCGCCACCAGCCCGTGACGGTTGAGCACCCCGAGCGGCACCCGCACCTGGGCGCCGGCGTGGGCGGTGCCGTCCAGCAGCACCGCGCCGAGGTCGAGGGCCGGCCCGGTGAAGGCGTATCCGTCGGCGATCTCCCGCACCCGGGCGGGCAGGCCGGCGGCGGACGACGGCTCGACGGGGGACGGCTGCCCGGCGGGGCTCGACGGCTCGGCGGGGGGCATCGGATCACACTCCAGAGGCAGAGCTGAGGAACGACGTTCGCGACATTTCCCATGAAACAGCCGCAATCGTCCACCCGCAGCTCGCGTTGGAGCGCGTGGCGGCGACGCGGCTGCTGGGCCATCCGCCGCCCAAACGGTAGGCTTTCCGTGTGATCTTCAAGCGCATCGGCAATGGGCGGCCGTACCCGGATCACGGCCGGACCAGCACCCGCCAGTGGGCGGACGTCGCCCCGCGTCCGGTGCGGCTGGACCAGCTGGTGACCACCAAGGGCCAACTCGACCTGGAGACCCTCCTCGCGGAGGACTCCACCTTCTACGGCGACCTCTTCGCCCACGTCGTGAAATGGCACGGCGACCTCTACCTGGAGGACGGGCTGCACCGGGCCGTGCGCGCCGCGCTGCAACAGCGCCAGGTGCTGCACGCCCGTGTCCTCGAAATGGAGTGACGGGCCGCTCCCGCGTGCACCCGCACCGCCTTCCGGCCTCCCGCCGGAGGGCGGTCGGTTCGTACCCGGATACCTCCGTTCGGGTACCGGCGTACTCCAGATGATGATCATTTAGTACCTTCGCAGCCGTCCGGCACTAGTCTGCTGACTACGGCCGCGACCACGGCGAACGCCAACCCCGGCCGACCCGTCACCCGATCCCCGCCCTGGCACGAGGGGGAGACAAACCGTGAGCATGTTGACTCCCCAAGGCCTGAAGGGGAAGCAGTACCGCGTCACCGGCAACAGCTATCCACGGCTGGGCCGACCGCCCCGGAAGAGCCGCAAGGTCATGGCCCTGATCGGCTCGCTGCTCGCGCTGGCGCTCATCGCGCTCGGCGGCGTCCAGCTCTACGACATCTTCACCGGCAAGGGCAAGAACGCCTCCGCCCAGGCCTGCGCGTCGCCGTCCGGCAAGGCACTGGCCGCGCCCACCCCCACCCCGGACGCGTCCCCCGGCGCCCCCGGCGGCGACCCGCACGCCATCCCGCAGCCGGCCGGCTTCAAGCTGAACGTCTTCAACGCCACCACCAAGTCCGGCCTGGCCGGGCGGACCGCCGACGAGTTCACGAAGCGCGGCTTCACCGTGGACAAGAAGGGCAACGCCCCGGCCGAGCTCGACAAGAAGGTGCCCGGCACCGCCGTGGTGATCGCCGGCCCGGCCGGAGCCGGAGCCGCCACCCTGATCAGCTCGCAGATCGCCGGCGCCACCATCAGCACCGACGCCCGCACCGACAACAGCGTGGACGTCGTCGTCGGCGACAGCTACAACGCCCTGCTGGACGAGACCCAGGCCGCCGCGGCACTGGCCCTGGCGACCAAGCCCTCCCCGACCCCGAGCACCACCGGCAGCTGCTGAGCGGCCCGGCCCCGGACGTACGAGAGCCCCCCGGCACGGTGCCGGGGGGCTCTCAGCTGCTCGGGGGGAGGGTGCTCAGCCCGCGGTGCCGTAGAGGCGGTCGCCCGCGTCGCCCAGGCCGGGGACGATGTAGCCGTTCTCGTTCAGCCGCTCGTCGACCGCGGCGGTGACGACGGTGACCGGAAGGCCGGTCAGCTCCTTCTCCATCACCGCGACGCCCTCGGGCGCGGCCAGCAGCACCACGGCGGTGACGTCGGTGGCGCCCCGCTCGATCAGCATGCGGATCGCCGCGACCAGCGTGCCGCCGGTCGCCAGCATCGGGTCGAGCACGTAGACCTGGCGGCCGGAGAGGTCGTCCGGCATCCGGGTGGCGTAGGTGGAGGCCTCCAGGGTCTCCTCGTTGCGCACCATGCCGAGGAAGCCGACCTCGGCGGTCGGCAGCAGCCGGGTCATCCCGTCCAGCATGCCGAGGCCGGCCCGGAGGATCGGCACCACCAGCGGGCGCGGGTAGCTCAGCCGCGTGCCGGTGGTGACCGCCACCGGGGTGGTGATCTCCACCTCCTCGGTGCGGACGTCCCGGGTGGCCTCGTAGGCGAGGAGGGTCACCAGCTCGTCGGTCAGGCGACGGAAGGTCGGCGAGTCGGTGCGCTCGTCGCGCAGGGTGGAGAGCTTGTGGGCGACCAGGGGGTGGTCGACGACGTGGATCCGCATGCATCGAGGTTAGCCCGGCCCGGACGCCCGTACGACACGCCGCGGCCTGCCGTGTTCACTCTGCAGTGACACGCCGTGACGCACCGCGAATCTCAGGACGGAACGGCCTCCTGTGGTATCAACCGGACCGATCTGGGAAAGTCACGTCGTATGACGAGCAACCCGAGGACCGGGGACGGCTCGGCGGACGGGCTCCCGGGCCCGTCGGGCGGGCGCCCGGACCATCCGGAGACCGAGGCGGAACGCCGCAAGCGGCGGGCCGTCTTCCTGCGCGAGCTCGCCGAGGCGCGCGAACTGCGTGAGCGGGTGCAGCCCCGCCGGACCAAGGAACGGCGGATGCGCGAAGCCCTGCGGATGCGAACCTTCCGGATCTGAAGGGTCTCCCGTCCCCTCCGGATCACTCCCCCGCCCCTCCCGGGCCCCCTTCCGGCCACCGCGCGACCGCCGCGCGACCGCCGTTCGAGCGGTCTCGGCGCGCCCCGGCGGGCGTACACCGGCCCCCGGCCAGTCCTTCCGACACGACCTGCAAAGACGCGCTGCCGAACACCCCCCGCAACGGCGGGCTTTCTGTCACGATTCCGATGGGACGGTCCGAACAGCGGACCGCCTCTGGCGCGGGGGCGGCCAGGTTCCGCGTTGCCCGAGCGCGCCGACAGCCGAGACCGAGATCTTGGGAGTGTCCCTGGTGGCGTACTTCGCTGCAGTGCTTGCTCGCACCGAGGACGGGTGGGATGTGAGCGAGACGGAACTCGACGACGTCGAAACCCTGGCCGATCTGGCCGATGTGGCCCGCGAGGCCGCCCAGGACGACGACAGCGTCCTGGTCTTCATCGAGCAGGAGGACGCCTGGTTCGCCGTCGTCCGGGTCGACGGTGAGGAGGACCCGCGCATCTTCGTGTCGGACGGCGCCGCCGCCGCGCGCAGCTCGTACGGCTCCGTCCTCACCGACGAGCTGGTCGACCAGGCCGGCGAGAGCGAGTTCGGCGACCTCGACAACCTGGTCGCCGAGCTGGAGGACGAGGAGGTGGCGCAGGAGCAGGAGGAGGACGACGACGCGGGCACCCGCGGCGGCGTCCCGGTCGGCCCGCTGGGCGACTCCCACCTGCTCTCCGAGTTCGGGCTGCCCTCCGAGGAGCTGCTCGCCCTCAGCGGCGAGGGCGCCGTTCCGGGCGACGCCCTGGAGGAGATCGCCGAGGCCCTCGGCTGCGGCGAGGTCCTGGAGGCGGTCCGGTAGCGACCGGTGCCCGTCACCGGATGCCGGACACTGGATGCCATGCAGTCCGCGTCCGCCCGCCAGACAGTCCTACCGGCTGTCCCGCAGATAGCCCCGCTCCCCGCCCCCGTCCGCCCCGACCCGGTCCGCGACCGCTGGGCGGCGCCGATGCGCCTCGCCATCGCCGAGGCCGCACTGGCGCCGGCCACCGGGGACGTCCCGGTCGGGGCGCTCGTCCTGGGCCCGGACGGCGAGGTGATCGGACGCGGCCACAACGAGCGCGAGGCGGTCGGCGACCCGACCGCCCACGCCGAGGTCGTCGCCATCCGCGAGGCGGCCGCCAATTTGGGAGCGGCCGCGCGAAGCGCTCCGAACAAGGGTGGCGGCGGGCGACGGGAGGGCGAGTGGCGCCTCAGCGGCTGCACCCTCGTGGTCACCCTGGAGCCCTGCACCATGTGCGCGGGCGCCATCGTCCTCTCCCGGATCGACCGGGTGGTCTACGGCGCCCTCGACGAGAAGGCCGGCGCCGCCGGCTCCCTCTTCGACGTGATGCGCGACCGCCGGCTCAACCACCGCCCCGAGGTCGTCCCGGGCGTCCTGGCCGACGACTGCGCCGAACAGCTCCGGGCCTTCTTCGACACCCACCGCTGAACACCCACCGCCGAACACCCCGCCGAACACCGCCGCGCACCCCCGCAGGCGACCCGCAGGACCCCCTCCCGATACGGATTTCGTGACGGAGCCACCCGTCCGGTAGAGTTCCCCTCGGTAGCGTGTCCGAGCGGCCAAAGGAGCACGCCTCGAAAGCGTGTGTGGGGGCAACTCCACCGTGGGTTCGAATCCCACCGCTACCGCCAGCAACACGAGGGCCCCGTCCGCACCGGACGGGGCCCTCGTCGTTCCCGCGCACCCTCATACGCGGAAAGGGCTCCGCGCCCTGGGCCGATGACCACCAACGCCCTTCGAGCACGGAGCCTGGAGGGGGGAGCGGCCCAGGGGGGAACAACCGCTCCCCCGGGCGGAGTCCCACAACCGGGGCCGCGTCGGGGGAAGTCGCGGTGCCCGGTCCCACAGCGGGGAGCTCCGGATCCACACACCGGGGATTCCTGCCAGATCCTCGGCACATCAACCATCCTGCTCGACGCATCGCGCCGGGGCACCCGGAGAAAGGCCCCACTCAAGGGGACCTTCGTCCCGCCGGGCGAACGCGTCGCACACTTGATAGGCCGTCCGGTGGATAAGCTGCCCAATGCAGAGGGACGCTCGGGGACCGAATGGCGGCGGCCCACAGCAGGGAGGAAGGCCACCGGATGGCGCAGGCGAAGAAGATCGGCATGGTTCTCCTGCTCGTCTTCGTGCTCTACACGATCATCACCTCGCCGGCCCGCGCCGCCGAGCTCGTCCAACTGGGCTTCGAGGGCATCTCGAACGCCGCCAAGGCGATCGGCACCTTCATGACCGGGCTGGTGAAGTAGCCGCTCCGGCACCGGCTACGGTGGGCGCGTCCCTCAACCCCCCGTCCGCGAGGAGCGGCATCGTGATCCGGCACCTGGTCCTGTTCAAGCTCAATGAAGGCGTCAGCAAGGACGACGAGCGCGCGCTCGCCGGCGCCAAGGCCTTCGAGGCCCTCGGCCCGGTCATCCCCGAGCTGCGCGAGTGGGAGTGCGGCTGGAACACCACCGAGCGCGACATCGCCCACGACTACGCGATCAACAGCCTGGTCGAGGACCGCGAGGCGCTCCAGGCCTACCTCACCCACCCGGCCCACCAGGCCGCGGCCGGCCAGTGGCGCGAGTTCGCCACCTGGGTGATCGCCGACATCGAGGTCTGATCCCGGGACATCCCCCGGACGGACCGCGGCGCCCCTCCCGAGACCCGGGCGGGGCGCCTTGCTCTGTCCCGGAACGATCCTCCGGAGGCCGCGCCGGAAGACCCGGTGAAGCACCCCCGCACCACCAACACACCTCTACGCGGTGCTTGCCCGACCTGCGCCCGCCTTGTGATGCTATGACCGGTTTTGCCGGACATGGCGAGGTGGTGAACCCAGACGCGACGCCCGATCCGCAAGTCCCACCATTGTCGACTTTGGGAGGGGTGACGTGTCCGTGCGGACACCAGGGAGCGCGCCGGGAACCGATACCGGGCCGGCCACTGCACAGACCAGTACGGGGGCCGCCGCACCGGCGCCGGCCCCGCCCGCACAGGGCCAGGCGCAACCCCCGGCCCAGCCCCCGCCCCAGACCCCGCCCCAGGCTCAGGCCCCGCCCCAGAGCTCCGTTCAGGCTCAAGCCTCCGTTCAAGCCCAGGCCCAGCCCCCCGTCCAGGCCGTGCCGCCCGAGGAGGTCCTGGCCGCCGTCATCGGCCCGGCCGGCGAACTGCGCCCGGACGGCCTCCGCGGCCCCGGCGGGCGCCCCGTGGTGGACGTCCGGACGCTGACCCGGGTGCTCTTCGAGCGGCTCGCCGAGCTGCCCCCGGACACCCCCGAGCGGGAGCGGGTCCGGGCCGCCCTGATCGAGGTCAACATCCCGCTGGTCCGCTACGCGGCGACCCGGTTCCGCAGCCGCAGCGAGCCGATGGAGGACGTCGTCCAGGTCGGCACGATCGGCCTGATCAACGCGATCGACCGGTTCGACCCCACCCGCGGCGTCCAGTTCCCGACCTACGCCCTGCCGACCATCCTCGGCGAGATCAAGCGGTACTTCCGGGACAACGTCCGCACCATGCACGTGCCGCGCCGGCTCCAGGAGCTCTGGGTGCAGGTCAGCGGCGCGATGGAGGAGCTGACGGTGACCCACGGCCGGGCCCCCAAGGTGCCGGAGATCGCCGCCAGCCTGCGCATCCCCGAGGAGGACGTCCGGGCCTGTCTGGACGCCGGGCGGGCCTACAACGCGGCCTCCCTGGAGGCGGCGCAGGAGCACGAGGGCGGGCTCGCCCTGCTGGACCGGCTCGGCTACGAGGACTCGGCGCTGGCCGAGGTCGAGCACCGGGACATGGTCCGCCACCTGCTGGTGCAGCTGCCGGAGCGGGAGCGGCGGATCGTCATGCTGCGGTTCTTCGCCAACCTGACGCAGTCGCAGATCAGCACCGAGCTGGGGATGTCCCAGATGCACGTCTCACGCCTTCTGTCCCGGATCCTGGCCAGGCTTCGGACCGGCAACTCCTGGGAAGACTGAGCATCACAATCCCCTCAGAGCACGGCAAAAGGGCACCCGGAACAGGATTGCTGCGCGTTACCGACGCGTGACGTCTTGCGACGTTCGGGTTTGCCGGGGACCGTGTTCCGGTATGGAGGGGGAGGGCGTCGCCGGGAACCTCAGTGCGACAGCCCCCGTTCAACTGTCAGTCACAAGGGGGTGGGTGCATGTCCGGAGATCTGGGCGCTGCGGAGATCCACGGTGGTCGGGCCAGTGGCACAACGGTCGCCGTCGACCTGATCCCGGTGCAGCGCGGCCCGGCCGCAGCCCCGCCCGCCCCCGGGGCCCCGCCGGGGACCGTCGGACGGACGGTGCCCGGGGCGTCCGCCCACGCGCCCGCGGAGGCACCGTCCGGTGCCGCGCTGGACACCCGGACGCTCTCCCGCTCGCTCTTCCTGCGCCTGGCCGCCCTGGAGGCCGGCAGCGCCGAGCACACGTACGTCCGCGACACCCTGATCGAGCTCAACCTGCCGCTGGTCCGGTACGCCTCGGCCCGGTTCCGCAGCCGCAACGAGCCGATGGAGGACATCGTCCAGGTCGGCACGATCGGCCTGATCAAGGCGATCGACCGGTTCGACCCGGAGCGCGGGGTGGAGTTCCCCACCTTCGCGATGCCGACCGTCGTGGGCGAGATCAAGCGCTTCTTCCGGGACACCAGCTGGTCGGTCCGGGTGCCCCGGCGGCTCCAGGAGCTGCGGCTGGCGCTCACCAAGGCCGGCGACGAGCTGGCCCAGCGGCTGGACCGCTCCCCCACCGTCGCCGAGCTGGCCGCCTGCCTGGGCGTCAGCGAGGAGGACGTGGTCGAGGGCCTGGCGGTGGGCAACGCGTACACCGCCAGCTCGCTGGACTCCAGCCCCGGCGAGGAGGACGGCGACGGCCCGCTGGCCGAGCGGCTCGGCTACGAGGACCTCGCGCTGGAGGGCGTGGAGTACCGCGAGTCGCTGAAGCCGCTGCTGGCCAAACTGCCGCCGCGCGAGCGCCGGATCATCATGCTGCGGTTCTTCGCCAACCTCACCCAGTCGCAGATCGGCGAGGAGATCGGCATCTCCCAGATGCACGTCTCCCGGCTGCTGACCAGGACCCTCACCCAGCTGCGCGAGGGCCTGATCAGCGAGGGCTGACGGCACGCCCGGGCCCCCGAGTGCCACCCGGCGTCCTGACGCGCCCCTGAGGGGCGCTCAGGGCGCCGTGAGCAGGTTGGCCCGCAGGCCCTCCAGCACCTCGTCGTCCAGCCCGAGTCCGTCCCGCCAGAACCCCTGGAAGGTGCCCCAGCCGGTCGCGACCTCCTCGAAGGCCGCCTCCAGGTAGGAGCGCTCCGCCCGGAAGACCGGGAGCAGCAGCTCCGGCTCCTGCATCAGGCCGCGGGTGAAGAAGCTGTCGACGATGTTCTCGACGATCCCGGCGGAGCGCTCGTTGGTGAGCAGGTAGTCGGCGAAGACCGTCTCGCGGTCCACGCCGAGGGCGGTCAGCAGGATCGCGGCCGTCCAGCCGGTGCGGTCCTTGCCGGCCGAGCAGTGGAAGAGCAGCGGCGGGCCGTCCGGCGCGGCCAGCAGGCGCAGCACCACGGCGAAGCGCTCGCGGGCCACCTGGTCGGTGACGAACCAGCGGTAGAGGCCGGTCATCATCGCGGCGGCCCTGCCGTCGCCGAGCAGGGCGCGCTGCTTCTCCGGGCTGCGGTCCGCCAGCGCGTCACGCAGCGTCACGTAGATGTCGAAGTCGGCGGCGAAGACCGGCACGTGGTGCAGGGTCACGCCGTCCGGCGTGGCGGGCTCCACGGTGATCGGGGTGGCCGACATCTCGGCGGCCGCGATCGCGGCGACCGGCAGGCCGGGGACCCGGTCGGGGCCGGCCTCGCGGACCTCGTCGAGGCTGCGCAGGTCGACCACCTGGCGCAGGCCGAGTGAGCCGAGCAGGCCGAGATCCGCGTCGGTGAGCCGGTTGAGGCCGTCGCTGCGCAGCGCGACGCCGTGCCGCAGCACCGTGCCGCCGGCCGCCCGGTAGCCGCCGAGATCGCGGGCGTTGACGGCGCCCTGCAGGCCGAGGCTCCGGGCCGGCAGGTCCGCGTCCGGGGCGCCCTGCACCGCTTTCCGGGTGGCCTCGATAACGGCGGTCTCGGTCTGCTGCTCGGTCACGCGGCGGCCTCCATTGGATATTCGGACTGTGACATGGCACAACCCTGCGCGATATTGCATGAACCTGCCCGACGGAACGGGAGGATGTGCCAGAGTGTCATGCGCAACGCCGCCAGTGTAGGGCGCGCCACAGCCAGCCCCAGCGCACGGTGGGTGACCAGCGGTAACGCTCAGGCTTCGGGTTTTAATTTTCAATTCATTATTTGCGCAGCGGGTGCAGTTCCGGCCACAATCAGCGCCTTCATGGCATCGCCATGAACGTTGGTAACAGATTCGCTGCACTCCCGCCCATTTGGTCCCAATCGGTGCGGAGTCTCCACCAGGATGGGCGCCGGGCAGCCTGCTGCCCGCGAACAGCGACAGGGCAGGCGAGCGCCGAGCAGCGGAGCGCCCTGCCCAGGGGAGGAACACACATGGGTCGAGCGACCCGAAGAGTTGCCGCATGCGCGGCAGCAGTCCTGCTGGCCGGCGGCCTGCAGTCGTCCCTCGCACACGGTGCCAGCACGGCTCCCAGGATCGACCTCACGGTCCTGGTGATCAGTGACGGCGGGCCCGCGACGGCGGCCGTCGCCGCCGAGCTGAAGAGCCAGGGCACCCCGTACAAGGTCGTCGACCTCAACGACGCCAACCGCCCGGTCATCGATGCCGCCTTCCTCAGCGACACGGTCAACGGGCAGCCTCGCGGCAAGTACCAGGGCATCGTCATGCCCAACAACAACCCGTTCGCGGCGGGCTCCGTCGAGATGACGGCCCTCGCCACCTACGAGGCCGCCTTCGGCGTGCGCCAGGTCGACGCGTACACCTACGCCCAGCCGGACGTCGGCCTGAACTGGGCGGCGAACCCGGGCTACATGGGCAAGCTGGACGGCGTCCAGGGCCAGGTCACCACGGCCGGCCTGGCCGGCCCGTTCGGCTACCTCAAGGGCGCCGTGCCCTTCGAGGACAACGACCCGTCGGTGGACGAGAGCTACGGCTACCTGGCCACCCCGCTGGCCTCGCTGCCGGCCGGCGCCTCGTTCACGCCGCTGGTGGACGCCCCGATCCCGGGCTCCACCGCGCGCGGCTCGCTGGTCGGCGAGTACAGCCACGACGGCCGCAAGGAACTGGTCGTCACCTTCGTCTACAACCAGTACCAGCAGCAGTACCGGCTGCTGGCGCGCGGCATAGTCGACTGGATAACCCAGGGCGTCCACCTCGGCTACGACCGCAACTACTTCGCGGCCCACGTGGACGACGTCTTCCTGGCCGACGACCGCTGGGACACCGCGCTGAAGTGCACCCCCGGCGACGTCACCTGCCCGCCCGGCACCCCCGAGACGGCCAACCCGATCCGGATGACGGTCGCCGACGCGCAGTACGCCAAGCAGTGGCAGACCGCCAACAACTTCACCATGGACATGGTGTTCAACGGCGGCGGCAGCGAGGACTGGAAGGCCGACCACGAGACCACCACCGACCCGGTGGTGGACCAGATGATCGCCGACCAGGCCAGCTACCGGTGGATCAACCACACCTACACGCACCCGTACCTGGGCTGTCTCCAGGACGTCTCGGTGGTGCCGTGGAAGTGCACGAAGGACGCCTCCGGCAACACGGTCTGGGTCGACCAGGCCACCATCACCTCCCAGATCAAGAACAACCTCGACTGGGCCACGGCGCGCAACCTGCACCTGGACAAGACCGAGCTGGTCACCGGTGAGCACTCCGGTCTGCTGACCGCCCCGCAGGAGACCAGCGACAACCCGTACCTGGCCCCCTCGCTGGTCGCCAACGGCGTCAAGTGGACGGCCAGCGACGCCTCCCGCGAGCCCGCCCAGCGGGCCGTCGGCTCGTCCACGCTGACCGTGCCGCGGTACCCGATGAACGTCTTCTACAACGCCGGCACGGCGAAGGAGGAGACCGACGAGTACAACTGGATCTACACCAGCGCGGCCAAGGGCGGCAGCGGCGTCTGCGAGAACAACGCCAACTCCACCTGCCTGCCGGCACCGCTGGACGTCAACACCGGCTACCAGTCGTACATCGTCCCGCTGGAGGCCCGGATCGACCTCGGCCACGTGCTGAGCAACGACCCGCGGCCGCACTTCATCCACCAGTCGAACCTGTCCGAGGACCGGATCGTCTACCCGGTGCTGGAGAAGGTCCTCTCGACCTACCGCTCGCTGCACGCCGACAACGCCCCGATCGTGAACCTGGCGCAGAAGGACATCGGCGCCGAGTTCCAGCGGCGCGCGGCCTGGAACGCGGCCCTCGCCTCCGGCCAGGTCACCGCGTACCGGGTCGGCGACACCGTGACGGTGTCGGCCCCGGCCGGCGTCCAGATCCAGGCCACCATGCCCACCGGCACCACGCAGAAGCTGTCCATCGGCACCACGCCGTTCGGCACCGCGTACGCCGGTACGCTGTCCGGCTGGGTGAAGCCCGCTCTGCTGCAGAGCGCCGTGACGCTGAAGCTGGCCGCAGCCCCGGCGGCGGCCCCGGCCGTCACGCCGAACGTCGCCGCCCAGTCGGTGACCGCACCGGCGCCGGCCGACAAGAAGGTCGTGCCGCAGGGCACCGCCGACGCCGTCCCGGCCGGCCCCGGCGACACCGTCCGGACCGACGCGCCGGTGCTGATCCCCGGCAGCGGGGCACCGGTCGCGGGCAAGGGCGCCACCACCGGTTCCGCCGGCAAGGGCACCGCCCAGGGCAGCAGCAAGACCGGCAAGGCCTCCGGGGGGAAGGCCGACCCGGCGAAGAAGACCGCCGGGACGACCGGCACCCGCTAAGAGGTGATACCGGTGGTGGGGCCGGGCCGTCCCCCGGCCCCACCACCGGCACCCGACCGGCCCTTCGGGCCGGACGCTTGACGCAAGGACAGGAGGGGGGAAAGCCATGCGCGTCACCCTGCTCACCGAGGGGACGTACCCGCACCAGCACGGCGGTGTGAGCGTCTGGTGCGACCAGCTCGTCCAGGGCATGCCGGACGTCGACTTCGACATCATCGCCGTCACGGGCACCGGCCACGAACCGCTGGCCTGGGAGCTGCCCGCCAACGTGCGGTCCGTCACGACCGCGCCGTTGTGGGGCCCGGCCACCGAGGGCAGAGCCCCGCGGGGCAAGGAGATGCGCCGCTTCCTCAACGCGTACGAACGCTTCCTGCACTCCATCCTCGACCCGGTCTACACCACCCACTTCGGCACCGAGCTGTACGGCTTCGCCGACCTCGCCCGCCGCGGGCTGCTCAGCCCGGCACTGCGGAGCGAGCGCGCCCTGCGCACCCTCCAGCACGTGTGGACCCGCGACTACCTCTCCACCGCCGTCTCCAGGCCCACCCTGCACGACGCGCTCAACGCCACCGACCTGCTGGAGCACGCGCTGCGCCCGCTCTCGGCCGAGCCGCCCAAGGAGGGCGTCGCGCACGCCGCCAGCGGCGGCCTGGCCACCCTGCCGGGGCTGATCGCCTCACAGCAGTACGGCGTACCGTTTCTCCTCACCGAGCACGGCATCTACCTGCGCGAGCGCTACCTCGGCTACCGCACCGGCCCGTACCGCTGGCCGGTCAAGGCACTGCTGCTCGGCTTCTACCGGATGCTCGCCGAGGAGAGCTACCGGCGGGCCGCACTGGTCACCCCCGGCAACCGGTACAACCGGCGCTGGGAGGAGCGCGGCGGCACGCCGTCCGCGCACATCCGCACCGTCTACAACGGCGTGGACCCGGCGGCCTTCCCGCCCGCCGGACCCGAGCCGCAGACGCCCACGCTCAGCTGGGCCGGCCGGGTCGACCCGATCAAGGACCTGGAGACGCTGATCCGGGCCTTCGCGATCGTCCAGCGCGAGATACCCGAGGCCCGGCTGCGGCTGTTCGGCGGCACGCCCAAGGGCGGCGAGGCGTACCGCGACGGCTGCATAGCCCTGGCCGCCGAGCTCGGCATCGCCGACTCGGTGGCCTTCGAGGGCCGCGTCGCCGACATCACCGACGCGTACGCGGCGGGGAACGTGGTGATGCTCTCCAGCATCAGCGAGGGCTTCCCGTTCACCCTGATCGAGGCGATGTCCTGCGGCCGCTCCACCGTCTCGACCGACGTGGGCGGCGTGCGCGAGGCCGTCGGCGACACCGGCCTGGTCGTCCCCCCGCGCGAACCCGAACCCATGGCCGCCGCCGCCATCGAGCTGCTGCGCGACCCCGAGCGCCGCGCCCGGCTGGGCGAGCAGGCCCGGCTGCGGGTGATCGAACAGTTCACGCTCCGCCAGAACATCGACGGCTTCCGCGGCATCTACACCGAGCTGCTGGGCACCTCCCGCTGGCTGCCGAACGGCGTGGTCGCGGTCCAGGACGGCGCCCCGGCCGGCTGGGACGAGCCCGTGGCCCTGGGCGAGCGCGACGAGGTGACGGCGTGAACGAGCGCAGCACGAGAACCATGAAGAGCAGCGTGTCCCGCGAAGCGGCCGCCGAGCGCAGCGAGGTGGCGGCGTGAGCGAGCGCAGCAAGCGAACCATGAAGAGCAGCGTGTCCCGCGAAGCGGCCGCCGAGCGCAGCGAGGTGGACGCATGAGTGGGCCCCTGCGCCTCGTCCCCGACGAGGCCGGCCCGGACTGGGCCGAACAGACCGTGCAGCTGCGCACCCTCCCGCGCAAGCGCCGCCGGCAGGCGGTGCCCGCGCAGCCGGTCGAGCCGCAGGAGCAGCTCGACCTCTCCCCCGACCCGCTGGACGAGCTGGCCGAACGGCTCGCCGACGTCTGCGCGGACGCCGTCCACCCCTACGAGATCGCGGCCTTCCTGGAGTCCGACGGCCTCTCCGACGAGCAGGCCGGGCTGCTGTACGGCCGCCCCGACGCGTTCACCGTCGCCGAGGAGCTGTTCGAGAAGGTCGAGCGCCGCTACCCCGGCCCGAGCGCCGAGTTCGCCAACCCCTGGCGGGCCGACCCCTGGCGCTGCGTGGTGCGCGGACTGGTCTTCGCCCTGCCCGGACTCGGCTACCTGCTCGGCGCCAACCTGTTCGCAGCCACCCGGATGCGCTTCGGCCTCCCCTCGGGGATGCTCGCGCTCTCGGTGGCCACCCTGGTCAGCTGGTCCTGGAACCAGGCGCTGGCGCACCGCTCGTACGCCTGGCTCGGCCGCGGCCGGCGCCGGGCGGCCGGGCTCTGCCTGGCCGTCGGAGCTCCGCTGGGCGCGCTGGTCGCGGCCACCGCCGGGTACGTGGTCGGCGGCCCGCTCGGGGCGCTCTGCTTCGCCGCCGGGCAGTCCGGCTACCTGGCGGCGGCCACCGTGCTGCTGGTGCTCGGCCGGGAGAAGTTCCTGCTGCTCGCGCTGGCGCCGTCCGCGGTCGGCGCGGGCGTGGTGCTCGCCGTCGACGTGCCACAACCGGTCCGGACGGTCGTCCTGCTGTCCTCGCTCGGGCTGGCGGTGGGGCTGGCCACCCGGGAGATCGTCCGCTGCCTGCGCAGCGAGCAGGACTCCACGGCACTGAGGCTCCCGCTCCTGCACGAGCTGCCGCACCTGCTGTTCGGGCTCGCGGTCGGCGCGCTCACCCTGATCGCCGGCCTCGGCACCACCGTCCACCAGGCGGTCCGCACCGGCGCCGCCGAAGGCGCGTCAGCCAGCCCGACGGGGCCGGCGATGATCGCGCTGACGCTCAGCCTCGGGCTCGCCGAGTGGCTGCTCTTCCGCTACCGGGCGATGGCCGTCGCCGCGCTGCGGACCAGCCACACCCCGGCCGCGTTCGCCCGCCGCACCGGCGGCGTGCTGCTCGGCTGCCTTTTCATCTACCTCACCACCGTGGCCGCGCTGGACGCCGCCGCCACCGTGCTCTGGCCCGGCGCCCCGGCGCTCGGCGTCCCGGAGCTCGGTGCGCTGCTGCTGCTGGGCGGCTCGCTCTGGCTGGCGCTGCTGCTGAACGCCTTCGGGCTCAGCTGGAGCACGGCCCTGATCTGTCTGGCAGCCGCGGGCGCCGAGTGCACCGCGCTGCTGACCGGGGTGGACCCGACCGTCCTGCAGCTGATCGGCTGCGGGGCCGCGGCGGCCGTCCTCACCGCAATCGCCGGGCCCGTGCTCGGCCGCACCACCAAGCACCGCTGAACCGTCCGACACCACCGACCACCGGCCACGGCCGGTGCACGCCGGGCCACCACTGACCGTCCCGCCCGGCCGTCCCCGAAGAACAGAAAGCGAAACACGCATGAGCAGCGTCGCCGTCACCGGAGCCGAGGGCTTCATCGGCTCCCACCTCGTCGAGACCCTGGTCGCCGACGGACACCAGGTCCGCGCCATGGTCCAGTACAACTCCTTCTCCTCCTTCGGCTGGCTGGAGACCCTGTCCAAGGAGGTGCTGGAGTCGGTCGAGATCGTCCTCGGCGACGTCCGCGACCCGGGCTCCGTCAACGGCCTGGTCAAGGGCACCGAGGCGGTCTACCACCTGGCCGCCCTGATCGCGATCCCGTACTCGTACCGGGCCCCGCACTCGTACGTCGACACCAACGTCACCGGCACCCTCAACGTGCTGGAGGCCGTGCGCCACCTGGAGATCCCCCGCCTGGTGCACACCTCCACCAGCGAGACCTACGGCACCGCGCAGACCGTGCCGATCACCGAGGACCACCCGATCAACACCCAGTCCCCGTACGCCGCCTCCAAGGCCGGCGGGGACCGGCTGGCCGACAGCTACCACGCCAGCTTCGAGACCCCGGTCGTCACGCTGCGCCCGTTCAACACCTTCGGCCCGCGCCAGTCGATGCGCGCCGTCATCCCGACCGTGATCGCCCAGGTCGCGGCCGGCGAGACCGAGATCACCCTCGGCGACCTGCGCCCCACCCGCGACTTCACCTTCGTCAAGGACACCGCCAACGCCTTCCGCACGGTCGGCACCGCCCCGGCCGAGACCGTGGTCGGCAAGACCTTCAACGCCGGCACCGGCGGCGAGATCTCGGTCGGCGACCTGGTCACCCTGGTCGGCAAGCTGATGGGCGTCGACCTCCTGGTGAAGGAGGACGAGCAGCGCATCCGCCCGGCCAACTCCGAGGTCATGCGGCTCGTCGCGGACGCCACCCGGCTGCGCACCGCCACCGGCTGGGCGCCCGCCTTCTCGCTGGAGGAGGGCCTGGAGCAGACCATCGAGTTCTTCCGCGACCCGGCCAACCTGGCCCGCTACAAGACCGACATCTACAACGTCTGACGCCGCCGCACCACCTGCCAGAACTCGCTATCCAAGGCTCCTGTCGCACTAAATTCCGTGGGGGAAACACCATGCATGCAGTGATCCTGGCCGGCGGTAAGGGCGTCCGTCTCCGCCCCTACACCACCGCGCTCCCCAAGCCGCTCGTCCCGATCGGCGACCAGCACGCGATCCTGGAGATCGTGATGCGCCAGCTCGCCGCCGCGGGCTTCAAGACCGTCACCCTGGCCATCGGCCACCTCGGCCACATCATCCGCGCGTACGTCGGCAACGGCTCCCAGTGGGGCCTGCGGGTCGGCTACGCCGTCGAGGACAGCCCGCTCGGCACCATGGGCCCGTTGCTCACCATGCAGGACCGGCTGCCCGAGAACTTCCTGGTGATGAACGGCGACATCCTCACCGACCTGGACTTCGCCGGGGTGCTCAAGCACCACGAGGCCTCCGGGGCGCCGCTCACCATCGCCACCTACGCCCGCCAGGTCAAGATCGACTTCGGCGTGCTGACCACCGACTCCGGCTCCATCACCGGCTTCCAGGAGAAGCCGAGCATCGACTACCGGGTCTCGATGGGCGTCTACGGCGTCTCCCGCTCGGCGCTCGCCAAGTACACGCCCGGCCTGCCGCTCGGCTTCGACGAGCTCGTGCTGGACCTGCTCGCCGCCCAGACCCCGCCGTCCGCCTACGAGTTCGGCGGCTACTGGCTGGACATCGGCCGCCCCGACGACTACGACCGGGCCAACGCCGAGTTCTCGCTCATCCGCTCGCAGCTGATGCCGGCCGAGTCCGAGGGCCTGTACGCCGTCCCGGGCGGGCAGGAGCAGCCGGTCCCGGCCGCCCGCACCGCACCGGACGCCGGTCTCGCCGCCGCACCCGACCAGCCCGCCACGGCCGCCGCCGGCCCCGAGAAGGACGGACGGGCCGCGTGAGGATCCTGCTGCTCGGCGCGGACGGCTTCCTCGGCCGGCACGCCGCCACCGTCCTGCGGTCGCTGCCCGGCGCCACCGTGCTGACCGCCGGGCGCCGGCCCGACCACGACCTGCGCCTCGACCTGGCCACCGCCCAGGCCGGCCCGCTCGGCGAGGAGCTGGCCGCGCTCGCCCCCGACGCGGTGGTCAACTTCGCCGGCGCGGTGGCCGGCAGCGCGGTCACGCTCGCCGAGGTCAACGCCCGTGGCCCGGCCGTGCTCTGCGAGGCGCTCCGGGAGGGTGCCCCGAAGGCCCGGCTGGTGCACATCGGCTCGGCCGGCGAGTACGGCGTCTGCGCCCCCGGCAGCTCGCTCGCCGAGGACGCCGACGCCCGCCCGGTCGGCGTCTACGGCGCCACCAAGCTCGCCGGCTCCCTCGCGGTGGCCGGCTCGCCGCTGGACGCCGTGGTGCTGCGGGTGTTCAACCCGGTCGGCCCGGGCGCCCCGGCCGGATCGCTGCCCGGCCGGCTCGCCGCCGAGCTGCGCCGGGCCGCCCCGGAAGGTGCCGACGGCGTGGTGAAGGTCGGGGACCTCTCGGCCCACCGCGACTTCGTCGACGCCCGGGACGTCGCCCGCGCGGTCGGCCTGGCCGTCGCCGCCGAGCGCCCGCTGCCCCGGGTGCTCAACCTGGCCTCCGGCCGGGCGCAGCCGGTCCGGGCGATCGCCGACGGCCTGGTCGCGGCGGCCGGCTTCACCGGCCGGATCGACGAGAGCGGTGCCGGCTCCGAGCGCTCGGCCGCCGTCTCCTGGCAGCAGGCCGACGTCTCGGCCGCCGCCCGGGAGCTCGGCTGGCACCCGGAGACCGGCCTCGCCGACACCCTGCGCGACCTCTGGCTCAGCACCGGCCCACTGGTCGCCGCATGACCGGCGCAAGCCCGAACGACGGCCGCCTGCTGGTGCCGCTGTACGTCCACCCCGCGGTGGACCCGGCGGCCTGGCAGGCGGTCGCCGCCGCCGACCCGGGCCGGATCGCCGCCGTCGTGCTCAACCTCGCCGACGGCCCCGGCGACACCCCCGACAACGTCTTCGCCGAGGCCGCCGACGAGCTGCACAAGGCCGGCCTCCCGCTGCTCGGCTACGCCGACACCGACTACGGCCGACGGCCGCACGCCGCCGTGGTGAACGACATCCTGACCTACCGTCAACGCCACGGCATCACCGGCGTCTACCTCGACCAGGTCGCCACCCATCCGGGCGCGCTGGCGCACTACCGACGGCTCGCCACCGCGGCCCGCGCCGCCGGCTGCGCCACCGTGGTGTTCGGCCACGGCGACCACCCCGACCCCGGATACGCCGAGGTCGGCCTCGCCGACCTGCTGGTCACCTTCGAGGGCGACTGGACGGCCTACCGGGAGATGACCCTGCCGCTCTGGACCGGACGGCACGCCGCCGCCCGGTTCTGCCACCTCGTGTACGACGTCCCCGCCGACCAGGCCCGGGACGCCGTCGCCCTGATCGCCGCACGCCGGGCCGGTGTCGGCTGCGCCGTCCCGGGCGCCGGGGAGAACCCCTGGAGCACCCTTCCGCACGGCCTGGCCGTCTGACCGACCACCCGACCTTCCCGCCGCACCGTCGCCGAACCGACCTGATCCGACTCGGAGTTCGACCACCGTGACACGCCGCACCCGGCCCCTGCTGGCCGCCCTCGCCCTGACCACCGCCCTGCTGGCGACCTCGTGCAGCAGCTCGGGTTCGGAGGACGGGGACGACTCCTCGGCCGACGCCACCGGCACCCAGCCGCCCGCGGCCACCGCCACCACCGAGCCGGGCACCCCGTCGGCACCCACGACGTCCACTCCCGGGACCCCCGGCACGCCCAGCACCCCGGGCACCCCCGGAACCACCCCGGCGACCCCGGGCACCCCCGGCAGTCCGTCGGCCCCCGGCACGCCCGGCACGCCACCGCAGCCCGCAGGCTCCCGTTGGCAGCCCACCCCCGGCCTCGCCTGGCAGTGGCAACTCGGCGGCGGCGTCGACCAGTCGGTGGACGTCCCGGTCTACGACATCGACGGCTTCGAGACCGACGCCGCGACCGTCGCCGCCCTGCACGCCAAGGGCCGCAAGGTGATCTGCTACATCAACGCCGGGTCCTGGGAGGACTTCCGCCCCGACTCCACCGCCTTCGCCAAGGCCCTCCAGGGGGACGGCAACGGCTGGAAGGGCGAGAAGTGGTTCGACATCCGCAAGATCGACCAGCTGAAGCCCCTGATGGCCTCCCGCTTCGACATGTGCAGGAGCAAGGGGTTCGACGCCGTCGAACCGGACACCATCGAGGCCTACAACCAGAACAGCGGCTTCCCGCTGACCGCCGACGACCAGCTCCGGTACAACCGCATGCTGGCCGGGCTCGCGCACGAACGCGGCATGGCGATCGGCCTGAAGAACGACCTGGAGCAGATCCCCGCCCTGCTGCCCGACTTCGACTTCGCCGTGAACGAGGAGTGCGCCCAGTTCAACGAGTGCGCCCGGCTCTCGCCGTTCGTGCAGGCGGGCAAGGCGGTCTTCCACGTCGAGTACAAGCTCGGCACGGAGAAGTTCTGCGAGAAGACCAAGTCCCTCGGCTTCAGCTCGATGCAGAAGAAGCTCGAACTGGACGCCTGGCGGAAGCCCTGCTGACCCGGCAGGGCGGGCAGTCCGCCAGGCACTCCGTCCAGCGGGTTACTTGACCGCCAACCAGATGACGGCACCCAGAACGGCCAGCGCGACGACGGCGATCACCGCGATCAGGCCGGTCCGGCTGCCGTTGCTGGTGCTGCCGTAGGTGGAGACGGAGCCCGGCGCCTGGGGTGCCGGGCTCTCGTCGACGAACGCCCGGAACATCTGGGTGCTGCCGGCGGGGTCGTAGTCGTTGTCAGCCATGGCACGGACTCTAACGAATCCGTGGACCCCGCCGACACCCCGGACCCTCCTCCGGCACGCTCCCCCCACGTCTCCCCCCTCCTGTCCTCCCAGGGTTCGTCCCCGCGCCCTTGCGACAGGGGTGCGACAAGCGTGTGAAGTCCGCCCGGATCATGGAATGCCCACCCGCCCGATCCGGTTGACTCCGCTCATGACCGGAAACCACAGTGACGCCCCCGGCCGGGTCCGGCTGGGCACCTCCGACCTCGCCGTGTACCCGCTCTCCCTCGGCGGCAACGTCTTCGGCTGGACGGCCGACGAGGAGCAGTCCTTCGCCGTCCTCGACGCCTACGCGGCCGCCGGCGGCAACTTCGTCGACACCGCCGACACCTACTCCTCCTGGGTGCCCGGCAACGTCGGCGGCGAGTCCGAGACCATCATCGGCAACTGGATCCGCAGCCGGGGCAACCGCGACGACCTGGTGATCGCCACCAAGGTCGGCCTGCACCCCGAGGCCCGCGGCCTGAGTGCGGCCAACATCAAGTCCTCGGTCGAGGGCTCGCTGCGCCGCCTCGGCACCGACCGCATCGACCTCTACTACACCCACCAGGACGACGACACCCCGGTCGAGGAGTTCGTCACCGCGCTGAACGAGCTGGTGAAGGAGGGCAAGATCCGCGAGGTCGCCGCCTCCAACATCAGCGCCGAGCGGCTCGCCGAGGCGCTGGCCTTCGCCGCGAGCGAGGGCCTGGCCAAGTACGTCGCCGTCCAGCCGCACTACAACCTGGTCTCCCGCGCCACCTTCGAGGGCCCGCTGGCCGACGTGGTCGCCGACCACGGCCTGGCCACCGTCCCGTACTACGCGCTCGCCTCCGGCTTCCTCACCGGCAAGTACCGCCCCGGCGGCGGCGAGGTCGCGAGCGCCCGCTCCGAGGGCGCCTCCCGCTACCTGGACGACCCGCGCGGCCCCAAGGTCCTGGAGGCGCTGGACACCGTCGCCGCCGAGCACGGTGCCGAGCCCGCCACGGTCGCCCTGGCCTGGCTCAACGCCCGCCCGACGGTCGCCGCCCCGATCGCCAGCGCCCGCACGGTCGAGCAACTCCCCCCGCTGCTGGCCGCCGCCTCCCTGCGCCTCACCCCGGAACAGCTCACCCTCCTGAACACCGCCTCCGCCTGAGCGGAGCCCCCTCCGGGCGGGCACGGCAGCGGCCCCCGACGGATCCGTTCCGTCGGGGGCCGCCGCCGTGCCGCTGCCGTGCCGGCGCCCGGTACTGGACGCCCGGTACTGGGAGCCCGGCGCTAGGGCCGGCCGAAGTGGGTCGGGTAGAAGCCGCTGCTGATGGTGGAGACCCGTACCGCCTTGCCCGGCCGGGGCGCCTCGACGAACTTGCCGCCCCCCAGGTAGATCCCCACGTGGTGGATGCCGGAGGCGCGGCCGGAGTCCGACCAGAACAGCAGGTCACCGCGGCGCAGCTGCCCCGCGCCGATCGGGGTGGTGGCCGCGTACTGGTCGTCGGCCACCCGGGGCAGGCTGATCCCGCTGCGTTGGTACGCCTGCTGGACCAGCCCCGAGCAGTCGAAGCCGGACGGGCCGTTGCCGCCCCAGACGTACGGCTTGCCGAGCTGGGCGAGTGCGTAGTCGATCGCCGCCTCGACGCTGCCGGAGTCCGGCGCGTCGTCCGGGTCCGGCCGGCTCGCGGGCCGGTCGGGCGCGGGGGCCGAACCGCCGCCGGACTGGCCGGTGCGGTTCAGGTACACGTCGTAGTGGCTGGTGTACCGCCACTCGCCGCTGCTGTTCTTGAACCAGTACTTCGAGCCGTCCCAGCCCTGCTTCCCGGCCGCGGACGCGGCCGAACCGTTGGAGGCAGGGGCCTTGGAGGCGGAGGCCTTGGAGCTTGAGGAACCCGAGGAACCCGAGGAACCCGAGGAGGCGGCGCCGGAGGCGGTCGTCTTGCCGCCGGACTGGCCGGTGCGGTTCAGGTACACGTCGTAGTGGCTGGTGTACCGCCACTCGCCGGCGCTGTTCTTGAACCAGTACTTCGAACCGTCCCAGCCCTGCTTCCCGGCCGCGGCGTGCGCGGACCCGGCCCCGGCCGTCAGACCGACCACGCCGGCACCGGCCAGCACGGTGGTCGCCAGGCAGGTGTTGCGAACGGCGCGGTGTATTCGTCCGCCACCGGACGACCCGGACGACCCGGACGACCCGGCCCCCGCCGGGCGGGCGAACCGCGGCCGGAGCACGCAGTTCGGGCAGGCGCAGCCCGCCATCGCGGGAACGCTGCCGAGGCTCTCCTCGAAGCCGATCAGCGCGGCGTCGGCGTCGAAGCCGGCGAACCCCGCACCGAAGTCGGCATCGAGCACGGCGTCGAGTGCGGCATCGAAGTCCGCGTCGAAGTCCGCATCGAGCTCGTCATCGAGCCGGGCTCCGCGCCCGGCGTCGGCCTTCGCACCGGACACCGGGACGAAGTCCGTCCCGAAGTCGGCTTCCGTGCCGGTGGCTATCCTCATGCCGGTCGTCCTTCCTTCCGCCCGGCCCGGGCGGCCGGGGACGGTACCGAGGCGGCCACTCCGGCCGGGGCGACGAAGGCGACCAGCAGCTGCTCCATCAGCGCACTGCGGGCGGCCTCGTCCAGTTCCTGCGCGGTGGCGCGCTCCAGCCGGCGGACGGCGAGCGCCGCCGCCTCCACCGCGTCGTCCACCAGCACCGTGCGCAGGCCGGCGTCCAGATCGGCCAGCCGGCGGCGGCGCATCGACTCGGCCACCTCGGGCGCGTAGTCCAGCGCCAGCGGCTGCACCGAGTACACCTCCAGGCCGGCCGGGGCGACCTCGGCGGCCAACGCCCGGGTCATCTCGTCGGCGAACCACTGGCCGTCCCGCAGGGCCGGACCGGGCGCCGCGTTGCTGTCGCACGGCAGCGTGGACGCGGTCCGGGTCAGCACCGCCTGCACCTGCGCGCGCAGGTAGCCCTCGTGGTCGTCGATCGCCAGCAGCGCCCGGGCGCTGTCCTTGACCCGCCACACGATCAGCAGCCGGACGACGATCGGCGTGCCCGTCCGGTCCACCACCTTGACCGGCTCGCTGCGCCAGTGACGCAGCCGGACGTCGACCCGGCGACGGCGGAGCAGCGGGTTGACCCAGACCAGTCCGGTCCGCCGGACGGTGCCGCGGTAGCGGCCCCAGCGGCTGAGCACCCGGGTCTCACCACCCGCGTTGGCCAGCAGCCCGGCCAGCGAGAAGACGACCAGCAGGCCCGCCGCGATGACGGCGGCGATCGACCTGGCGTCCACCTCGGCCCGGCCGCCGTCCAGGGCGGCCGGGCCGCGCAGATCGGGCAGCGCGTCCCAGTGCGGGATGACGCCCGCGTGCAACAGCACCAGTACGACGGCCGCCAGGCCGGCCAGCACCGCCAGCAGGGCGATCCAGCCGGGCAGCGCGGTGGCACCGTACTCGCGCAGCGCCTGGTCGGCGCGCGGGGGGCGGCGGGAGGTGGCTGCGGCGACCGCGCCGGCCGGGGTGGCCTCCGGGAGCTCCACGGTCTCCGGCCCCGTCTCCAGCGGGTCCCGCAGGTCGGGGGGCGTGACCACCGGACCGGGGACCACCGCCAACGGGGTGGTGGCCGGACCGTCGTCCGCCGGCTTGGCGGGCTTGGGTGCCGGCGTGGCCGCCGTTCGGGTGGCCGACGCCCTGGCCACCGTCCTGACCAGCGGGCTGGAGCCGGAGGCGGAACGTTCCGGCAGGGCCGGCGGTGGTGCCTTGGGCAGGTTGTCGGGTCGCTGCGAAGAATCGCGGGTGACGTCCATGCACGGATCCTCGGGTTCGGTGTGTCGCGCAACGGGCGGCCCGGATCTGACGGGCAGTGCCAGAGCCAGGCTAAGTTCATACGTCATCAAATGCGACATTTGAGATAGAGCGTGTCGACATCTACTGACGAATCATCCGAAGCCGACCTGACGCGCAGGCACATGAGCGAATGGTCTGAATGGTTCAGCGCCGCCGCGCGCCGGGGCCACGGGAGAAGACCCGGCGGGTGATCAGCCCGACACCGGTGAGCAGCAGCAGGACACCGGCGAGGCCGCCGCGCCAGCCGTCCGACCGCGACCGGTCGGACGCCGCCTGCGACGCCGCGGCCCCGGCCTCGACGGACTGCCCGGCCGGCGGCGCGGCCAGCGCCCGGGAGGGCTCGGCAGACACCTGTCCGGCAGACACCGGCTGCGCCGCACCGGTGGCTGCCGCCGGGGCGGCGGCCGCCCCGGCGGACGGGGAGGACGAGGGCGCGGACGGGAATCCCGGAGAGCCCGGGGAGACCGGGGAGACCGGGGAGACCGGGGAGACCGGGGAGACGGACGGGGACGCAGACGGGGACGGCGCGGCGGACGAGCCGGAGATCGGGCTCGGGCTCACTCCGGAGATCGGGCTCGGGCTCGGAATCTGGCCCGGCTTTACGCCGACCGAGGTGGTGGCCGTGGCCACGGGCATCGCCGGCCGGCCGGCCGGGTCGACGACCGCCGGGACGACGATCGGCAGCAGGCCGGGCAGGACGGGTTCCAGCGCGGCTTCGGGGCCGGGAACCGACGGGACCGGCGGAGTCGGCGGCACCGGCGTCGCGGGCAACACCGTCGGCGCGGGCACCGGGGTCGGGGGCGCGGAGGGCGAGTGAACGGGCGACGCGGGAGCGGTCGGCGCAGGCGTCCCCGGCGACGGCACCGGAGAGCCCGGCCCCACCGGTGACGGCACGGCAGGTGACGGAACACCAGGCACCACCGGAGCGAAGGTCACCACAGGCACCGCCGCCGAAGCCTCCGAGGTCGGGACCACCGGGCTCGGGGCCACCGGGCTCGGCACCACCGGACTCGGAGCCACCGAAGTGGGGGCCGTCGTGGCCGCCGGCGCCCCGGCCGCCACGACCCTGACGGTGACCGCGTCGGCCGCCGTCCCGTTGCCCGCCAGGTCGGTCGCCGTGACGACCAGCCACTGATCGCCGTCCGCCAGGTCCCGGCCGGCCGTGCAGCTCCAGCCGCCGTCCGCGGCGGCGGTGGCCCCGCAGGCGACGATCCGCTCGGCCGAGGCCGCGCCGCCCGACCGGGCGGTGACGGTCACCTTGGCCCCCGGCTCCGCCCGCCCGGCGAACTTCGGCCTGGCGGCCCGGACGGTCTCGCCCGCGACCGGCGCGGTCAGCACCGGACGGTCCGGCGGGACGGTGTCGACGACCAGGGCGGCGGACCGGCCCGGGCTCCGGTTCCCGGCGGCGTCGACGGCGGTCGGGGTGAGCTGGTGCCGCCCGTCCGCCAGGTTCTCGACCGGCAGGCAGGCCCAGCCGCCGTCCGACCGGACCGCCGTGCTGCACAGCTCGGCGGCGGCGCCGTCACGGCCCCCGGCCGGCTGGTCGGCCACCGAGACGGTGCTGCCCGGCTCCCCGCTGCCGGTCAGTTGGAGACCCGGGTCGTTGGTGTACTCGGGGAGGCTGAGCACGGGGGCGGCGGGCGGCGCGGTCTTCACGGTGATCCGGACCGGCTCGCCGCGCAGCACGACGCCGCCGGTGGTCGTCTCGACCGGGGTCAGGCTGTGCGCCCCCGCACCGAGCGGGCTGCCCGGTCGGCAGGACCAGTCGCCGCCCCGTTCGACCCGGGCCTTGCAGAGCACCGCGTCGCCGTCCCGGACCTCCACCGTCGCACCGGCCACGGCGCCCTCGCCGCGCACCTGCGGACGGGCGTCGGAGACCACGCTGCCGTCGACCGGGATCGCGATCTCGGGCCGGGCGGCGCCCACGTTCAGCCGGATCCGCTGGTCGGAGACCTCCCCGGAATCGGCGAAGCCGCCGGGCGGCACCAGCTGGGTCGCGTCCCGGCCGATCCGCAGCCGGGCCCAGGTCTCCCCGGACGCGGCGCCGGCGGGGACGGTCCACTCCAGGGCGGCGGTGTCGGCACCCGCCGGGATCTCGGCCTGCACCCGCTCGGCGGGGTCGAAGCGCCCGTTGTGGTCGAAGTCGACCCAGCCGGCCAGGGTGGCGGACGCGCCGCTCACCGCGACCGGTACGACGAGCCGGTAGTAGTGGCCGATCGCCGCCTCCGTCGGGTAGCTGACGGCCGGGTCGGCGCCCTGGTACTCGCCGCGCCCGGGCTGGAGCTGCGGCGGGGCCGGGTTCGCCCAGACGCTGCGCCGCCCGGCTCCGTGGTCGAGTTGGACGAGCGGCTCGTCTGCCTGCCCCCGCGAGGTGGTGGCGGGCCGACGGGCGAGCCGGGCCGGGGTCGTGGCGTCCGCGCCGAGGAAGAGGTCGGAGAGCAGGTGGGAGGCGTTCCCGTAGCCCTGGGGGGCGGTGCCGACGCCCTCGTCCAGGGTGACGGTGGCCGCCAGGACGAGCGGCTGCGGCGCGGTGGCGGAGCCGTCCCGGGCGGTGGAGCGCTGCTCGACGCGGAAGACGGCGGTGCGGAAGGTGCCGGCCAGCTCCAGGCTGCCTTCGGCGGCCGAACCGTTCGAGGGGTCGACGCCGCCGTCCGCCCCGGCGGGGGCGAGGGTGTTCCCGTCGACCGTCCAGCCGGGGAAGTCGGTCCGGTTGACCAGGGTGGGGGCGGCCGGCGAGCCGCCGGTGAGGGTCAGCCGGGTCGCGGTGCCGGTGGCGCCGCCTTTCCCGGCGACGATTCCGGCGAGTCCGCTGAGATGCAGGCGGGGATTCCGGACCGTCCGGGAAAAGCCGATCTGAAGCGTTCCGACGGTTCGCCAGGAACCGTCCGTCTGCGGACGGTCCTCCGCGATCCGGAAGGCCTGCGCGGGATCTCCGGGCCGGACTCCATCGGTGTAGAGGGCGGCCGCCCGGCCGCCCCCGGCGCGGTCGGCCAATTCACCCGGTTCGGCGGTGACGGCCACTCCGGGAGCGGCGGAGAAATCCAGCTGGACGGCGAGACCTGAGGGCAGGACCGCCCGGCGGTCGCCCGACCAGGCGTCAGGCGACTGCTGGGCCGCGGAGTGCGGCGGGTTCCAGCCGATCAGCAGTCCGGCCGCCAGTGCCGCCGACGCTCCGGCCGCCGCCATCCGGAGCCGCCGCACCCCTCCCGCCCGGGCGCCGCACCGGTGCGGGGACGGTGCGGACAGCGCGGCGTCGCGGGGAATCCGTCGGCTCATCCGGCTCTCCTTCGGTGTCGGCTGCCAGGGCCGGTGGCCAGTCACCAGGGGCTCCGCAGTCTGGGCACAAGATGCGACAAAACGGAATCACGATCCTGGGCCGGTCATACTGCGACACCTGCGCTCATGGCCGCATCCCACCCGATCGGCGGTTATCCGACCGGCAGGACAGGATGTAACTGAAGGGGACGCATTTCATCCGTTGGGCGGCATGTCGAGGGGAACACCGATGAATCCCGGCGAGCCCCGGTGAGCCCCGGTGAGCCCCGGTGACCCGGCGATTCCAGCCGGACGCCGGCGTCCGGCGCCTGACCATTCATCCGGCGGATCTGTTCAACTCGGTCGACCGCTCACCAGCGTCGGGCCCCGTGGCAGTTGCCCCCGTTCTGACCAGGAACAGTCTCGCGGTCGTCGAACCCCACGACCCCGCCGTCGCCGGGTACTCCCACCAGCACCTGTTCGAGCACAGTCCCGGGATGCGGGCGTTCTTCCCCGCCGAGACGGCCGAGCAGCGGAACCGGCGCCTCGCCGCGTCACCTAGGTCGCGCTGTGGCTGGAGAGCGCCGAACAGCTCGCCGGGCACCGCCGGGCTCCGGGACACGACCACCGCAGGTTCCCGGCCGCGCCCGAGCACTACCCCGCCGTCGGAGCCAGTCCGATCGCCGCCGTGCGGCACCTCTCCGACCGCCACTGGACGCCCGAGACCGAGAAGGCCTGGACCGAGGCCGTCACCGGCGGGGGAACGACCGGCTCCGGGTGCTGCCGCCGGCCCCAGCCCGGGGAGCGGACGGAACGGTGCGACCGGGCTGGTCCACGACGCGCGTCTGCGGCAAGGGAACCGGTCCGGCCGGGACGTCCACCTCGGCGGGCCGCCGGACCTCGCCCCGGCGCTCGCCTGTCTGCAGGCCGGCCTCGGCGCCGACCCCGGCCTGATCCGGCACGCCCCGGCGCCGGCGGCCTTCAACCGGACCGGGCCCCTGACCTCCTCCGACCGGTTTCCCGACCAACGCGACGTGCCCCGGATCAACCACGCCGAGCTGAGGTGAGCGGCCCGGAAGGCCCGGGAAACGGGAGAAGCCCCCGGCCGGTGGCCGGGGGCTTCTCGCTGGTGCGCTCAGCAGGATTCGAACCTGCAACCTCTTGATCCGTAGTCAAGTGCTCTATCCGTTGAGCTATGAGCGCAAGTACCGGGCGGACCCGGTCTTGCGGGGTTTGGTGCGCTCAGCAGGATTCGAACCTGCAACCTCTTGATCCGTAGTCAAGTGCTCTATCCGTTGAGCTATGAGCGCTCGCCCTGGTGAACGTGCCACCGGGGCGGTGCGGGGACAACATTACATGACCTGCGACGTGGGGCGAAATCGATTGATCCGGGCACCCCGGACACCTGCTCCCGCCCGCACGCCCGGAGCGCCGACCGGACCTGTCGGACCTGCCTGAGACACCGAAGGCGTCGAAGGCGCCGGACCTGTCGGACCCACCGGCCGGATCCCGACCCGGAAATGCGGAAAGCCCCGCCGACGTGATCGTCGGCGGGGCTCCCGGCTGGCGGAGGCTGAGGGATTTGAACCCTCGATGGGCTTTAAGACCCAAACCGCATTAGCAGTGCGGCGCCATAGACCGGACTAGGCGAAGCCTCCCCACATGAACCGTGCCCGCGTGGCGGACCCGCTCCGTGTGCCTGAGATGATGCCACAACCCAAGGGCTCGGCACCAACCACCGCCAACGTTACTAGGCGGGTCGTCCCCACCGCAAAGAAGAATGAGATACTGCCGTCTCCGGAGGAGCTGCCCTGAGCCGAGGAGACCTGTCGACGTGAGCAGCAGGCCGATCCGAGGCGCTGCTCGCCTCGCCGCCATACTCGACGCCCTGCCCGACGCGTTGCTGCTGGTGAACAGCAACGGCACCGTCGTCGATGCCAACAACGCAGCCGTCCAGGCGCTCCAGGCGCCCGGCACCTCGCTGGTCGGCATGGGCGTGCTCGACCTCTTGCCGGAGTTCGACCCGAGCCGGATCCCCGGCTCGATGCGGCCGACCCCGCGCGAGGACGACGCCCTCGACCGCCCGGTGCGGATGACCGCCCGCCGCACCGACGGCACGACCTTCCCGGTCGAGGTCTCCGGTAACGACTTCGCCGACGACGGGTCCGGTGCCCGCTCCGGCGACGGCCGCGGCTACGCGCTCTCGCCGCTCGTCCCCTACGACCCGTACCGCGACGGCTCCCGGCCCTCCGCCAGCGACCTGCTCCTGCTGCTGGTCCGTGACCTCTCCAGCCGGCTCGGCGTCGAGGCCGAGCTGCGGCGCCAGCACAAGCAGACCGAGATGATCCTGCGCGCCGCCGCCGAGGGCGTGCTCGGCGTGGACCTCGAAGGCCGCTGCGTGCTGGTCAACCCGGCCGCCGCGCACATCCTCGAGTACCGGGCGAGCGAGCTGGGCGGGCGCGAGCTGCACCCGCTGATCCAGCACTCCCGGGCCGACGGCACCCCGCTGGCACTGGAGGAGTCCGCACTGCTGGACACCCTCACCTCGGGGCGCAAGCACCGGGTGCGCGGCACCGTGCTCTGGCGCAAGGACGGCCGGCCGGTCACCGTCGACCTCACCACCGCCCCCGTCCGGGACGGCGACCAGCTGGTCGGCGCGGTGATGACCTTCACCGACCGCAGCCGCGAGCTGGCGCTCGTCGCCCGCAACGAGCACCTCACCGCCGTCCTGGAGAGCGAGCTGGGCGGCGCGCTGACCGCGCTGCACCGGCGGATCGACGCGCTCGCCGCCGACCCGGCCGGCCAGCTCTGGCCGGAGGCCAACTGGACGCTGCGCCGGCTGGCCGACGAGTGCCGACGGTTCGGCAAGCTGATCGACGGCGTGCTCGCCCACCAGCGCTCCGAGGCCGGCGAGTCCGGGTCGGGGTCCGGTTCCGCGTCCGGCGGACCCGGCGACGGCAGAGACGGCGGCAAGGGCGACGGCACGGGTGACGGCAAGGGCGGGAAGAAGGCCCCCGAGCGCGTCCCGGTCGCCCTGGACAAGGTGGTCCGGCAGGCCGTCGAGCACGCGGGCGAGCTGGTCGGCGCCGGCCGGGTGCGGTTCTCCGTGCACGCCGCCGCCGTCGAGGTGATCGCCGACGAACAACGGCTCGCCCAGGCGCTCGCCCACCTGGTCGCCGACGTCAGCGGGGTCGCACTCTCGCTGGACGCCCCGCCCACCGTCACCTCCCCCGGCCTGGCCGCCCCCGGTACCGCGGCGCTGCCGCCCGGCGGCGACGACGCGCCGATGGTGGTGCTCGCCGCCGCCCAGCGCGGCGACGTCGCCCGGGTGGAGATCCGCGGCCCCGGCCGCGGCGGCAGCCCCGTCCACCTGCCGATCGCCCGCGCGGTGGTCGAGCGGCACGGCGGCGTGCTCCAGCCGCACGAACTGCCCGGCAAGGCCGGCACCACCTACGTCGTCGAGCTGCCGCTGGACCCGGCCGCCGCGAAGGCCGCCGCCGAGCGCGCGTCGGCCGAGGGGCGCTCGGACCGGCCCAAGGAGAGCGACTCCGCCGTCCTGCCGGACCTGCCGGGCATCCCGCAGCTGCCCAGCGCGCGGCACCCCGAGGACGACGCCGAGGCGGCGCCGGGCGGCGGCAAGGACCCCGAGCCCGCAGCGGAGCGGCGGGCGGGCGACCAGCCCGCCGAGGAGCCCGTGGCCGAGCGGCGCGGGCGCCGGGGCCGACCCGCCGTCGAGCAGCCGCCCGTTCCCGCCGCCGCGCCTTCGTCCGTGCCCGCCGGCACGCCGTCCGGGGCGTCCTCCGACCCGTCCGGCGCTCCGTCCGCGACCCCGTCCTCCGCTCCGGCGGGTGACGCTCCCGCCCCCGAGCAGTGGCCGCACGCCCCGGCGCGGGTCGAGCGGGCCGTCCCGGAGCAGTGGCACGGAACCGGCAACGATCCCGCGTACGGGCGGCCGGGCCTCGGCGGTCCGACCGCCCAGCCGACCGACCCGTGGGGCAAGGACGACGGCCGCTCCGGTACCGCGTACGCCGTGCCCGTCGACAGCGTCGACGGCCTGGGTCGCCCGGACGGCCAGGGCGGTCAGGGCGGCCGGCCGGATGGCCACCGCGCCGCCGAGGCGGGTGCGGCCGGTCCGCGTGGACCGCTCGCGCTCGGCCCGGCGCCCACGCCCGTATCCGCGCCCGCGCCCGCCGGAGAGGCCCACGGCACGCCGGCGGTCGGGACTCCCGTGGAGGGCACCCCGGCAGGGGGCACCCAGGTCCACGGGACTCCGGCCGGCGGCACCCCCGTCGACGGGACTCCGGCGGGCGGCACCGCGGTCGGCGCCGAGACCGGCCGGGCGGACGGCGGGCAGGAGCCGAAGCCGTCCCGGCGACGCCGCGCACTGCCGGCCAACGAGGACTCCTCCGGCGGGTTCGCCCTGCCCGGCGTCCCCGACCCCTCCACCGTCTACCCCGGTCTGGAGCACGCGCTGCCCGCCGGGCCGGCACCCGCGCTGCCCGAACCGGCCGCCGCCCCGACCGGCCGCCGCCGCAGGCTGGCCGTCCCGCCCGGCCCCGGCGCCGAGGCCCAGGGACCGGCCGCCCCCGACGCCGCCTCCACCGCACTCGCCCCCGCCCGCCCCGCCCTGCCCGCCCCGGCGGCGGACGGCCCGGCGGCGGACGGGCAGGGCAACGGTCCGCAGCCCGTCGGCACCGGCCTCGCCGAGCTGGCGCCGCCGCGCCCGCTCCAGTCCCCGGGTGTGCCCGGCCTCCCGTCCGGACCGGCCCCGGAGACCGGTGCCCCGGCCCTCCCGACCGGTGCGCCGCAGCTGCCCGCCGTGCCGGAGGCCCGTCCGGCGCCCCGGCCGATGGCCGAGCTGCCCGCAGCCGGCCACGACGACCCCGCCGAGCACCCCGCGCAGGCCGCCCCCGGCGGGGACGGCGGCCCGCGCCGCCTGCTGGTCTGGCCCGAGCCCGACCCGGCCACCAAGCTGGCCCTCCAGGAACGCGGCTACCGCCCGGTGATCGTCCGCTCCCGCGAGGAGGTGGACGCCCAGGTGGCGGGCTTCCCCGCCGCGCTCTTCGTCGACCCGCTGACCGGCCCGATCACCCGGACGGCGCTCCAGTCGCTGCGCACCGCCGCGCTCAACAGCCGGGTCCCGGTGCTGGTCACCGCCGGCCTCGGCCAGTCGAACCGGGACGCCGCGTACGGCGCCGACCCGGCCGTCCTGCTGCGGGCGCTCGCCCCGCGCGACGGCGAGCACCACGCCCCGCGCGTCCTGCTGGTCGAGGGCGACCCGGACATCGCCGCCGCCATGATCAGCAGCCTGGAGCGGCGCGGCATGCACGTCGAGCACGCGGTGGACGAGAACGACGCCGTCTCGCGGGCCAGCAGCGTGCAGCCGAACCTGGTGGTGATGGACCTCTTCCAGATCCGCCGCCGCCGGGTCGGCCTGCTCGACTGGCTGCGCACCAACGACCGGCTGCACCGCACTCCGCTGGTCGTCTACACCTCGGTGGACCTCGACCCACGCGAACTGCCCCGGCTGCGCACCGGCGAGACGGTGCTCTTCCTCGCCGAGCGTTCGACCAGCGCGGACGTGCAGTCGCGGATCGTCGACCTGCTCGGGCGGATCGGCACCATGGGCGAGGCGGGCGTCGCGGCCGCCGGCTGACGGCGGCGGCTGGCGGCTCGTGGCCAAGGGCTCGCGGCTGATCGTTTGCCGACACGGCTGAGGGCCGGTCACCCCGTGTGGGGGGGACCGGCCCTCAGCCGTGTTCGGCCTGCCCGTTGCGTCGGGTGTCCGGCTACTCCTTGCCGAGCACCGTGACGTCCAGCTCCTCGGCGGCGTAGCTGGCGCGGATCACCTTCTTGTCGAACTTGCCGACCGAGGTCTTCGGCACCGACTCGACGATCGCCCAGCGCTCCGGCAGCTGCCAGGAGGCGATCCGCTCGGCGAGGAAGGCCCGCAGCTCCTTCAGCCCGGCCGTGGCACCGGGCCGCAGCACGACGGTGGCCAGCGGCCGCTCGCCCCACTTCTCGTCCGGCACCGCCACCACAGCCGCCTCGGCGACCTCCGGGTGGGCCATCAGCTGGTTCTCCAGGTCCACCGAGGAGATCCACTCGCCGCCGGACTTGATCACGTCCTTGGCCCGGTCGGTCAGGGTCAGGTAGCCGTCCGCGGTGATGGTGCCGACGTCACCCGTCCGCAGCCAGCCGTCCTCGGAGAACTTGTCCTCCGGGCGCTGCGGGTCCTGGTCGGCGCCGCCGTAGTACGCCCCGGCGATCCACGGGCCGCGCACCTCCAGCTCACCCGCCGAGACGCCGTCGTGCGGCATCCGCTCGCCGCCCGGGCCGATCAGCCGGGCCTCGACCGAGGCGGGGAAGATGCCCTGGGTCACCCGGTACGGCCACTCCTCCTCCGGGGTGAGGCCGCCCGGCGCCTGGGCGAAGGAGCCGAGCGGCGAGGTCTCGGTCATCCCCCACGCGTGCACGACCCGGATGCCGTGGCGCTCCTCGAAGCCCTTCATCAGCGAGGGCGGGCAGGCCGAACCGCCGATGACGACCATCCGCAGGCTGGAGGTGTCGTAGTCGCCCGCGTCCAGCTCGTCGAGCAGGCCGCTCCAGATGGTCGGCACGGCGGCGCTGACGGTCGGCCGGACGGCGGCGATCATCTCGGCCATCGGCTTCGGCTGGAGGAAGCGGTCCGGCATGAGCAGGTCGGCGCCGGACATGAAGGCGGCGTGCGGGATGCCCCAGGCGTTCACGTGGAACATCGGGACGACCGGCAGCGCGGTGTCACGCGGCGTGAAGGCGAAGTTGTCGCCGGAGTTGACCTGGAGGCAGTGCAGGTAGACCGAGCGGTGGCTGTAGAGCACGCCCTTCGGGTCGCCCGTGGTGCCGGAGGTGTAGCAGAGCACGGCGGCCTGGCGCTCGTCGATGTCGGTCAGCCAGGGGTACTCGGCCGGCCGGCCGGCGATCAGGTCCTCGTACTCGTGCACGGCGCCGGCGAAGCCGGCCAGCACCGACCGGTCACCCGGGCCGCTGACCACGATGTGCTTGAGCGTCGGGCCGAGCTCCGGCAGAACGGCGGCCAGCAGCGGGAGCACCGTGCCGTTCACGATGATGACGCGGTCGGCGGCGTGGTTGATGATGAACGACAGCTGCTGCGCCGGGAGCCGCAGGTTGAGCGTGTGCAGCACCGCGCCCATCGACGGCACCGCGAGGTACGCCTCCAGGTGTTCGGCGTTGTTCCACATCAAGGTCGCGACCCGGTCGTCGCCCGTCACCCCGAGCTCGTCCCGCAACGCGCACGCCAGCTGCGCGGCCCGCGCCCCGACCTCGGCGTACGTCCGGACCACCGGCCCGGTGCCGTCCCAGGTGGTGACCGTCGACCGCCCGTGGATGGTCGCCCCGTGGTTCAGGATCCGGGCGACGGTGAGCGGTACGTCCTGCATCGTGCTGAACACGGGTCCTCCTTGACCGGGCGGCACTGCGGCTGCGACTGCACCACCATTCGTCTACTCACCGGTAATGCGGGCAGTCGAGCCCGATTGTGCCTCTCCACCCTCCCGATGTCAGCATCCTGACCCCGTTGCACGGATCACGGCTTCGCCGCGGTTCCACCGCTCCGGGGAAGATGCGGAACAACAGGAGGGGGCGAGTGGGGCGGGCGATACTGGTGGGCATGAGCGACAGTCATGAGGACCGCCGGGTTGATCGGGGGGCGGGCGGGTTCCGGGTGCCCTGTCCGTGTTGTTCCGGTGGGGTGCGGACGCGGGCGCGGCTGGGGGTGCGGGCGGACCGGTCGGGAACGGGGCACATCACGGAGACCTGCCGGGACTGCGGGGGGCTCGGCTGGCTGACGCTCGGCCTGAAGGAGTAGGGGCGGAGACGAGCCCGGACTCGTAGGCCGCGATCACCAACTGGGCACGGTCGCGCGCGTCGAGCTTCGCCAGGAGGCGGCCGATGTGGGTCTTGACCGTCCCGGGGCTGAGGTGGAGGTGCTCGCAGAGTTCGGCGTTGGAGAGGCCGCGGGCGATCAGGGTCAGGACCTCCCGCTCCCGCCCGGTCACACCGTCGAGAGCTCCGGCGAAGGGCCACCGGGCGTCCGGGAGGCGGGCGAACTCGGCGATCAGGCGGCGGGTGACCGACGGGGAGAGCAGCGCCTCGCCCTCCGCGACGGTGTGGATGGCCCCGAGCAGGGCGTCCGGCGAGGTGTCCTTGAGCAGGAACCCGGCCGCGCCGGCGCGCAGCGCGGCGAACACGTACTCGTCGAGGTCGAAGGTGGTCAGGATCAGGACCCGGGTGCCTGCCGTGTCGGGCGAGGCGCAGATCTCGCGGGTGGCGGCGATGCCGTCCATACCTGGCATCCGGATGTCCATCAGGATGATGTCCGGCCGGTGGCGGCGGGCCAGTGCGACCGCCTCCTCGCCGGTGCCGGCCTCGGCAACGGCGACGAGCCCGGGAGCGGTCTCGATGAGCACCTTGAAGCTGCCCCGCAGCAGCGCCTGATCGTCCGCCACCAGCACACGGACCGGGCCGGAGGACGCGGAGACGGAGGTGGACGCGGGACCGGAGGAAGTGGGACCGGACGACGTGGGGCCGGAGGAGGTGGGGGCGGTCATGCGGGCGCTCCCTGTCGGGGGTGCGGCAGCCGGGCCGAGACCACGAAGCCGCCGCCCGCGCGGGGCTCGGCGGTGAGCGAGCCGCCGTACATCAGCACGCGCTCGCGCATGCCGAGCAGGCCGTGGCCGCCGGCGAGCCCGGTCCGGTCGGGGGTGGGGGCCCCGGACGGCGGGCCGTGGTCGAGGACGTCGATCAGGACTTCTCCGGCCGTACCGGTCCCGACCGAGACCTGGCAGCGGGTGCCTGCTCCGGAGTGCTTCACCACGTTGGTCAGTGCCTCCTGGACGATGCGGTAGACGGCGAGCTCCATCCCGGCCGGGAGGTGCCCGGGGGCGCGGACCCGCAGCCTGGCCCGGACGCCCGCCTGTTCGGCGCGGCGGACGAGCTGTGGCAGGTCGGCCAGCCCCGGCGCCGGGGCCAGCGAGGCCGACTCCGCCGCGGCACCGGCGTCGTCGCGCAGCACACCGAGGGCCCGGCGCATCTCGGCCAGTGCCTCGCGGCCGGTCTGCTCGATCACCTGCAGGGCGTCGTGGGCCTCCTCCGGGCGGGCCGCGGCGACGTGGTTGGCGATCGAGGCCTTCACGACGATCGTGCTCAGGCTGTGCGACACGATGTCGTGCAACTCCCTTGAAATGCGCATCCGTTCGTCCGCGAGAGCTTGATCGGCGAGCGCCCGGCCCTGCTCGGCCGCCAGCGCGCGGCGCTCGCGCACCCAGCGGCCGACGACCCAGCCGAGGCCCACGGCCAGGCACACCGACGCCGCGGTGGCGCCCGCCTCCGTCCACGACCCGGCCGGCGTGACCACCGCCTCGCCGAGCAGGACCGCCGCGGCGGACGCGGCCAGGGTCACCACCATCGCGACCGCGGAACGCCGGGCCGGCTCCAACAGGGCCACCGGGTAACAGGCCAGGGCGGTGGCGACGAACGGGTCCCGGGTGATGTCCAGCAGGGTGGCGGCCACCGAGGACAGCAGCACCACCGCAAGGACGGGCAGCGGCTGGCGGCGCCGGACGGCGAGCGGCATCCCGACACCTGCGGCCACCAGCCAGCCCAGCCAGGCAGGCCCGCCGAAGACGGGGAGCCCGTCGACCGGTTCGGCGCCGGCCAGGCTCCCGTAGGCGAGGGTGATGACGACGGCCGCCCCTAAGTCGAGCACCATCAGATGGCCGGCATGCGACCGGAGCAGCAAGCGCATCCCCCCACCGTAGTTGCGCGGCCTCATCCCGCCTGCCCGAGGAGGAACATCGCCGTGCCGGCTGCCCCGACGAGCAGCAGCCGCCCGACGACCACACGACGCGCCGGGAGTGGACCGGACCGGAGGACGGAGATTCCGAGCGGGACCAGCGCGAGGCAGAGCCCGGCCAGCGCGACGAGCGAACCCGGCGACGTCCCCTTCAGCACCCCGAGCGGCAGCACCGCCGTCAGCGCCAGCGCAAGGGCCCGCCACGGCCCGAGCACCCCGGACCGGTGCGCGCCGAGGGCCAGCAGGACCCAGCCGCCGAGGACGGCCGCGTTGAGCGTGCTGAAGACGTGGAACGCGCCGTAGGCCTGACCGACCGTACGGGTCGCAGCCTCTGCGCCTTCCTGTGCGGCGAGTTGGAACGCGAGGTGGTCGACACCCGCGTGGAAGGTCCGCGCGGACAGGCCGAGGACCGCCAAGGTCCCACCCCACAGGGCCAGCTCGCGCCGCTGCCGCGCTATCCGGGAGGCGAGCAGCACGATGCCCGGGGAGAGCAGGACACAACCGGCCCCGAAGGCACTGTAGGAGGCGGCGATGAGGGTGGGATGCCCTTCATAGGCGCGGAGTTGGGACGGGTAGAAGAAGTCGTACCGGACGCGGAGCAGCACACCGGCCAGGAGCAGGAGCGGCCCGACGACGAGGGAGACACCGCCGACCCAACGGCCCGGGAAGGTGGCGGGAGGCTCATGGGCCATGGGGCGCGGGCCCCTTGAGGTGGATGAGGAGGCAGGAGCGGGGGCGGAGACGGTCGAGGAGGTCGAGGAGGTCGAGGAGTGCGGCGCGGCGGGTTTCATGGGGCCAACAATGCGGCGACGCCCCACCCCGGCACATCGGAGCACGGTCGTCACTTTCGGGTCGGACCGTGGTCTTACGAGAACGGCCCGACCCGGCCCACCGACAGACCGGATGACAGCGGGCGGGACAACGGCAAGCGGAAGAACGGCGGACGGGACACCGGCGGGCAGGATGACCGCAGGCACGACAACCGCAGGCTGGATGACGGCAGGTCAGCCCTGGTCCGGCCGGTAGAGGCGGACGCAGGCCTCGGGCTCCGGGGTGTAGGCCGGGTCGAGGACGTACCCCTGTTCGGCGGCGATGCGCAGGACCTGCTGAGCCCCGGCGCCACGGTAGGTGGCGAGGTTGATCTGGATGCGCCGCGGAAGGGCCGGTCCCGCGGAGCCGGGCTTGAGGCGGGTGTCGCGGGCCAGAATGCGGCGGATGTGGCGGTCCCAGGCGGCGGCGCTGCCGGACAGCTCCGCCCAGAAGGCGCGCGGCCCGACCGTCCAACGGGCGCCCCAGCGCTCCCAGTGGTCCGGCTCGTGGTGGGTCACCCAGAAGGCCAGCAGGTTGAGCACCCCGTAGACGGGGACGTAGGCGATCTGCAGCACGAACATCAGCGGCAGCAGGAGCGCGAACCGGCCCGGTCGCGGACCCCACGGCGTGCCGGGGGCGGCCGGCGGGTCCTGCGGGCCGGGAGCGGGCAGCCGGGGCGGGGCGGGGAAGACGCGTCGGATCCAGACCCGGTCCGGGTCGCCCCCGACGGACCCGCCCTCCCAGCCGTACCGCTCGGCGAGCCGCACCACGCCGGCCGCGCCGAGGCCCCGGTAGAGGCGGACGGAGAACTTGACCCGCATCGTGCGGGTGAGGTCGTCGCCGACCTCACCGTCGCCGGCGGCGTGCCTCGCCTCGGCCTCGCGGATCCGCCGTTCGAGGATCGGGGTGAGGTACCGCTCCCAGACGTCCGGCCGACCGGTGAGTTCGGCCTTGAGACGGCGCGGCGGGATGAACGTGCGGTTGACCTTCAGCCAGGAGTCGGAGCCGGTCGGACCGCTGGCACCCGTCCAGAGCAGGATCACGATGAGGGACACCAGGGCCGCGATCCAGAGGGGCGCGTAGATCCACTGGAGGGTGAACTGGACCAGCACACCGGTCCGGCTGCGGCGCGGCGCCGGGCCGGGGTAGTCGGTGCTCGGGGGTGCGGGAGCGCGCACTGACTGCGGCACGGCAGGCGCGGGGTACCCGGCCACGGGCTGCGCGGGGTACCCCGCCACGGGCTGCGCGGCCACGGGCTGCGGCGGCACGAACTGCGCGGGCACGGGCTGCGCGGGGACCGGCTGCGGGTACGGGGTGCCCTGGGGGGCGGGGACGGGGACAGGCCGGGCGTACGGGTTGGGTTGCGGCGCGCCGCCGTGCCCGTACGGGTTCGGCTGCGGAACCCCCTGGGCGTACGGGTTCGGCTGCGGCACACCGACGTGCCCGTACGGGTTCGGCTGCGGAACCCCCTGCGCGTACGGGTTCGGCTGCGGCACACCGCCGCGCCCGCCCGCCCCGCCGTAGTACCCCTGACCGTCCGACACGCCCGTCCCCCTCTGCCTGATCGCGCTCGGCTCGATCACGCTCTGCCGATGGAGGTGATCGAGTCAACGGGACACCCTATCCACCCGGCGGTCCTGGACCGTCAGCCCGCCAGCGGGGCGTCGACCTGGTTGCGGTCGATGGTGAGCGTGGCGCCGCCGTACGTCTCCTCGACGTTGCCGTGGTACTGGTGGACCCGCTGGTGGTCGATCCAGAGCTCGGGGGTGAGGGCGCCGCCGCCGGCGGTGTCGGCCTGGTCGTTCCAGCGGGCGTACCAGAGGGTGTCGGGCATCGGGGAGCTGCCGGCGCGGGCGGCGGCGGCGAGGTCGGCGATGCCCGAGTCGAGGCTGGAGTAGAAGCCGGAGCGGAAGCCGGCGGCGTGCAGGGCCTGGGTCCAGCCGAGGGTGAAGTCGACGACGGCCTGCCCGCAGACGGGGTCGTTCACCGGGTACGCCTCGATGTCGAGGAAGACCGGGCTGCCCGTGCCCAACCCGACGGTCATGAGGCCGCTGACCGCCTCGCCCGCCTCGTCCCGGCCCTGCTGGGCGGCGCGGGCCGGGTCGATGCGGTTCGGCTTGTTCTTGAGATCGCTGCACGGCGCCTGGAGGCCGACGTGCACGGGGAGGAACCGCCAGCCCATCGCACGCGCCTGGCGGACCCAGTCGGCGGTGAGCCTCGGCTGGGTGCAGCCGCGCTGGGTACCGCTGGTGTAGATGCCGAGCGCGCCGTACGGGGAGACGCCGCGCCAGGCGCGGAGGGTTTCGAGCGGCGGTGCGGTGCAGGCGTCGAAGGCGGCACCGCTGAAGGCTTCGCGGGTGCGGGCGGGTGGGGGTCCGGCCAGGTCGGGAAGGACGGTGGCCCGGATGCGGGGCACGGCGGCGGCCGCCGGGGCGCCCACATCCGTCCCGTCGACGGCCAGCAGGAGGACGAGGGAGGCGGCGGCCATGGCCGCCGGGCGGAGATAGCGCACCTGGCATTGATACTGACGGACCATCGGACGAATGCGGCAGCCGCGCCGCGGGCGCCGGAGAAGCCCACCCTTTCGGGCGCACCCGTCCATATCCGTCCCGATTCTGGTAACGAGCTTGCAGCCACGTCACTCCTTACGGCAAACTCGCCATTATGCCCACGCTCAACCCCAGCGAAACCACCGCCCCGACGCCGGCCGTCGCCGTCGCCGAGGCCCTTGCCATGCCGCCCGCCCCCAAGGGCGAGCCCGCCGGCGAGCGCGGTGGCTGGCGACGAGGCGGGGCGCCCGGCTCCGAGACACCACCAGGCACGCAGCCCGGCCGGCCCACCGGCCGGCGGTTCCCGAACTTCCTGCGGCGCCCGGAGAAGATCCCGGCGCCGCTCTTCTGTCTGACCGCGATGTTCCTGGTCCAGCTCGGCATCGCACTCTCCAAGCCGCTGTTCGGCCCGCTCGGGGTCAGCGGCACGACGTTCCTCCGGCTGGGCTTCGCAGCGGTGATCCTGCTCGCCGCCACCCGGCCCCGGCTGCGGGGCCGCCGTCCGCGCGACCTCGCCGCGGCCGGCCTGCTCGGCATGGCCTCCGCCGGGATGACGCTGCTGTTCGCCGGGGCCATCGACCGGCTGCCGATGGGCACCGCCGCGACCGTCGAGTTCCTCGGTCCGCTCGCGGTCGCGCTGGTCTTCGCGCGCCGGGCCAGCCACCTGGTCTGGGCGCTACTGGCGGCTGGCGGCGTGGCCCTGCTGACCCTGCTCGGCGAGGGCGGCGGCGGGGCCGGGCTGGACCCGGTCGGCCTGGTGTACGCCTTCGGCGCCGCCGCCTGCTACGCCGCGTACATCCTGTTCACGGACAAGGTCGGCGCCGCCTTCCAGGGTTTCCAGGGGCTCGCCGTCTCGATGACGGTGGGCGCGCTGACGCTGGCGCCGTTCGGGCTCGGCCAGGCCTGGGACGGCCTGACCGCGCCGGGCACCTCGCCGCTGGTGCTGCTGCTCTCGGTCGCCGGGGTTTCGCTGCTGCTGCCGGTGATCCCGTACGCGCTGGAGATGACGGCGCTGCGGCGGATGCCGCAGCGGGTCTTCAGCGTGCTGGTGAGTCTGGAGCCGGCGGTCAGTGCACTGGTCGGGCTGGTGGTGCTGGGACAGCTGCTCGGTGCGGCGCAGCTGGCCGGAATCGGCTGTGTGGTGGCCGCCAGCGTCGGGGGCACCCTGACCGGGCGGCGCTGAGCCGAGCGCGGCCGGGCGCCGGGCGGCGCCTCACCGGCCTGCGCGCAACCGGTCGGCGTACAACCGGCCGGCGCCTCACCGGCCGGCGCCCTACGGCCAGAGCAGCGTCCGTGACCACTCCGGGGTGCGGACCGGCCCCGTCCGGGTGTAGCGCAGCCGGACGTGGCGGCGGTCCGCGTCGCCCTGCCAGAACTCCACCTCGTGGGCCCAGAGCGTGTAGACGGCGTGCCCCGCGGCGACCGCGTCCGGGGTGGCCTCCAGACGGCGGCGGGCGACCGCGACCGCCTCGTCGTACTCGGCCAGGGAGGCCAGCGGCTCGCTCTGCCGTCCCACCAGCGCGCCGATCCGGGCATCCGGGGAGCGGGTCGCGAACTCGGCGCCGGCGACCTGGTCGGCGGCACGCTCGACGGTGCCCCGGACCCTGACCTGGCGGCCGAGCGGCGGCCAGTAGAGGGTGAGCGCGGCGGCCGGGTGGTCGGCGAGCTGACGGCCCTTCGGACTGTCGGCGGCGGCCGAGAAGACCCAGCCGGTGCCGGCCGCGTCCACGTCGCGCAGCACCAGCACCCGGGCGTCCGGAAGGCCGTCGGCGTCGACCGTGGAGAGGGTGGCGACCTGCGGGTCCAGCACGCCGGCCGCGAGGGCGGTGGCGAGCCAGTCGACGAAGAGCGGGCCGGGCTCGGCCGGGGCCGCCTCGGCGTCGAAGGACGGCAGCGGGCGGGCCATCGGCGGACGGCCGAGCAGCAGCTCGGGTACGGACCTGGGCTCGGGCCTCGGCTCCAGCCGCGGTTCGGGCCTCGTCTCCGGTCCCGGTGCAGGCCTGGCCTCGCCCGGGCCCTTCAGGCCCTCCTCCTCCGCTGCCATCGCACCCTTCCTTCCGGTTGCCGCGGCCGCAGCCCTCGCCGGACGGGCCTCCGGGGGCCCGGGCACGGGGTGCGCTGTCGGAGCGCAACCGTACCGCCGAGGGGTGACGGCTCCGCGCGCGCCCTGGCCCGACGGGGTTCGCGGCGGCCGGACGGGACGGTCGGGCACGCGCCCGGGCGGGCGGCCGGGCACGCGCCCGGGCAGGCGCCGGTGCGTACCGGGAGGGCCCGTCCCCGGACGCGCTCGTGGGCGGTGCCGTCGATCGGCACCGCCCACGAGGCCGGTTCGCGGTGACCCTTTCCGCTACCCGGTCGTTCCCTGCATCGAGTCGTCTCGCTTCGATCCCCACCGTGGATGCTCAGATCACCCGCGGTCACCCACCCCCGGCGCCCCCGCCGGCGGTGGTGGTACCCGTAACGCTCAGGGGAAGAGTCAGTGGAAGACCGGGGCGAAGACGAGGTTGACGTTCTTGTTGGACTGGCCGGCCAGGATGACGCCCGTGTTGTCCTTCACCGCGAGGGTGTTGGCCTGGTTCGAGGCACCGGCGCCGGTGGCCGTCTGCTGGGTGGAGACGTAGTTGCCGTCGACGGAGCCGAAGACGTTCCCCGTCCCGACGTTCGACACCACGCCGCTGCTGGAGCCGTCGTTGGCCGCCGCACCGTTGTCGGCGGCGGCGGAACCGGCACCCGCGAGCAGCAGACCGGCCGCGAGCGGAGCGGCGACCAGAAGACCGGCAAGCCGGCGACTTCGATTGCGGATGTGGATACGAGCCATGGGTCTGCCTCCAAAAAGCTGTCAATCGGGTATTCGTGCATTGAGTGCGGGAGTTCGTCGGCCAGACGAACACCAGCGGGCTGCGACGCCGAGGGACAGACTTCCGCAACAAATCGACAAAGCACCACCTCGGGGCGGCAGTTTCGCCCGTTAGCGTGATATCCAGGGCAGCGAGGAATAACGGCCCCGCGATCGGAAAGCGCGCCGACACACCATCATCCACCTGGGATTTTGCCCGAACGATGGCAAGCCAGGAGGCCACCGTGAACAGCACACGGGGGGCACACGGAGAACCCGTCGCACCACCCTGGCGCGAATCCCGCCCGATCGCGCCCCTCAAGGTCGCGCGACCGTACCGTGTCGATATATCCAGCCATCCTGTGACTGTTCAAACAATCCTATTTCCCGCGGGCCATGTCACGACTCAGCCCCCGCGCCACGGCTCAGCCCGCGCCCCAGAGCGCGACTCAGAGCGCGCCCCAGAGCGCGACCCGGCCCGCGACTCAGACCGCCTTCCCGGGATTGAGGATGCCCAGCGGGTCGAAGACAGCCTTCACCTGGCGCTGGAGCTCCACCGCCACCGGCCCCAACTCGCGCGCCAGCCAGTCCCGTTTCAGCAGCCCGACCCCGTGCTCCCCGGTGATCGTGCCGCCCAGCTCCAGCCCCAACGCCATGATCTCGTCGAAGGACCGCTGCGCCCGCGCCGACTCCTCGGGATCGGCGGCGTCGAAGATGACGATCGGGTGCGTGTTGCCGTCGCCGGCGTGGCTCACCACCCCGATGGTCAGCTCGTGCCGCTCGGCGATCGCGGCCACGCCGTTCAGCATCTCGGCGAGCCGGGAGCGCGGCACCGCCACGTCGTCGATCATCGTGGTGCCCAGCCGGTCCAGCGCCGGGAGCGCCAACCGCCTTGCCTCCAGCAGCATTTCGGACTCGGCCTGGTCGTCGGCCGGTACCACCTCGGTCGCGCCGGCCACCCGGCAGATCTCTCCCACCACCGCCAGCTCGGCCGCCGGATCCGTTCCGTCGAAGGCCACCAGCAGCAGCGCCTGCGTCGACTCCGGAAGCCCCATCTGCGCCAGCTCGTTGACCGCCCGGATGCTCACCGAGTCCATCAGCTCCATCAGCGACGGCGTGAGCCCGCGCGCCATCACCTCGCAGACCGCGGCGCCTGCCGCGTCCGCGCTCGGGAACTCCGCGACCAGCGCCAACTGCGGTGCAGGAGCGGGACGCAGGGCAACCACTGCCCGGACCACCACCCCCAGTGTGCCCTCCGAACCGACCAGCAGCCGGGTCAGGTCGTAGCCGGCGACGCCCTTGGCCGTCCGGCGCCCGGTGGAGAGCAGCCTCCCGTCCGCCAGCACCACGTCCAGCCCGAGCACGTACTCGCTGGTGACGCCGTACTTCACGCAGCAGAGGCCACCCGCGCCGGTGCCGATGTTGCCGCCGATCGTGCAGGACTCCCAGCTGGACGGGTCCGGCGGATAGGAGAGCCCCAACTCTCCTGCTGCGCGCGACAGTTCCGCGTTCACCACACCGGGCTCGACCACCGCGATCCGGTTCACCGGGTCGAGCTCCAGGATCCGGTTCATCCTGACCATCGACAGCACGATGCAGCCGTCGACGGCGTTGGCCGCGCCGGAGAGCCCGGTCCGGGCGCCCTGCGGCACCACCGGGACGCGCAGCTCGGTGGCGATCCGCAGGATGTGCTGCACCTGCTCGACCGTCTCCGGGAAGACCACCACCGCCGGGGTGCCGGCGGCGCAGAATCCCGCCATGTCATGGCTGTAGGCGGCCATCACATCCGGGTCCACCACCAGTGCGCCGGGCGGGAGCCCCTGTGCCAGTCGGTCCGTCAGATCACTCATCGCCGCCTCCGATCGCCACCCGGCGCACGCCGTCCGGCGGTACGCCGCCCTGTTCACGCGCCGCCCGACCGTCGTACACCGCCCGTCGGCCGCTGGTGCCCGGCCGCGGGCCGCGCGGTCGTACGCCGCCCGTCGCCTCTGCCCGCACTCTGCCCGGCGGCTGGACGACCGGCAAGTACGCCGCTCCGGCCCGGCCCGCCCCGGACGGAGGATGGCCCACACCCTCCGCACCGGCAGAGGCAGAGTTGGAGGCAGAGGCAGGGGCAGGAGGCAGGGGCGCCGGCAGACGCAGTGCAGTCCAGTGGGCCACGCATCCGGGCCACGCAGCCGTGTCGCACATCGGGCTGCACGGAGGCGTCAGGCAGCGACGCCCGTCAGGCCCGGCGCAGTGCGGCCGACGTCAGCGCGACGAGCCCTGCCGCGCCGGTCGCCAACGCGCAGAGCGCCGTCGGCCAGCGGGGGCCGGCCGCGTCGGCGAGGACGCCGAGCAGGCCCGTCGACAGCACCAGGGCGCCGCTCTGCACCAGCGTCAACAGTGCCTGCACGCGGGAGAGATGGCCGGCCGGGGCCCCGCCGAGGACCAGCGGGCCGAGGTGGCAGGCGAAGAGGCCCGAGCCTGCCCCGGCCACCACGCCGCCAGCGACCGCCGCCGGCACGCCGGGCGCCCATGCCAGCAGCGCGATCCCCGCCGCGGCCGAGCAGAGACCGGCGGCCGCCCCGACCCCGGCCCGCCGCAGGGCCCCCCGCCAGGCGATCAGACCGGCCACCAGCAGGACCCCGGCACCCTGCCCGCCGGCCACCAGTCCGGCGGCCCCGGCACCCCAGCCGTGCGTCCGGGCGAGCAGCGGCGCCAGCAAGGAGACGACCGGCAGCAGCGCCCCGGCGGCGGCCCCGGTCAGTAGCAGTGCCGCCCGCAGCAGCGGGTCGGCCAACGCGAGACGGACGCCGTCGGCCGCCTCGCGCAGCAGCCCCGGGGAGTCCCCGGGCTGCCCCGGCCCCCTCCCGTCCGGCTCTTCCCGCCCGTCCCGCTCTTCCCGCTCGTCCCGCCCCTCCTGCGGCCGCACCCGCAGCAGCACCAGCAGGACGACCCCGAAGCTCACCGCATCCGCCAGCGCCGCCCCGGACAGCCCGCCCAGCGCGACCAGCACGCCGCCCAGCGGCGCCCCGAGCAGTGCGGCGACCTGCCCGCCCGCCTGCCGCAGCGCGAGCGCCCGGGACAGCTGCCCGGCACCCACCAGGCGGCGCGGCATCGACCCGCTCGCCGGAAGGTAGAACGCGTCGACGGTGCCGATCACGACGGCCGCCACGACCAGCAGCCGCAGCGGCGTGCCCCAGCCGGACGCGGCCGCCGCCAGGGCCAGCGTGGCACCCAGCATCACCGCGTCCCCGGCGAGCATCACCCGGCGCGCCCCGAACCGGTCCGCCACCGCGCCGCCCAGCAGCACCAGGACGGTGCGCGGCACCGTGATCGCGGTGAGCACCAGGCCCGCCGCACCCCCGCCGTGGGCGGACGCGGCCCAGCCCAGCGCGAAGTAGAGCGCCGCGTCACCCAGCAGGCCGGCCTGGGAGCCGGCGAGCCAGACCAGGTACGGCCCGGGCAGCGCCGCCCGCCGCGCCGGTGCGGCAGCGGTACCGGGAGGACCGGAAGGATCAGGAGGACCGGGAGAACCGGAAGGACCGGAAGGACCGGGAGGACCGGGAGGACCGGAAGGACCGGAAGGACCGGAAGGACCGGGAGAACCGGGAGAACCGGGAGAACCGGGAGGACCGGCGGGCGTGGTTTCGGTGGTGCTGGTCGTCGCCATGCCTGCCGACCGTAGGACCCTCGACCTGGTCGAGGGCAAACCGGCCGCAGCCCACCCCGCACCGGTCCCGCACCGACTACGCGCGGACCACCGGCTCCTGAAACTCCGTCACCCAGTCCGCCTGGCTGTCCGGGCACTCCAGGTACAGCTCACGCGCGTACCCCGCGGAGCGGTAGCCGTTCTCGGCGATGAAGCGGGCCAGCGTCTGGAAGGCACCCACCGCGTCGTCCATCGAACCGCGGTGCACGATGGTCGCCGCCTCCGCGATCTCCGGCAGGTCGACCACCGCGAAGCCGGACTCCCCCTCCCCGGTCACGGCCTTCGCGACCGGGACCGCCACCCGGATCAGCACCGCGCCGTCGCCGTCCGGCACGTCCTCGTACCGGGCCAACGACGGACCGGCCTCCTCCACCCCGGCCTCCGCCAGCCGGCGGCAGAGCTCGGCGAACAGCGGGCCGATCACCGGCCCGATGTCCTCCGGTTCGTAGCTCGCCGCGACGGCCGTCAGCTCCGCGACCCGCACCGACGGCACCCGCTTCACCACGACATCGTGCACCGACATCGTTCCCTCGCTCTCGATCGTCCGGAGCCTCGCCTCGACCCGGGCCAGCCGCTGGGCGTCCGCCGCCATCGCCGCGGCGAGTTCGGCTCGCCGCAGCCGCAGCATCCCGCGCAGCTCGGCCGCGTCCACCCGCTCGTCCAGGACGGCCAGCACCTGCTGCAGCGTGAAGCCGAGGTCCTTGAGCGCGATGACGCGGTTGAGCCGGGCGAGTTGGGCGGCCTCGTAGGAGCGGTAGCCGCTGGCCGGGTCGACACGGGCCGGGCGCAGCAGCCCGATCGCGTCGTAGTGGCGCAGCATGCGGACCGACACCCGGCCGTGCTTGGCGAAGTCTCCGATGTTGAACATGATGCCTCCAGTGCAGACCCTCACACCGTGTCATGGTCAAGCACCGCGCTCCGCCTCCCCCTCCTGCCTCCTCTCCTGCCTGCCCCTCCCGGTTGCCGGCCACCCGGCCCGCCCCGCCCCGGCCGCCGCCCGCGCAGTGGCGCTCCGCCGCGGCTCAGTCGGTCACGTCGAACCCCCGTCGCCGGCCCAGTTCCCGCAGGCTGCGCTGCCCGGGGATGCCGTTCGCGTCGGAGCCCGCGTAGCCGAGGCTGCGCTGGAACGCCGCGTACGCCTGCACCGTCATAGTGCCGAGCGAGCCGTCGACCCAGCGCTGTTCCAGGAACCCCTCGTCCGCCAGCGCCTGCTCGACGATCCGGACCTCGCCGCCGTAGGTCTGGTGCCCCTGCTCGGCGCCGGGGTCCCTCCGCGCCGCCGCGACGATGTGGGCCAATGAGACCTGGTACGGCGAGGGCAGCCGGCCGAGCAGCCGGCGCAGCGAGTCCTCGCCCGGCACGCCGTCCGCGGCAGACCCCGAGTAGCCCAGACTCTGCTGGTAGTCCTGGTAGTTGAGGGTGTCGGCGTCGCGCCAGTCCTCGTCCGGGCCGACCGTGTAGTGCGAGCCGTGGCCCGCGGCGACCAGCGCCTCGCCGACCTCCCGGACCTGCGGGCCGTGCGCGCCGTAGCCGTACTCCAGACCGTTGATGGTCACCCGGTACCGGGCCGGCCCGCTGTCCGAACGCGGCGGCGGCAGCGGCGTACCTGTCCCGCCCACGGCCGCGGCGACACCGGGCAGCACCACGGCCAGGAACTGCTGCACCCGCGCGTCGCCCGGGCAGGCGGTGCCGCCGTCCGACCAGTCCGGGAACAACCGGTGGTACCCGAAGCCCGGGTCGTCGGCGCTGCGGCAGATCCGCACCGGGATCCCGTGCTGCCGGTGCAGCCAGACCCCGAGCGCGATCAGCGCCGCGACCTGCGCGTCCGTCCACGGATCGGTGTGCTGGTCGTTGCTGGCCGACTCGATGCTCACCGCCCCCGTGCCGTCCGGTCGCCGGTTGGCGTACATGTTGGCGTCGGCGCGGGTCTGCGTGCCGATGAACTGGCCCACGTGCCCGTCGTAGCCGACCCCGAAGTGGGACTCCAGATTGGTCGAGTCCCGCCAGTACTCGTACATGCGCCGCGGCGTCCACGGCGCCGCGATGCTGTGGAAGATCACCTGCGTCGGCACGATCGCCGGCTGCGCGTCCGACTCGGGCTGGAGCTCCATCTTCTCAGCGCCGGGGTACCAGGCCATCCGTCTCTCCTCGCCGGGCCCGGGGCGGTCCGCCCCTCACTCCCGACAAACGAGACCTCGCGCCCCGCGAGAGGACACCTCCGCCCCAAACCCCCCGTTCAGGTGAAAGCGGACACCGCTCCCCCGGCCCGGAAACGCAGAAGGCGGGTGCCGGAAGCTACCGGCACCCGCCTTGAGCAGGTGGTTCTCCTACCAGCGGAGAGCGTGGGATTCGAACCCACGGTGACGGGTCACGCCACGACAGTTTTCAAGACTGTTCCCTTAGGCCGCTCGGGCAGCTCTCCAGGCGGAGGTCAGCCTAACGGGTCCGGCGGGGTTCGGTGCACCGGGTTTGGGGAGGTGGCGGGTCAGCTGTCGCCGACCCGCTCGGCGAGGGTGACCTTGGTGGTGAAGGTCTGGCCGTTGCGGGTGTACTCGACGTCCACGGTTTCGCCGGGCTTGTGGGTCCAGATCTTGCTGACCAGGGCGGGGCCGTTCTCGATCGGGCTGCCGCCGAGCTTGGTGATGACGTCGCCCGGCTTGAGGCCGGCCTTGTCGGCGGCGCCGCCGGGGGTGACGGCGGGGGTGCCCTGGATGTCTCGCGTCTGGATCTGCGCGCCGTCGCCCTTGTAGTCGTCGTTGCGCAGGACGTCGAGCTTCGCGTACACGGGCTTGCCGGTCTTGATCAGCGTGTCGGCGACCCACCGGGCCTGGTTGATCGGGATGGCGAAGCCGAGACCGATGCTGCCGGCCCGGCCGTTGCTGGAGGTGTTGGACTGGATCGCCGAGTTGATGCCCATCACCGCGCCGCTGGAGTCCAGCAGCGGGCCGCCGGAGTTGCCGGGGTTGATGGAGGCGTCGGTCTGCAGGGCGTTCATGTACGAGGACTGGGCGCCGGTCTCGTCGCCGGACGCGACCGGACGGTCCTTGGCGCTGATGATGCCGGTGGTGACGGTGGATTCCAGGCCGTACGGGGCGCCGATGGCGATGGTGGAGTCACCGACGTTGACCTTGTCGGAGTCGGCCAGCGGAAGGGGCGTCAGCTTGCCCTTCGGCGGGTTGTCGAGCTTCACCACGGCGACGTCGTAGCCCTCGGCGCGGCCGAGCACGGAGGCGCTGTAGGAGTTGCCGTCGGCGAACTTGACGGTCAGTTTGCCGCCGTTGGAGGCGGGGGCGACGACGTGGTTGTTGGTGAGGATGTGGCCCTCGGTGTCGAAGACGAAGCCGGTGCCGGTGCCGGACTCGCCGTTGCCCTGCGCCTTGATGGTGACGACGCTGGGCAGCGCCTTCTGCGCGATGCCGGCGACGGAGCCGGGGGCGGGCTCGTTCTTCTGCGGGCTGCTGGCCTGGACGGTGGTGCTCCGGTGGTCGTCCGAGGCGAGGATGCCGTTGCCGTCACGGTCGGCGACGGCGACACCGAGCGCGCCGCCGGCCACACCGGCGACCAGGGCGACGGCGGCGATGAGGGCGATCAGGCCGCCGCGCTTCTTGCGCGGGCCGCCGGGCTCGGGGGCGGCGGGGTACTCGCCCGGGTAGCCGAGCGGGCCGCCGGGGTAGCCGGGGCCGCCGGGCGTGCCGGCACCGCCGCCGGTGGCGTCGTGCATGCCCCAGCCGCCGAGCGGCTGGCCGGCGCCGAACGGGTGGTGCTGGCCGGGGGCCGCGGGCGCGCCCGGTGCCGCCGGGGCGCCGTACGGGTCGTGGCCGGGGGCGGC
>NZ_JAGIYX010000033.1:0-93561 GCF_017813315.1 Kitasatospora sp. RG8
GACAACCGCACCGCCAAATCCGGCACCCCCACCAAACCCGCCTCCAGCCCCGCCCCCGCCTTCCACACCCCACGCACCGCATCCGTCCGCGCCAACACCCCCGCCACCGCACCACACGGCGCGAAGTCGAGGATCCGGCCGCTCTGTTCGGGATCGGCCCGGCGCAGCCGGGGGAAGAAGGCCGCGGCGTTCTCGCGCGGGCCGTCGATCGGGGCGAGCCACGTCTCGGGCTGCTGGATCGGGTCCTTCCAGTCGTCCCGCGGGTCGACCAGGAGCACCGCGCGACGCTTCTTGCAGTAGGCCAGCGCGGCCGAGAGCAGCCCCGGCTCGATGTCGCCGTTCTCCCGCTTGTGCGGCGGGATGCAGAGCAGGTTGAAGAGGTCCGCGTGGTCGAGGGCGTACAGGCCGGTGTGGTCGGCCTCGCCGTGCTGCGGCAGGAAGTCCGCCGCGGTCAGCGCCGCTCCGTCGCTCACGGCGGCGAGCGCGTCGTCGACGGCCTTGCGCAGGGCCTGTTCCGCGGCGTCCAGCACGTCCTTGGTGACCGTCCCCTGCTGGTAGCCGGCCCGCGCCCTGCCGACGTCCGCCTCGGCCTTGCCCAGCCGGTCCTGGTCCGCGGACGGTGTGCCGCCGGGCAGGTTCCCGTCGACCCTGACCAGTGCGGACTGCGCCGCCAGCACACTGACGACGTTGCGGGCGTTCTGCCCGGTGGAGAGGTTGTGGAAGGTCTCGGTGCGCCCACCCGGGGCCGACTCCCGGACGGTCAGGTTGAACAGCGAGTCCTTGGGCACCTTCAGCTCGTCGGCGACCTGCTGGTCGGTGGCGTTCTTGTCGACCACCGCCCGGAGGGAGACGCCCCAGGTGCCGGGGTCGACCGCGACCAGGGGCAGCCCGCCGACCCCGAACCGCGCGGGCGTCGTCGTGCTGTCGGCCAGCCGGACGACGACCGCCTGACCGCCGCCGTTGGCGAAGAAGTCCTGCACGGCGTAGCCGAGGGTGCTGTCGCGCCAGAGCCCGCCGAACCGCCGGGCGAACTCCTCGAAGCCGAAGACGACGACGGGCTCGTGCACCGGCCCGCGCGAAGCCCGCCCGACGAACGCGGTCACCGACGTGGCGACGCCGGTGATGGTGCGCACTCCGCTCGGGATCTCCTCGACGTACACCCCGGGATACTTCAGCTCGGCAGTCATGACCGCCCCCTCTCGCAGCAGAGGGTCGTACGGTCACAGACTTCACGTCACCGGGGTGTCACCGCGCCGTCACCACTGACCGCGACATGGGTGCCGCCCCGCTCAAACCACTCGATCAGTCGATTCCCACCGGCGGAGGACGCCGGAGAGCCGAGGACGTCGGACGCCGAGAACGCCGGAGAGCCGAGGACACCAGCAGCCCGGGGACGCCGACGATCTGCCTGCGGCAGCCCGGAACGAGACCGGACGGTGGCCGGACGGTGCCGGACGAGGCCGGAGGGTCGCCGGCTGCGGGCCTGCGGCACCCGCTCAGCGGTCCGCCCGCGGCCGCTCCGGCGAACGCGCCACGGGCACGCCACCCGGCACGCCGGTCCCGCCCGCGCCCGACGGGGTCACCGCACCCGGCGGGGTCACCGCACCCGGCGGGGTCACCGCACCCGCCTGGGACAACGCGCCCGCCAGCGGCGCCGCTCCCGCCTGCCGGTGCCCCGCGTCCTCCGCGCCGTCCAGCAGGGCCCGCAGCAGCGGCGACGGCCCCACCCCGAGCTCGCGCAGCAGGATCGCCCGGCACGCCTCGGACTGCCGCCGGGCCTCCCCGAGGTTGCCCTCCGCCAGGTGGACGGCGATCACCGCCCGGTGCGCGCTCTCCCTGATCGGATCGAGGTGCAGGACGCTCAGCGCCGCCTCCAGCGCCGCGGCGTGCCGCCCCTGCCCGAGCAGCTGCGCGGACACCTCCTCCAGGGCGTGCAGCTGGAGCTGGCGCAGCCGTTCGCGCTCCACCAGCACCCAGTCCTCGTACCACCCCGGCAGCAGGTCGCCCACCAGCGGCACCGTCCGGGCGTCCAGGGGGCCGGCCGGACCCTGCCCGTCGAGCGCCTGCCGGGCACTGCGCAGCCAGGTGCGGACGTCGACGTCCACCCCGGCGGCGAGCGACAGCTGGCCGCCGCGACGCTCCACGATCGCCGGCCCGGTGCTCCGGACCCGCCAGAGGGTGGTCCGCAGCCGCCCGCCCGCCTGCCGCTCGGGCGCCTCCGGCCAGAGGATCCCGCCGGCCTGCCCCCGGGTGGTGGTCACGCGCAGTGCCAGCAGCGCGATGAGGCGTTGGCTGTTCAGCGGCAGCACCAGCCGCTCGGCCCCGGACCGCAGCTCGAACCCGTCGAACAGCCGGAGTTCCCAGTGGTCCTGCGGCTTCTCCATGGGCCCGCCCTCGCACTCGCCTCGGTCGCGGCTTCACCTGCGCTGCCGCCATCCTCCACCGGGATCCGCACCGTTCGGACACCACTTCCGCCCCCGCCGGGCGTCCCGGCCGCCGACTCAACCCTTTCGGGTGACGGCGCACACGCCGGCCGTCCCGTCCGCGCCTCCCACGTCCCGCCCGGTGCCCGCACCGGGCGGGACGTGGGAGGCTACGCAGGCACCGCCCGCCCCCGCCAGGAGTACCCGCCGTGAACCGCCCGCCGAACCAGTCACCGGACCACGCGCCGACCCGCCCGACGGAGCACCCGCCCGGACAGGTGCCCGGGCGCCTGCCGGACCGCCCGCGCGCCGCCCTCGGGATCGACGCCCAGGCGTCCGGGCACCCCGCGGGGATCCTCGACGCCGCCGAGCGGGCCGAACTCCGGGGCATGGACCGGCTGGTGGTCGCCGAGACCGCCTACGACCCGTTCCTCCAGCTGGCCCGCGCCGCCGACCGGACCAGCACGATCGAGCTGGCCACCGGCATCGCGGTCGCCTTCGCCCGCACCCCGATGACGCTGGCCTACCAGGCCTGGGGCCTGCACGCGGCCTCCGGAGGGCGCGCCGTCATCGGCCTCGGCTCGCAGGTCAAGCCGCACGTCGAGAAGCGCTTCGGGATGCCCTGGGACCGCCCGGCCGCCCGGATGCGCGAGTACGTCCACGCGGTGCGGGCGATCTGGCACAGCTGGCAGACCGGTGAACGGCTGCGCTTCCGCGGTGACTTCTACACGCACACCGTGATGACCCCGGTGTTCTCCCCCGACCCGGTCCCCTCCGGCCCGCCCCGCATCCTGCTGGCAGGCGTCGGCCCGCTCATGACCCGCACCGCCGGGGCGGTGGCCGACGGGTTCCTCAGCCACCCGTTCACCTCGGTCGCCTACCTCACCGAACAGGTGCTGCCCGGCCTGACCGAGGCCCGGGCCGACGCCGAGGCGCAGGGCGCCGCCTGGACCGACCGCCCCTTCGAGATCACCGCCAACGTGCTCACCGCCACCGGCCGGACGGAGGAGGAGCTGAACGCCAACCTGGCCGCCGTGCGCGAGCGGCTGGCCTTCTACGCCTCCACGCCCGCCTACCGCCCCGTGCTGGCCCGGCACGGCTGGGAGGACCTCCAGGAGCAGCTGCACCACCTGTCGGTACGGGGCCGGTGGCAGGAGATGGCCGCGCTGGTCGACGACGAGGTGCTGGACGCCTTCGCGGTCACCGGCCCGGTGGACGAGGTCGCCCGCGAGATCCACCGCCGGTACGCCGGCCTGGTCACCCGCATCTCCGTCAGCCTCCCGGAGGACGCCGACCCGGGCCTCGGCCTGGACGTCCTCGCCGCGGTCCGCGCCCTGGACCGGCCCCGCGGTCGGCCGTGACGGCGGGGCCGGCGTCACGGCCGACCGCGGGGCCGCCGAGGAGGCGGCCACCGGACCGACAGCCCGTCACCATGCCCGTGTCACCGGCCTCCAGGGCCCCGACTAGGCTGTGACGGTGAGTCTTCATGTGGTTGTGGGATACGGGCCCGCGGGGGCGGCCACCGCTCGGCTGCTGGCCGAGCAGGGGCATTCGGTACGTGTTGTCACCAGGTCGGGACGGGCGCCGGAGCCCGGCATCGAGCACGTGGCACTGGACGCGGCGGACGCCGGCCGGCTGATCGAGGCCGCGGTCGGCGCCGCCGCGATCTACAGCTGCGGTGCGCCGCCCCTCCACCGCTGGACGGCCGAGTGGCCGGCGCTGGCCTCCGCGGTCTGCGCGGCGGCGGAGGCGAGCGGGGCCGTCCTGGTCGGTCTGGGCAACCTCTACGGCTACGGCCCGGTGGACGGGCCCATCACCGAGGACCTGCCGCTCGCGGCGGCCGGCCCGAAGGGGCGGGTCCGGGCCGCGGTCTGGGAGCAGGCTCGGACGCTGCACGAGGAGGGCCGCATCAGGGCGGTCGAGGTCCGCGCCTCGGACTTCTTCGGCCCCGGCGTGACCGACGGCGGTCACCTCTCCTCACGGGTCGTGCCGCGCCTGCTGAACGGCAAGTCCGTCACGGTCCTCGGCGACCCGGACACGCCGCACAGCTGGACGTACCTTCCGGACGTGGCCCGGGCGTTGGTCGAGGTCGCAGGTGAGGAACGGGCCTGGGGGCGGGCCTGGCACGTGCCCACGGTCCCCCCGCTGTCGTGCCGGGAGATGGTCGACGGGCTGGCCACGGAGGCGAAGACGGGACCGGTCGCGGTACGGCGGCTGTCGCCGGCCGTCCTGGGCCTCGCCTCGCTGTTCTCTCCCCTGCTCCGCGAGCTGCGGGAGGTCCGTTACCAGTTCGACCGGCCGTTCGTGATGGACTCGTCCGCCTACGAGTCCGCCTTCACCGTGCGCGCCACCCCGCTCGGGGAGCAGTTCGGGGCGACGGTCGCGTGGTGGCGCGGGCGGACGTCCGCCGCGACGACGGGCGCATGAGCCGGGGGCGGGGGCGAAAACGGGGGCCGGGGCTGCGGGCGCCCGCCCCCGCTCGTCGCCGACGAGACGGCCCGGCAGCGATGTGAGACGTTGGACCGGGGGCAACCCGTAGAGGAGCAGCCCATGTCGTCGAAGCGACGCCGGAAGAAGAAGAGCCGCCGGAACCACCGGGCCAATCACGGCAAGCGGCCTCAGTGCTGAACGTGACGGCGGGCCTGGCGCCTGACGCCGGGCCCGCCGTCACGCCGATGAGGATCTGCGAAACCGACACGATTCGTCGGCCTGCGGTGACGCGGAACCTCCGAGGGGTCGGTTCCCGCCCGAAACAAGATCACTTCCCGGCCTGCCGGGCCCACGCGGACCACGCCGCCGAGGGCACCGCGGCCATCAGCGCCGCGGCCCCCGGCGGGACTTGCGATTAGCTGTCGACGGCGTCGGTCACCCGCTTGCAGCCGTCCAGGTCTGCGATGCGTGCCTCCAATGCGGCGCGCATGCCCGCGGCTCCGGAGGTGCCGAGCGCCAGGCGCAGCGGAGGATTGGGGCTGTCGACCGCGGTCCGGATGCCTGCGGCGATCCGCGCCGCGGAGGAGAACGCGGATGCCGGCAACTCTCCGATGCCTTTCTGAACCTCGCGGACGGTCCGGTCGTAGTCGGCCAGGCCGTCCGCGACATCGAGGTTGGCCAGGAAGGGGGTCGCGGTCAGCCCGGGCTGGATGATCGTGACCTTGATGCCGAGCGGTGCGACCTCGGCCGCCAGCGCGTCCGACAGCCCCTCGACCGCGTGCTTGGTCGCGGCCAGCAGCCCCACGCCCGGGTGGGCGGACTGCCCGTAGACGGACGAGCCCTGGAGGATGTGCCCGGATCGCTGGGCGCGGAGCACCGGCAACGTCGCGCGGAGCACGTTGAGCACCCCGAAGACGTTGGTGTCGAACACGGCGCGGACCTGCGCGTCGGAGGCCTCCTCGACGGCTCCGAACAGTCCGTAGCCGGCGTTGTTGGCCACCACGTCGATACGGCCGAACCGTGCGAGCGTGCGCTCCACCGCTTCCCGGACGGCCTGCTCGTCACGCACGTCCGCCTGGATGAGGAGCAGGCGCTCGCCGTGCACTTCGGTCAGTTCGCCCAGGGAAGCGGTGTCGCGGGCGAGCGCCGCGACGACGTCGCCACTCTCCAGCGCCTGGAGCGTCAGTTCGCGGCCGATGCCGGACGTCGCGCCGGTGATCAGCCATGTGCGGGGGTGGGTCTGCTGAGTGGATGTTCCGTTCATGTTGCGAACGTAATGAGTTAGAGCGCAACGAGTCAAGCCAGATGGCGCCCCAGGTTGCCCGTTAGACGGATTAGTGCCTCTTCCTGCTGATGTAGGGTGAGGGCATGAGCAGTGCGACAGCCGGATCTCCCAAACTCAGCCCGCGCGCCGTCACACCGGCGGTGGAGACCGTGCTCGCGTTCGTGAACACGCGCGCGGACGGGTCCGGTCGGCGGGAGGCGTTCGGGGATGGGCACTCGTTCGCGGCGTGGCTGGCGGAGTACGACGAGTTCGGCGGCGAAACCGTGGCGACCGACGCTGATGCCGCGGCCGCGCGCGAGCTGCGCGATGCCCTGGTGACCGTGCTGCTCGCGCACTCGGGCGACGAGGAGAGCCTGGGCGAGCCGCTGCAGCGTGCCGAGCGGCACCTGCGGCGCGCGGGGTCGCTCTACCCTCTGGCGACGGTGGTCACGGCCGGTGGCGTCGAGCTGGCGTCGCAGCAGGCGGGGGTGGAGCGCGTGTTCGGAACCGTACTGGCTGCGGTGACGACCTTCGCCCAGAGCAGCGACTGGGGGCGCATCAAGGCGTGCCGGAACCCCCCGTGCCATTTCGGCTTCTTCGACCGCACCCGCAACGGGGGAGGGCTGTACTGCAGTCCCGGCTGCGGCTCCCAGGTGTCCATGCGCAACTACCGCCGGCGGCAGCGCCAGGAGAGTCGGACGCCGCCCCAGGCGTGAGGCCGCGCCGCCATCACGGAGCCTTCCGCGGCGGCAGCACCGAGGACGTCGTCGACGAGCCCAGGGGGCCTGACGGCGATCGTGCGAGTTTCTTCAGTGAGCCCCACCGCCCGCCGCCGCCCCGGCCCTGCCCCGCCCCCCGGCCCGTTCCCCCCGTTCCCCGTTCCGTTATCCGTCCTGGACGAGTGCCGCGCCGGGCTGCTCCCCGCCTCGCCCCCGCCGGAGGGCGGCGACGGCGCTCCGGGCTCCCTGGACCTCGGCTGCCGCTGCGCGGCGTCAGGAGGCCCGGGTGTGGTGGTCCAGCAAGCGGGTGAGCAGCTGCACGAGCTGGTCACATTCGGCCGGGCTCAGCGGCGCGAGCAGTTCATCGTGGAGGTCGTCCAGGACCTTGTCGAGGCCGGGCAGGCGGCGGCGGCCCAGGGCGGAGATCGTGATGATGTTGCGTCGCCGGTCATCGGGATCCGGCACCCGCTCGACGAGGCCACGATCGGCCAGTTCGTTGAGCACTCCGACCAGGTCGCTGCGGTAGATGCCGGTGCGCCGGCTCAGCTCCGCCTGGCTGCCCGGCCCGTACTCCTGCAGCGAGGCCAGCACGGCGTAGTGCCACTTGCGGACGTCGACCCGGGCCAGCCCTTCGTTGATCAGCCGGTCCGACCGCACGGTCAGCTGCGACAACAGCCGGCTCACCCGTCGACGCAGCCTGTCCGGCGTACTGCGCGCGCCGTCGTCGGGCATCTCCACGGCTTCGGCTCTGCTCATGGCGCCCATCCTAGTCATTGCGTTAGTCGGACTAACGATGTACGTTCACGCATGCTGAAAACGTTAGTGCGACAAACGTTTTTGGCAGTCTCCGAGGAAGGAAGAACCGCTATTCCCACCAAGACGTTGCAGATTCCCACCACGGACGGCCAGGCCGACGCCTTCGCCGCCTTCCCCGACCACGGCGGCCGGCACCCGGGGGTGCTGATGTACGCGGACGCCTTCGGCCTCCGGCCCGCCCTGCGGGAGATGGCCCGCGAACTGGCCGGACACGGGTACTACGTACTCGTCCCCAACTTCTTCTACCGGCACGGCCCGGCACCGCTGATCGAGCTTCCCGCGCACATCGGAGAGGAGGCCCGGTCCTCGGCCGTCACCCGGCTGATGCCCCTGATCAAGGCGCACACCGCCGAACGCACCCTGAGCGACGCCGACGCCTACCTCGGGTTCCTCGCCGCCCAGCCCGAGGTCGGCCCCGGACCGGTCGCGGTGACCGGCTACTGCATCGGCGGCCTCCTGGCGATGCGCACCGCCGTGGCCAACCCCGGTCGGGTGGCGGCCGTCGCCGCGTTCCACGGCCCCGTGGGCGCCGACGGGCCCGACAGCCTGCACCGCCTCACCGCCGAGGCCCACTTCGGCCACGCCGAGACGGACCTCACGCCCGAGGCCCTCGGCGAGCTCAACCGGGCCCTGGATGTCGCAGGTGTCGGCTACACCTCCGAGATCTACCCCGGCACCGTCCACGGCTTCACCATGTCCGACACGGACGCCTTCAACCCCTCCGCACTGCGGCTTCACTGGGACCGTCTGCTCCCCCTCCTCGGCCGCACCCTGGCCGAGGACTGAGGCTGCGGCCCGGGAATCCACGACCGGGCGCGGGCAGCTCCGGGCGCGGGCAGCTCCGGACGCGGGCCGGCGCGCACCGGCGCCCGGAGCCCCGCCCCGGGAGGCGTTCGCCGGGCACCCGGCGCCCGCCCCGCGGGCCGGCCGCGGAGGAGGTGGCACCCGGAACGGCCCTCGAAACGGCCCTGGAGACAGCCGAGGCCCCCGGAGTAGGATCGTCCGCATCCGGATCAGCAGCGGGTTGGAGCATCCGATGACCGGTGACAAGGAACGGGAGAGGCCCGCAGGCCCCCTGTCCGAGATGAGGGAAGGCGCGCCCGACGACCTGTTCGCGGGCCGGTCGACGAGAGCCGCCGACAGACCGGAGCCCGGAGCGGCCTACGGTGGCGATGACGACCTCTACGGGAGCCTGGCGGCGGTCGCCCCGGACGAGGACGACGGCGAGAACAGCGGGTAGCACCGCGACACCGGGCACCGGCCCCCGCTCCTCGCCGGCCTGCGCCGGGCCGCCCTGCCCCATCCTGCACGGCCGTGCACGGCGCGGCCCGGACGCGGGCAGGGCAGTAGTGCGCCCGGACGGACACGCACCCGCACCCGCCGCGCGCACCGCCGAACGCCGTTGCGAGGCGATCGACGGCCCCGAGGCCGGGAGTGCAACCGGTCGGCCCGTGATCACGTCCTAAGATCACACAATGTTGCGCCGACCCAGCCGGGCCGGCGCGCGCCCCGGGGGTACGCAGGTCCGGACACCCCCGGTCACGTGCCGGTCCCGCCCGGGGGCCGCCGTCCGGCTCCGCGGGCCGGACGACACACTGGTCGGAGAGTTCTCACCGTGCAACCGCCGTCCCCTCGCCCTCGCGCTCTCCTGACGGGCGCCGCCGCGCTCGTCCTGGCCACCTCGCTGGCCGCCTGTAGCGGCGGCGACGACGGCAGAGGCGACGTGGCAAAGGGTGCCGAAACCACCAACAGCCCGGCCGCCGCCGGCGCGGCGTCCGGCACTCCCGGCGCGCCCGCGGCCCCGGCCGGCGGCAAGGTCGCCATGCCCACCGGTCCGGCCACGACGTTCACCAAGGCCAGGGACACCACCGCCGGGCCGATCACCGTGACCACCCTGACCGGCGCGAAGTCCGGCGTCTCGGGAAAGGTCTGGGTCTGGCTGCCGCCCGAGTACAACGACCCCAAGTACGCGAAGACCGGATTCCCGGTGATCATCCTCTACTCGGGCGGCCAGAGCGCGGGCTACAACACCTACACGGACAACCAGTTGCCCATCCAGGCGGCCGACGTGGAGATGACGAAGGCCGGCAAGGCCCATCCGTTCATCATGATCATGCCTGTGCAGAACCTGGACCCCGACGAGCACAAGGCGCTGGAGTGCAGTGACATCCCCGGCCAGCCCAAGATGGGCACCTGGATGGCGGAGGATATTCCCGCCTTCGTCCGGGCCAACTTCCGGACCCTGAAGAGCCGGGACGGCTGGGGCGTGATGGGCGCGTCCACCGGCGCCTTCTGCAGCGCCAAGCTCGCCCTCCAGCACCCCGAGACGTTCAAGGTCGCCGTACCGGTCGACGGCTACTGGGCCCCCGACTCACCGCTCTGGAAGGGCCACGAGACCGAACGCCAGGCCAACAGCCCGAACGCCATGGTCTCGCAGGGCAAGGCCGACGTGCGGATGCTCGCCACCGCGGCCGGCGGCACCCCGCCGGAGGTCAAGCTGGTCAAGGACTGGGTCGCCAAGGCCGCCCCGCCGCTCAAGATCGACTACTACGAGCAGCCCGGCGGTCAGCACCTCACCTCGGACTTCAAGAAGATGATCCCGAACACCCTGGAGTGGCTCACCCAGAACATGGCCGGACCCACCTCCGACTGACGGCCGATCACCGCCGCAGCATTGTCCGGCAGTTGGCATGACTGAAACAGCTTCTGGCCGGGCATAACGACGGTAGCCCGCCAGCGGGCCCGGCTGCAGCTCCCCCACGAGCGCAACCGGGCCCCGGCCGGCGACCGGGCCTGGACGTGACTCCCCCCACGGAGTGGCATCCAGGCCCGCATGGTGTTCAACCAGCGACACGCAGCGTACATGCCACATCCACGTAACGCTACCGTGCAGCATTCGCCGGCCCGACTCGGAGGCGGACGACCCCCGACGCGGACCGCGACAGGCCTCGTCCGCCTGCCGGACGGGAACCCCACGCGGCAGGCGGACGAGGCCTCGCCGCGGGCGGACGGGAACTCCAAGCCGCAGCCGGGCCAGGCCCCAAACGGCAGGCGGACGAAGGCCCCGCCGCGGGCGGACCGGGAGGACGGGGCCACCGCGCGGGCGGCGCCGCGCCGCGCCGCGGCCTCAGCGGACCGTCGGCCGCTCCACCGGGGCGTGCCAGTCGGGCACATCGGCGCCCGGCGCGGTGAAGGTGGAGAAGTCCGTGGTGCTCTTGAAGGCCTTCTGCCGGTACAGGTCACGGGCGTAGGCCCACAGGTGGGGGTAGACGGCGAGACCGGGGTTGACGGCGCGGTCGTGGTTGGTCCTGGCGTCGTAGCGGACCAGCGTCACCCACAGCCGCACGTCCGCCTCGGTCAGCCGGTCGCCCAGCAGGTAGCGGCGGGTCGCCAGCCGTCCGTCGAGCTCCGCGAAGGTCTCCAGCAGCGTGGCACGGGCCGCGAGCGCGGCCTCACCGGTGCCCGCCGCGGCGCCCGCACCGTGGTTGACGGCCGGGCCCAGCCGGGCGTCGAGCGCGTCGATCTCGGCCCGCAGGTCCTCCGGGTAGGTGTCGGCGCCGTTGCCCCACCGGCCGAACTGCGTCGCCAGGTCGATGCCCAGGGTGGTGAAGTCGTTGCTCACGACCCGGCCGCTCCGACGGTCCCAGAGTGTCGGCACCGAGACGTGCCCGTCGAAACCCGGCTCGGTCCGCTCGTACGCCTCGCGGAGCAGGGCGAAGCCGTTGACCGGGTCCGGCCCGTGGGTCTCCCGGAAGGCCCAGCCCCGGGCGTCGCGCCTGCCGTCGACGTACGAGACCGAGACGACGTCCTCCAGCCCGTTCAGCGCCACCTGGAGGGTGACCCGCTGCGCCCAGGGGCAGAACCAGCCCGCGTAGACGTGGTAGCGACCGGGCTCGGCCCGGAAGCCACTGCTTCCGTCGGCGGTGATCCGCCCGGTGAAGCGGTAGAGCGGACGCTCGTCGCCGGGAGCCCGGGTGATCCGGTACTCCCCGTGGACGGTGGTGTCGGCCGGGCCGGCGTACTGCACGTTCTGACTCACATCGAACTCCTCGGACGGGATCGAACGGTGCGATTGCGGTGCTCCGGTGCCGCACCACCGGACGCGGGTCCGCACGGGCGGACGCGGAGCAGCCGGCGCGAACGGGAGCGGAGCCGGTACGGGCAGGCGGGAGCGGAGCCGTCGGCCGGCCGGTGGGCCTCCGGCCGGCCGACTGTTAGGCCGACGGGCCGCGGTCAGGCGCCGCGCCCACCGCCGGGGACGCGCAGGCCCAGGAAGGTGACCTTCCGGCGCAGCCGGAACCCCAGCGACTCGTAGAGCCGGATCGCCGTGGCGTTGCCGGCGGAGGTGTGCAGGAACGGCGTGTCGCCGCGCTCACGGATCCCGGCCGCGACCGCCAGGACGAGCCGCGATCCGAGCCCCTGACCACGGTGGGACTCGGCCGTGCAGACTGCGCTGATCTCGGTCCAACCCGGCGGACGCAGGCGTTCCCCGGCCATCGCGACCAGCACGCCGCCACGCCGGATGCCCAGGTAGCCACCGAGTTCGACGGTGCGGGGCAGGAACGGGCCCGGCCGGGCGTGTTCCACCAGGGCCAGCATCTCGGGCACGTCGGCGGGGCCCAGCCGGACGGCCTCCTCGTCGGGCGCGGCCTGGACACCGTCGTCCACCAGCTGGACGCCCGGCGCCTGCATGAGGACCTCCCAGTCGGCCGGCAGCGCACTCAGGGAGCCGGTGGCACCGAGGACGGTGCCCGGCCCGCAGAGCGCCGCCACGTTCCGCCAGGCCTCCCGGTCGGGCCGGTCCGGGAGGGCCACGAACGGCGAGACGTCGGCCGGGTAGCGCAGGACGTCTCCGCGCCGCTCGGCGAAGTGGGCGTGCGGGCCGAGCAGCGCGGCACGGACCGGATTATCCAGGGGGTGCGGGGGCGCGGAGCCGTCCTCGGCACTGGTACTGGCGCTGTCGGGAGTGCCGTCTTCGGCGCCGTCGGTGGCACTGCCAGTGGCGCTGTCAGTGGCGCTGTCGGCGGCACTGTCCGCAGTGAGCACGGGCTGTTGGGGCATGCGAAACCGTTCCTCGATCTCGATCTTCTCGGTGCCATGGGCCGCGACGCCGCCGACCTCGGCCGGAACCGGCCACGACGGGGCGGGCCGCCGGGCACACCCGGGGGCACGAGGGCCCCGGAGGCGGGATCGCCAGGCCCGGCGGGAACGCGTGACGGAGTAGGTGCGGGCCGTTACGGGCGACAGAGGCCGGTCGGAGAACCAACCCCGTCGATCCAACGGCGACGCACCAGACGGGAACCACCGGCCCCGGCACCGACGGCCGCACGGAGGGCACCGGACGAGGGGCGGAACGCCGCGCGCGACAGCGACGGGCGCCCGAAGACCACCCGTCCGTCCCGCAGTTGGCGTACGTGCATCGCCCGTCCGTTTCGCATCCGGCAACCGTGACTGTCCACAGTACCGCTCCGCGGGCCCGATTCCAGAGGCGATCGCGGATCACCGCTCCCGGACCCACCGATCCCGGCCCACCGCCGTGCCACGCGGCGGGCCACGCGGCGGGCCCGGGCCGATGCTGCGCCCTGTGTCAGGCCGACTCGATGCGTTCGACGATCAGCTCGCACAGCTCGTGGGTCCGCAGCGCGTCGCGGGCGTCGAGGGTCCGGCCGGCGCGGACGGCGTCCAGGAAGGCGAGGACGATCTGCTCGATGCCCCGCTGCCGGGCGACGGGGACCCAGTCGCCGCGGCGGCGGACGGTGGGCTGGCCCCGGTGGTCGATCACCTCGGCGAGGTTGTGGACCTCCCGCTTGGAGTCCGCCCCGGAGACTTCGAGGATCTCCTCGGTGGAACCCGAGACCCGGTTCATGACGCCCAGCGCCGTGAAACCCTCCCCGGCCAGGGTGAGGACGACGTGCTCGACCAGGCCGTCACGGGTGCGGGAGCGGACGTCGACGTGGTCGATCTCGCCGGGGACGAGGAAGCGCAGGGTGTCCACGACGTGGATGAAGTCGTCGAAGACGAGGGTGCGGGCCGCCTCCGGGAGGCCCTCGCGGTTCTTCTTCAGGATGATCAGGTCCCGCGGGCGCTCCTTCGCCTGGACGTAGGCGGGGGCGTGGCGGCGGTTGAAACCGACGCTCAGGGAGCGGCCGGTCTTCTCGGCCAGGTCGACCAGGCGGCGGGCGCCGTCCACGGTGTAGTCGAGCGGCTTGTCCACGTAGACGTCGACGCCGGCGGTCAGCAGCTGTTCCACGATGGGGACGTGCTGGTCGGTGGCGGCGTGGACGAACGCGGCCCGGATGCCGCTGTCGATCAGAGCGCCGAGGTCGGTGAACCGGTCCGCGGGGGCGATCCGGTGCGTGTCGCCGAGGCGGTCGAGCTTGGCCCGGTCCCGGGTCATCAGCCGCAGGTCCAGGCCCGGCAGCGCGGTGAGGACCGGCAGGTACGCCTTCTGCGCGATGTCGCCCAGGCCGATCACACCCACCGGGAGCGCGGCATCGCGAACGTCGGTCTCACTCATGGCATCTCCTGTCGTACGGACGATCATCAGCCCGCCCAACCCTATGCGTCACGCGCACCGGGCGACCGGCCCCGCAGCGACCCCGGCCGCACACCGCGCACGGCCCGCCCGGGCGCGGGGGCGATGGCGGGCCGCGCCGGCAGAAGGACGACGGGGAGCGGGCGCGGGGCGGGCGCGAGGCGGGCGCGGTTCGGGCGCGAGGGGCGGCCCTGAGGACGGCCCCGGGGACGGCAGAGGGCCGGTGGAAGGCCGATGGAAAGCTGATGGAAGGTCGGTGGAAGGCTGGTGGAGAGACCGTGGGAGGCCGGTAGGAGGCTGAACCGGTCGTGCACTCCGGCCCGTCCTCTCCTGGAGAACCGTCCACACGTCCGGTCCCCGTACAGGAGTCGTCCCGCCACCATGTCCACCCAGGCCCCAGCTCTTCGCCGCCCGGAAGCCACCGTCCACCGGAGGCCCCCGGTGCCGTTGCCCACCGCCCGCCGGAGAACCCGCCGGTCGGAGGCCCGGCCTGCTGTGGGGAGCGGCCGATGAAGGGCTTCGGCGGATCCCGGCGGAGGGTCTGGACGGGCGCGCTCGCCGGGGTGGTGACCGCCGCCCTGGTCGCCGGCCTGCTCTGGTGGCACCCGTGGACCCCGGCCGCGACCGGCCGGCAGAAGCCGATGGAGTTCACCACGGCCGGCGGTGGCTCCCCCCGCTTCGGCACCGGCGAGAAGCTCTACCGCTACAAGGTGCGCGCCGAGAAGGGGATCAAGGAGACTCCCGACCAGTTCGCCGCCGAGGTCGACGCGGTCCTCGGCAACGTCCGGCTCGGCTGGGCCGCGGACGGCACCCGGTCCTTCCAGCGCATGCCCGCCGACCCGGTGGACTTCACCGTCTACCTGGCCACCCCGGAGACCACCGACCGGATATGCGGCCAGTACGGGCTGGACACGGGCGGCTGGGTGAACTGCGGCGTAGGCCACCAGGTGGTCATCAACCTCAAGCGCTGGAACGAGCTCACGGAGTTCTACAGCGGCCGGCCCGAGCTGTACCACGCGCTCGCCGTCAACCACGAGGTCGGCCACGTCCTCGGCCTCGGGCACGTCGACTGCCCCGGTCCGGGCCTGCCGGCGCCCGTGATGATGCAGCAGATCAAGGGGCTGCACGGCTGCGTGCCGAACGGCTGGCCGTACTCCGAGACCGGTGCCCTCCTCACCGGTCCCGCCGTCGAGGCCGCCACCCCCGCTCCGTAGCCGCGCAGACGGGCCGGCCGCCGTTCACGTGGCGGCGACCGGCCCGGGCGGGTCCGGGCCGGGCCAGCTGGCTGACTGGCTGGCTGGCTGGCTGGGGTCAGTCCAGGCCGCGTGCGTGCCGCAGGCGGTCGGCGAGCGTGTCCGGCGCGATGATCGGGTCCGGGTAGTCGGGGCGGTCGGCGAGCAGCCAGGGCCGGTGCACGGCCCGGCCCTGCACGTGGCGGAGCTCGGGTACCCAACGTCGTACGTACGCGCCGTCCGGGTCGTAACGGTCGGCCTGGAGCAGCGGGTTGAGGACCCGGTTCGGGCGGGTGTCCGTCCCGGTACCGGCCACCCACTGCCAGTTGAGCTGGTTGTTCGCCACGTCACCGTCCACCAGCAGGCTCAGGAAGTGCCGCGCGCCGATCCGCCAGTCCAGGTGGAGCGACTTGGCGAGGAAACAGGCCGTCAGGAGCCGCGCCCGGTTGTGCATCCAGCCCTCGTGCGCGAGCTGCCGCATGCCGGCGTCGACGATCGGGTAGCCGGTGCGCCCCTGCCGCCAGGCCTCGGCCTCACGCTCGTCGTGCTGCCAGTGGTCGTGCCGGGTGCGGTAGTCCCGGTGCGCGGCGTCGGGCCGGGCGGCGAGCACCTGGTGGTGGAAGTCCCGCCAGGCGAGCTGCCGGACGAAGGCCTCCGCGCCCTCACCGCCGCGCTCCAGCGCGCGCACCACCAGCTCGGTGGCCGACAGGCACCCGAAGTGCAGGTACGGCGAGAGCCGGGAGGTGCCGTCGTCCGCGAGCGCGTCGTGCACGTCCGCGTAGGCGTCGACGTCCCACTTGCGCCAACGTGCCCGGCCGGCCGTCTCCCCGCCGGGCGGCAGCGCGGGCGACGCCGCACTGGCGGTCGGCAGGTCCTCGCCGCGCACCGCCGGCGGGGAGCCCAGCGACCGGGGGGCGGGCAACACGGCCCGACGGGGCACACGCTGCCAGGCCCGGTGGTACGGGGTGAAGACGGCGTAGTGGTCCTTTCCGGCCGGCGTCACCCGGCCTGCCGGGACCACCGTCAGCACGGCGTCATGGACGTGCAACCGGTCGCCGAGCCGCGCCCGCAGGCCGACCTCACGCCGCTGGGCGAAAGCGCTGACCCCGGCGCCGACGTGCACGCTCACCGCGCCGGTCTCCTCGGCCAGCCGGGCGGTCTGCTCGGCGGCGTCGCCGTGCCGTACGACCAGCCGGGAGCCGATCCGGCGCAGCGAGGCGTCCAGGTCGGCGAGGCAGTCGGCGAGGAAGGCCTGACGGTTGGGGGTGCTGAAGCCCGCGGCCTCGACGGCGGGGTCGAGCACGAACACCGGTACGACCTGGTCGGCGGCGGCACGGGCGGCGTACAGGACGGGGTTGTCGTGCAGGCGGAGGTCCTGGGTGAACAGGGCGACGGAGACGGTCATCGGCGGTGCCTCGGGCTGGTCGGGTGGGTGGGCTGATTGGTCGGGTCAGTGAGTGGGTGGGTGGGTGGGTGGTCGAGTGGGCGTCGTCTCGGCGGCTCGGTGACCGCCTCGGGTATCCGCCGGTGCGGGCCGCGTGCCGCCACGGTGGCAACGGTCCACCGCTGCGGCGGGCCAGTAGCCATGTCATCAGGAGTGGGCCGGGCAGGTACACCCGACCGCTCGGCGTGTCGGCGGCGGGTCGCAGCGGGCGGCACGGCAGGCGGCGCGTCTCACGCGCGCGGTCGTATGGTCACTCCGCTGTCGGCGCGTGGAGCCGCGTTGATGGTGGACGCGGCGGCCTCTGTGGACGCGAGGGCGGGTGTGGGCACGCGGGCGGGCGCGGGTACGAGACCCCCTTGGCGGCTCGGGCCGGCTGAGCGGCCTGTCATGCGGTCTACAGGTTCCGTTCGGAGCCATGCACCCTGCGGATTGGACCGGAGGGCGGCGGATCACCGTCCGCCGGCCACCGGCCGCTTGGTCTCGCTGGCCGGAGAGGCGCGCCGCGCTCGACGCGGCAGGACGGGAGGGAGCGGCGGGGCGGGAGGGAGCGGCAGGAGGCTCGACCGGGGTCCGCTCTCAGGCAGTGCCCGGACTCAGGCGGTGGCCGAACTCAGGCGGTGGCCGAACTCAGGCGGTGGCCGCGGCGGCCTCGGCGAGGGCGTCCAGGACCGGGCGGATCAGCGGGTGGCCGTCCGCGCCGGCTCGGACCGCTGCAAAGACCCTGCGAGTGGCGAGTGCGCTGTCCACCCGCCGGACCGCGACCCGGGCGAGGTCCACGCCCAGCAGCGCGGAGCGCGGCACCAACGCGACCCCGGCGCCGGCCGAGGCGAGCGCGACGACGGCGCGGAAGTCGTCCGAGGAGTGCACCAGGCGCGGCTGGAACCCGGCGTACTCGCAGGCCAGCAGCACCACGTCGTGGCAGGGGTTGCCGGGGTAGGGGCCGATCCACGGCTCGTCGGCGAGGTCGGCCACGGCGATCGGTCCCTCGGCGGCGGCCAGCGGGTGGGCGAGCGGAAGCACCGCCTCGAACGGCTCCGCGTACAGCGGCACCCGGGTGAGCCTGGCGTCGTCGGCACGCGGGGCGCCCCGGTACTCGACGGCCACCGCGAGGTCGGCACGCCCGTCCAGGACCATCGGGAGGCTGGCGTCCCCTTCCGCGTCCAGCACCTTGAGGTGGACGCCTGGCGCGCGGACGGCGAGGGCTCCGATGGCGGGGGCGAGGACGAGGGAGATGCCGGTCGCGAACGAGGCGACGGTGACCTCGCCGGAGACGCCCGCGGAATAGGCGGCGAGGTCCGCCTCGGCGCGCTCCAGCTGGGCGAGGACGGCGTCGGCATGGCCGAGCAGGATCTCGCCGGCCGCGGTGAGCCGGACGCCCCGGCCCTCGCGGGCGAGCAGGTGGTGGCCGGTCTCCTGCTCCAGTGCGGCCAGCTGCTGGGAGACGGCTGAGGGGGTGAGGTAGAGGGCGGCCGCCGCAGCGGTCACGGTGCGGTGGTCCGCCACGGCCCGCAGGGTCCGAAGCCGTCGTGCGTCGATCACACGCCAATTCTGCCAGCGCCGCGGGGCGCTCCGGAGCGGGGTGGCGGGGGCGCTGGAGCGAGGGCGGCGGAGTAGGAAGTCGGATCGGCCGACTTCCTATCTCCGTGAGCCCTGCGGCTTCAGCGCTCACGGCTCGTCGGCGGCGGTCGCCACGCTCCCCCTGGATCCCGCACGACGTCGCGCGCGGGGAGAGGGAGAGGGAGAGGGAGAACCTGGGGAGCCGAAGAGGGAGAGGGAGAAGGTCGGGAGACGAGGCACCGGCGCGAGCCGGGCCGTGCGCTTTGCAAAGCCGTGCAGCTATTTGCAAAGCGCTGAGCGAGGCGAGAGCAGGCGAGAGCAGGGGCGCATCTGGGCGCCGAGTGACGACCCGCAGCCAGGGGAAACGATTCGCCGCGCACTCCTCGCGCTTTGCAAAGTCACCTGTTTGCAAAGCGCCGGGACGGACGGGAGGGAGGGCACGGACAGTGCGAGCGGCACGGAGGGGACGGGAATGGCATGAACGGCCAGAGAGCGTGCGCGCCAAAATCGCCACGAGCAGCATCCCCGGGCCTGCCAGAAACCGTACGAACGCCCGACGTGCGGCAACGGCCGGAATCGCGGCGCGGCAGGAGGTACGGGGAAGGCGAGCGGCGCGGGGAAGGGGTGACGCGCAGGACCTACCGCGAAGGGTCCGCGGTCGGGAAGGCGGTCCGCGGTCGGGAGTGGGAAGTCGGGCAGGCCGACTTCCCACTCCCGGGCGGGAGGGTGGGGCAGATGGTCTTCGATGGCACGGCGGCCGGGCGCCACGCTTCCGGCCGTCGGCCGGCCGGGCCGCCCGGGAGCTCCGGGACGGGGTTGGTGCCGTGCGGTGGGGGCCGGCCGGGCCGGCCCCCACCGCACGGCGGCTTGGGAGCCCGTGGCGCGTCCGGTCCGAGCGGACGCGCCACGGGCGGTCGGGCGAGGAGCTGCGCGAGGAGCCGAACAACGCTTCCCGGGCCCCCGGCCGCTCCCCGGCACCCGGCACCAGGCACCGGGCTGCACCCCGGCACCAGGGGCGGCGCCACGGGGTCACTCCCCCGCGAGCCGCGCCGGAGGGGCTACTCCCCCAGGGCCGCGCGGGCGTCGACGAAAGCGGCGACGGCGCGCTCGACGTCCTCGGTGGAGTGCGCCGCGGAGAGCTGAACCCGGATCCGGGCCTGGCCGTGCGGGACGACCGGGAACGAGAACCCGATCACGTACACCCCGCGCTCCAGCAGCAGCTCGGCGAGCCGGCCGGCCTTGGCGGCGTCGCCGATCATCACCGGGGCGATCGGGTGGTCGCCGGGCAGGATCTCGAAGCCGGCCTCGGTCATCTTCGACCGGAACAGCGCCGTGTTGGCGGCCAGCCGCTCGCGCAGCTCGGTCGACTGCTCGACCAGGTCGAGCACCTTCAGCGAGGCCGCCGCGATCACCGGGGCGAGCGAGTTGGAGAACAGGTACGGCCGCGAGCGCTGGCGCAGCAGGGCGACGATCTCGCGGCGGGCCGCGACGTAGCCGCCGGAGGCGCCGCCGAGGGCCTTGCCGAGGGTGCCGGTGATGATGTCGACGCGGTCCATCACGCCGTGCAGTTCGGGGGTGCCGCGCCCGTTCGGGCCGACGAAGCCGACGGCGTGCGAGTCGTCGACCATCACCATGGCGTCGTACCGGTCGGCGAGGTCGCAGATCTCGCGCAGCGGGGCGACGTAGCCGTCCATGGAGAAGACGCCGTCGGTGACGATGAGGCGGCGGCGGGCGTCCTGGGTGTCCTGGAGCTGCTTCTCCAGGTCGGCCAGGTCGCGGTTGGCGTAGCGGTGGCGGCGGGCCTTGCAGAGGCGGATGCCGTCGATGATGCTCGCGTGGTTGAGCGCGTCCGAGATGACCGCGTCACGCTCGTCGAGCAGGGTCTCGAAGACGCCGCCGTTGGCGTCGAAGCAGGAGGAGTAGAGGATCGTGTCCTCCTGGCCGAGGAACGCGGAGAGGCGGTCCTCGAGCTCCTTGTGGACGTCCTGGGTGCCGCAGATGAAGCGGACCGAGGCCATGCCGTAGCCCCAGCGGTCGAGGGCGTCCTTGGCGGCGGTGAGCACCTCGGGGTGGTCGGCCAGGCCGAGGTAGTTGTTGGCGCAGAAGTTGAGCACCTCACCGGGGCGTCCGCCGCCGGTGACGGTGACGGCGGCGCTCTGCGGGGTGCCGATCACCCGCTCGGGCTTGAAGAGGCCGGCCTCGCGGATCTCGTCGAGGGTGGCGGCGAGGTCGTCGCGCACGTTGTCGAACACAGCAGACTCCTAGTCGGCGGGGAGGCTCAGGCGGTCCAGTCGAGAATGATCTTGCCGCAGCGGCCGCTGGCCGCGTCGTCGAATGCGGCCTCGAAGTCGGAGGCGGCGTAGCGGCCGGTGATGACGGGGCTGAGGTCGAGGCCGCCCTCCAGCAGGACGGACATCGCGTACCAGGTCTCGAACATCTCGCGGCCGTAGATGCCCTTGATGGTGATCATCGAGGTGACCACGGAGGCCCAGTCGACGGGGAACTGCTCGGCGGGCAGCCCGAGCATGGCGATCTTCCCGCCGTGCGTCATGTTGGCGATCATCGACTGGAGCGCCTCGGGGCGGCCGGACATCTCCAGGCCGACGTCGAAGCCCTCGCGCAGGCCGAGCTTCTGCTGGCCCTCCTCGATGGTGTGCTCGGCGACGTTCAGGGCGAGCGTGACGCCGACCTCGCGGGCCAGGTCGAGCCGGTACGGGGAGACGTCGGTGATCATCACGTTGCGGGCGCCGGCGTGCTTGGCGACGGCGGCGGCCATGATGCCGATCGGGCCGGCACCGGTGATCAGCACGTCCTCGCCGACGAGCGGGAAGGAGAGCGCGGTGTGCACGGCGTTGCCGAAGGGGTCGAAGATCGCGGCGACGTCGAGGTCGACGGGGACGCGGTGCACCCAGACGTTGGAGGCGGGCAGCGCGACGTACTCGGCGAAGGCGCCGTCGCGGCCGACGCCGAGGCCGATGGTGTTGCGGCAGAGGTGGCGGCGGCCGGCCAGGCAGTTGCGGCACTTGCCGCAGACCAGGTGGCCCTCGCCGCTGACCAGGTCGCCGACCGAGATGTCCGCGACGGCCGCGCCGATCTCGGCGACCTCGCCGACGAACTCGTGACCGAGGACGAGCGGGGTGCGGATGGTCTGCTGCGCCCAGCCGTCCCAGTTACGGATGTGCAGGTCGGTGCCGCAGATGCCGGTGCGCAGCACCTTGATCAGCACCTCGCCGGGGCCGATGGCAGGCTTCGGGACGTCCATCAGCCAGAGTCCGGGCTCGGCCTTCTGCTTGACGAGTGCCTTCACTGCGGCGGCTCCTGACGCGCGAGGGGGCGGCCTGGTGTGGGCAGGCCGGCGGGGCCCGGCGGGGTGGCGGCTGCCGCCTCCTTCTCACCGGGCACGGAGCAATCTGCCTGGTGGGAGGGGGTGCGGTCCATCGAGGAATTCTTAAGGGCCGCCACAGCTGGGCTAAACGATCGTGCCCGAGCAGCGGCGGGCGGCCATCGCGGCGTGCCGGTGGCCACCCGTTCGGCGCAGCACGGGGTGTGCGGACCGGCCGGGCGACTGCGGGGCCGTCGGCGGGGGCGCGGGGGCGGTGGCAGCCACCCGCCGGGCCTGTCCGGCGGGTCCAGCGCGCAGGAGGAACGAGGCGGGAGCCGGGCACCGGGAGGCGGAGCGCGGACGGCAGGACGCAGGGCACCGGGCACAGGGCGCAGGGCACAGGAACCAGGGCTGGACGGCGGCGGACCCGTCGGCTCAGCTCCTCCGGCTGCTGACCGCCTCGGTGAGCGCCGCCCCAGCTGCCAGGAGACCGGCGGCGGCGACGAGCAGGCCGCCGGTGGACACCAGCAGGTCGGCCGAGCGGGGAGTCGTCGCGAGCCGGGAGAGCAGCGTGTTCACCGGGGACAGGCCCTTGGCCACCAACAGCACCAGCAGGAGCACGAGGGCGAGCAGCAGGGCGTGGCCCTGCCGCCGGAAGACCAGGCGGGAGCAGACCAGGCCGACCGCGATTCCGGTGAACGCGCAGGTCAGCTGTGCCTCGGTGCCGAGCAGCAGGTCGGCGACGGTCAACGGGTGGGTGCCGGTCAGGAAGGGGATGCCGAGGCCGATGGCGGTCAGCAGCAGGCACCAGACGGCGGCGGTGCAGACGGTGCCCAGCAGGACGCGGCGGGAGCCGCCCGCGGTGACGACGACGACGGCGCGGTGGGCGTGGTCCTCCAGTCCGGCCTGGGCGATGGTGAGCCAGGTGGAGCAGAGCAGCATGGCGCCGGCCGCCGCGCCGTAGGTGGCGGTGAGCGGTCCGTTGTCGCTACTGGTGAGCACGGTCACCAGGCCGACGAAGAGCAGCACCGGCGCGAGGTAGCGCTGGGAGAGCAGCATGGTGGCGAACTGGTAGCGGACCAGGGAGATCACCGCGCCACCTTCCTCGACACACCGCATGCGCCCCGGGCGGGAATGCCGGCCCGGGTGGCGCCCTCGGTCGGGGTGGCGCGGTCGGCCCGGGTGGCGCCGTCGACCCGGGTGGCACTGGCGGTCGGGGTCAGGCGGTCGACGGACCAGTGGTGCTGGAGTGCGGCGAGCAGGACGGCGTCCGAGTGTCTGCGGTCGACCCGGAGCACCAGGGAACCGTCGCGGCGGGCGGTGTCCAGCACGCCGGGGAGGGTGTACCAGTCCGGTCCGGACGGGGTGGCGCCGACGCCGGGGGCCGTCAGGACGATCTCGGTGACGGCGGCCTCGGCGACAGCGGCCAAGGTGGCCACCGCCGCCGCGGTGCCCCCGACCTCGGTGCCCCGGCCGTCGGTGCCCCCGACGTCGGTGCCCCCGACGTCGGTGCGGCGGGTGACCCGCGCGTCGCCGATCGCGTAGGTACCGGTGGCGTGGGCCCCGGCGACCGCCTCGCGGTGGTCGGTGAAGACGACGGCCCCGCCGTCGCCGGCCACCTCGTCGATCAGTTCGCCCAGCACTCCGTGGGCGGAGGCGTCCAGGCCTGACCAGGGTTCGTCCAGGACGAGCAGTCCGGGCCGGACGAGCAGGGCCTGCGCGAGCGCGACCTTCTGGGCGTTGCCCTTGGAGAGGGTGCGCAGCGGGGCGTCCGGTCCGCCGACCAGGGCGAGCCGGTCGATGAGCAGGCCGGCCCGGTCGCGGGCGCGGGCGGTGGGCAGGCCGCGGATCCGGCCCATGTGGGTCAGGTAGGAGAGTGCGGTGATGCGGTCGTTGGCGGTGAAGCGGTCCGGGACGTAGCCGGTCTCGCGGGGGCGGCCGATGACGCGGCCGGTGGTGGGCCGGGAGAGTCCGGCGAGGATCCGCAGCAGGGTGGACTTGCCGGAGCCGTTGCCGCCGACGACGGCGAGGACGTCACCGGCGGCGGCGTGCAGGTCCACGTCGCGGAGGATCCACCGGCCTGCGCCGTAGCGCTTGCCCATTGCTTCGCACCGTAACAAGTCGGCTCCCGTTGACGTCAGTTCGCCTTCGCACCCTACTGCGCTGCGGGCGGTCCACAGCGGCTGGGCGCACGGGTCGCCGGGGCGCAGGGGTCGACGGGGTGCACGAGTCGCCGGGGTGCGGAAGGGCCGTCGGCGGGCTGCGTCCGTTCGGGCCAGCGGGGCGGCGGCCCGGCGCGCGGGCCCGTTGTGGCGCGCATACGGTGGCGAACGCTCCCCCCGGCCTCGTGGAGCGGTGCTCCGGGGCCGTCCGCCGCAGAGAGGCGCCTCGACGATGAGCCCGACCGTGACGAAGACCCGACGACGGACGTTGCCCGCGCTGCGCCGCCGCTCCCCCGCGCGGGCGGCCACGGCGACGCTCGCCCTGGCGGGTCTGCTGGCCGCGGCCGGCTGCTCGGGCGGGGCGGCGTCGGACCCGTCGGCGGCAGGGGCGGTGACCGCCGTTCCGGCCGCGCTCAGCCCCTCGGCGAGTGGTCCGTCCTCGGTCGGCGGTTCGCCGGGCGGATCCGGTTCGCCGGGCGGATCGGGGCCGGCCACCGCGTCGGGGCCGGCGGGCGCGTCGGGCGGCTCCGTGGCGCCGCTGACCCCGGACGTCACCGCCCGGCTGGACGCCGCGATGCAGCGGGTGCTGAACCAGACCTCCGTCCCCGGGGTGATGGTCGCTCTGACCACTCCCGACGGCAGCTATCTCAAGGCCTTCGGCGTCTCGGACAAGATCGCCGGCACCCCGATGGTGACCGGGCTGAACATGCGGATCGGCAGCGAGACCAAGACCTTCACGGTGACCGGGTTGCTGCGGCTGGTCGACCAGGGAAGGGCGGGCCTGGACGACCCGGTCGCCAAGTACCTCGCGGGCGTGCCCGGCGGCGACGCGATCACCCTGCGCGAGCTCGCCGACATGCGCAGCGGCCTGTTCTCGTACACCGCGGACCAGGGGTTCGTTCAGGCCTTCCTCAACGACCCGAACCGGCCCTTCACGCCGCAGGAGCTGCTGGGGTACGCGTTCGCGCACCCCGCGAACTTCGCTCCGAACATCCAGTTCGAGTACTCCAACACCAACACCGTGCTGCTCGGCCTGGTGATCGAGAAGATCAGCGGGCAGCCGCTCGGCAGCTTCCTGAAGCAGCAGGTGTTCGACCCGGCGGGTCTGGGGCGGACCGTCTTCCCGGCCGACGCGTCGTTCCCGCAGCCGCACGCCCGCGGTTACACCAACCAGACGCCCGACGGCGCGGTCGCGGACGCCACCGACTGGAACCCGTCCTGGGCCTGGGCGGCGGGCGCCGCCGTCTCGGACCTGGCCGACCTGCAGAAGTGGGCGAAGGTGCTGGCCACCGGCACGCTGCTCAACCCGCTGACCCAGGCCGAACGGCTGAAGACGCCGCCCACCGGGGTGCCCGGACTCGACTACGGGCTGGGGCTGTTCGTCAACCACGGCTGGATCGGGCACAACGGTTCACTGCCGGGTTACCAGAGCGTGGCGGTCTACCTGCCGTCGGCGCAGGCGACGCTGGTGGTGCTGCTGAACTCCGACATCCCGTCGCAGGGTTCGGAGCCGTCGACGCTCTTCGCGCAGGCGGCCACCGAGATCGTCTCGCCGGGGAACGTCTACAGCTTCCCGGCCGCCCCGGGGAGCAGTTCGCCCTCGCCCGCAGTGGCCTGAGGGCCGGTCCGCGCGGCGGCCCGGGAACCTGGTCGGCGCGGCGGCCCGGGAGTCGGGGTCCGCGCGCCGGCCCATGAACCCGGGTCCGCACGGCGGCCTGAAGGTCCGACTCCGTACCCCGCCGCATGCGTCGGATTCCTACGCGTTCCGCTTCCGGAGTTTGCACCGCTTCCGTCCGGGCTGCGTCACCTGCCGAGCACCCGCGCGAGGTCGTAGGAGACGGGCTCCTCCAGTTGCGCGTAGGTGCAGCTCTGCGGGGTCCGGTCCGGGCGCCACCGGCGGAACTGGGCGGTGTGCCGGAACCGCGTGCCCTCCATGTGGTCGTAGGCGACCTCGGCCACCCGCTCGGGGCGCAGCGCCACCCACGAGAGGTCCTTGCCGCCGGTCCAGCGGCTGACCGCGCCGGGCAGCCGGGCGTCGGCGTGCGCGGCCTCGTCGGCCCAGGCGCCCCACGGGTGGTCGGCGGGGTCGTCCATCCGCAGCGGGGCCAGTTCCTCGGCGAGTTCGCGGCGGCGGGCCATCGGGAAGGCGGCGCAGACGCCGACGTGCTGGAGCCGGCCCTCGGCGTCGTTGATGCCGAGCAGCAGTGAGCCGACCACCGGGCCGCTCTTGTGCTCGCGGTAGCCGGCGACCACGCAGTCGGCGGTCCGCTCGTGCTTGATCTTGAACATGGTCCGTTCCCCCGGCCGGTAGGGCTGGTCGAGCGGCTTGGCCACCACGCCGTCGAGTCCGGCGCCCTCGTACTCGGCGAACCAGTTCCGGGCGAGGTCGCGGTCGGTGGAGGCGGGTGCGGTGAAGACGGGGTCGGCGGCGTCGGCGAGGGCGGCTTCCAGGGCGGGGCGGCGGACGGCGAGGGGTTCGTCGAGCAGCGAGTCGTCGCCGAGGGCGAGCAGGTCGAAGGCGACGAAGGAGGCGGGGGTGCGCTCGGCGAGCATGGCGACCCGGCTGGCGGCCGGGTGGATGCGTTCCAGCAGCTCCTCGAAGCGCAGCCGTCCGTCGCGGGCGATCACCACCTCGCCGTCCAGGACGCAGCGTGGTGGCAGTTCGCGTTTCAGTGCCTCGACCACTTCGGGGAAGTACCTGGTCAGCGGTTTGCCGGTGCGACTGCCGAGCTCGACCTCGTCGCCGTCGCGGAAGACGACGGTGCGGAAGCCGTCCCATTTGGCCTCATACTGCATCCCGGGCGGGATATCGGCCACGGACTTGGCGAGCATCGGCGCCACCGGCGGCATCACGGGCAGGTCCATGGCTCCGATCCTCGCGCCTGCCGTCCCGGGGCGCGCGCCGGGCGGGGCGCGCGCCGGAGCGGACGCGCGCCGGACGGGACGCGCCCCAGGCGGGACGCACGCCGGGCGGGGCGCAAGGGGGCGGGCATGCCGTTCGCCACCCCGCTCCCCCGCCACCCCGCCACCCCGCTCCCCCGCCCCCAAGCGGCACCGCCTTGGGTGGTTTGCCGTAGTTCGGGGACGCACTCTAGGGTGCGCGGTGTGGTGATCAGGTGATGGACCTCGGGGACGGAGCGGCGGGCCCGGACGGGAGGTTCCGGTTCGTGGGCCGGCAGCGCGAGCTGGGGCAGCTGCTGGCCGCGCTGCGGCGGCCGCCCGCGGTCGTGCTGGTCGAGGGCGAGGCCGGGATCGGCAAGTCGCGCCTGGTCCGCGAAGCCGCCGCCGTCCTGCGGGCGGAGCGGCGCCAGGTGCTGACCGGTCTCTGCCACCCGCTGCGCGAGCCGTTCCCGTACGGGCCGGTGGTGGACGCGCTGCGCAAGGCCGACCTGGCGGACGTCACCGGCTTCCCGCCCACCGCCGGCGCCCTGGCCCCGCTGCTGCCCGATCTGGCCGGCCGGCTCCCGGACCCGCCGCAGCAGCCGGCCGACGCCTCCGGGCGGCGCTTCCAGCTGCTCCAGGCCGTACGGTCGTACCTGACGGCGCTCGGGCCTGCCGTGCTGGTCGTCGAGGACCTGCACTGGATCGACGACGCCACCCGTGACCTTCTCCTGCTGCTCGCCCGCGACCTGCCGCCGCACCTCGGCCTGGTGCTCACCTACCGCGCCGAGGACCTCCCGCCGAAGGGCGCCGTGCTCGGCGCCGTCTACCACCACCCGCCCGGTACCGCCGGCTCGGTGATCCGGCTCGGCCCGCTGCTGGAGCCGGAGGTGCGGGAGCTCGCGGCCGCCGCCCTCGGCCCGTCCGCGACCGCGGCGCTCGGCGCCGCCCTGTACCGGCGCAGCGAGGGTCTGCCGCTGGTCGCCGAGGAGGACCTGATCACCCTCGCCGAGCAGGGCGGGCCCCACGGCCGTCCCGGGGCGCTGGAGCGGCTGCGGGACGCCGACGCGCCGCACGGGCTGCGCGAGGCGGTCACCGGGCGCCTGGGCATGCTGTCCCCGGACGCGTCGGCGATCGCCGAGACGTCGGCCGTGCTCGGGGTTGCGGCCCCCGAGGAGTTGTTGGCCGACGTCGCCGGGTTGGGCCGGGAACGGGGCGCCGAGGCGGTGATCGAGCTGCTCCGGGCGTCGCTGCTGCGCGAGGCGGGCCAGGGCGAGTACGCGTTGCGGCACGTGCTCGCGCAGCAGGTCGTGTACCGCGCCATCCCCGGCCCCGCGCGGCTCCGCCTGCACCGGCGCGCCGTCGAGGCGCTCCGGGCCCGTACCCCGGTACCGCTGATGCAGATCGCCCACCACACGCTGGCCGCCGGTGACAGGGCCGGCTGGCTGCTGCGGGCGCAGGAGGCCGCCGACCAGGCGATCGCCGTCCGGGACGGCGGCACGGCCTCCCCGCTGCTGCGCCGGATGCTCGACCGGCCCGAGCTGGCGGGCGAGGCGCGGTCGCGGGCGGCCCTGGCGCTGGCCGGGGTGGCCGCCAGCAGCCTGGACTTCCGCACCGACGCGCTGGTGCTGCGCCGGCTGCTCGACGATCCCGGGCTGCCGATGGAGGTCCGCGGCGAGATCCGGCTCGGCCTGGGCCTGGGCATGCTGAACGAGAACGCCGATCCCGCGGGCTTCGACGAGGTCGAGCGGGCGGTCGGCGAGCTGGCGGCCGGCCGCCCCGGGCCCGCCGTCCGGGCGATGGTGGCCCTGGCCCTCAAGGAGGCCGAGGGGCCCGCGTACACCCGGGCGTGGCTGGAGCGCGCCGAGGACGCCGTCCGCGACCTCGACGACGAGGCGATGAAGGCCGCCGTCCACGCCACCCGCCTGACCCTGATGGCCTGTCAGGGCGACCCGGCGGTCTGGGGGCTGACCGAGCGGCTGCCGCGCCACCCGGACGACCGCGCGGTGCTCCGGCAGACCGCGCGCGCCCTGCAGAACGTCGCCGACACCGCCGCCTACCTGGGCCACGACCGGCGGGCCACCGCGCTGTCGGCCGAGGCCGGGCAGATCGCCGCCCGGGTGGGCAGCCCGATCGTGATGTTCCTGTCCCACGGTACCCGGCTGCGTCTGGACGCCCTCGCCGGCCGCTGGGAGGGGCTGGAGGAACGGCTCGACGCGCTGGTCGACGAGTACCCGACCGCCGGGGGCGCCCGGGCCGAGCGGGCCGTCGTGGGCGGCACGCTCGCGGCCGCCCGGGGCCGGCACACCCGGGCGCTCGAACACTTCCACGAGGCGTTCCGGATCGGCGCCGACCAGATGCTGGTGGGCATCGAGCTGCGGGCGGCCGCCGGACTGACCTCGCTCCACCTGGCCAGAGGAGAGGCACCGCGCGCCTGGGCGGTCGCCGGACAGGCCGTGGACACGGCGCGGCGCACTGCGGCCTGGCCCCGGGCGGCCGGCCTGGTGTCGGCCGCGGTCGAGGCGGCGCTGGCCTGCGACCGGCGGTCGGCCGCCGAGCGGCTGGCGGCCGAGGCCGGGCAGGGACTGGACGGGTGCGACGCGCCGGCGGCCGCCGCCGACCTGGAGGTCGCCCAGGGCCTGCTGCTGCTGGACACCGACCCGGCCGGCGCCGCAGGGCACTTCTGCGGGGCTGCGCGCAGGTGGCGCGGGATCGGGCGCCCGTACGAGGCGGCCAGGGCCCTCGATCGGGCGGGCGACGCGTGGCGCGGTGCCGGCGGCGCCGGGGCGGTCGAGCCGCTCACCGAGGCGCTGGCCCTCTACACGGGGGTCGGTGCCACCGCTGACGCGACGCGCTGCGGGCGGGTGCTGACCGACCTCGGTGCCGCCCGCCGTCGCCCCGGCCGCCGGGGGTACGGCGGCAGTCTCTCGCCGCGCGAGCACCAGGTCGCCGGGCTCCTCGCCGCCGGTGCCACCAACCAGCGGATCGCCGAGGCCCTGTTCCTGTCACCGCGGACGGTGGAGAACCACGTCGCCAAGGTGCTGCGCAAGCTCGGCACCGACCGCAAGGGCGTCGCGGCCGTCCACCCCGATCGCGCGGACGGCCCCGAACGCCCGGACGGCGGATGAGCCGGTCCGCACCCCGGCGCCGCCGCCCGGAGGACGGGCGGCGGCGCCGGGGAACCGGCTGCGGCGGCGCGGACCTGGGGGTGGTCGGCGCGCCGCCGCAGTGGTGCCCGGTACCGGGTGGCTCCTCGGCCACCCGGCACCGGGGGATCGGTGGACGGACCTCCGGATCCGCAGGAGGGTCCGCGCCTGGTCGGGGTCCGGGACCGGTCAGGCGGGCAGGCCGACGGCGCGTTCGCCGCTGCGGCGCTGCTGGATGACGACGGCGGCCACCAGGAGGGTGCCCTGGGCGACGTTCTGCCAGAAGGTGTTGATGCCCTGGACGGTGAGGCCGTTCTGGAGGCAGCCGAGGAGCGCGACGGCGAGCAGGGTGCCGCCGATGCCGCCCTTGCCGCCCTTGAGGGCGCAGCCGCCGAGGGCGGCGGCGGTGATGGACTGGAGTTCCAGGCCCTCGCTGCCGGAGACGGGCTGGCCGCTTCCGGTGCGGGCGGTGAGCAGGACACCGGCGAGGGCGGCGACGACGCCGCTGAGCGCGTAGGCGGCGATCAGGTACTGGTTGAGGTTGATGCCGGCGAGGCGGGCTGCGGTGTCGTTGCCGCCGATCGCGTAGACGTTGCGGCCGATGTCGGTGTACTTGAGCAGCACGTGCACGGCGGCGGCGGCCAGGATCAGGATCCACACCATGGTCGGCAGGCCGGCGATCTTCCCGCGGCTGAGGAAGACGAACACCGGGTCGTTGAGGACGTAGCCCTGGGCCCGGCCGTCGGAGACCAGTTGGGCGACGCCCTTGTAGGCGGCGAGGCCCGCCAGGGTGGCGATGGTCGGGTTGACCCGGCCGTAGATGATCACCGCACCGTTGAGCAGGCCGACGGCCGCGCCGACGACGAGCGCGGCGCCGATGCCGGCGGGTGCGCTGGACCCGGCCGAGGTGAAGACCATGGCGCTGACCACGGAGGCGAGTCCGGCCTGCGAGCCGACCGAGATGTCCAGGCCCCCGCAGATGATGACGACGGTCTGGACGACGGCGAGCAGGCCCGCGATGGTGGCCGCCTCGGCGATCACCTGGATGTTGTCCCAGCCGAGGAAGTTGGGGTTGAGCGAGCCGAACAGCACGACCACGACGACGAGCGCGCCGATCAGGCTGAGGTTCTGGGCGCCGACGGAGCCGAGCAGCGCGCGCGGGCCGCCGGTGCGGGGCTGCGGTGCCGTGGTGGGGGCGGTGCTGGTGGTCATGCTGTTGCTCCGGTGCTGGCGTGGGGGTCGGTTCGGGAGTCGGTGGCCAGGTCGTCGGCCATGGCGAGGGCGAGGATGCTCTCCTCGGAGGCTTGGTCACGGCTCAGCTCGCCGGTCACCCGGCCGCCCTGCATGACCACGACGCGGTCGGCGAGGCCGAGGACTTCGGGGAGTTCGGAGGAGATCACCAGCACCGCGACGCCCTCCCGGGCGAGGTCGGCGATGATCTGGTAGATCTCCGCCTTCGCGCCGATGTCGACGCCGCGGGTGGGCTCGTCCAGGATCAGCAGGTCCGGCCGGCGGGCCAGCCAGCGGGCGAGCACCACCTTCTGCTGGTTGCCGCCGGACAGCGTGCGCACCTCGGTCTCGATGGAGGGGGCGCGCACCCGCAGGCGGTCGGCGTACCGCTGGGCCAGCTCCTTCTCCTCGCGGACCTTGACGAAGCGCCGGCGGCGCAGCCGTTCGAGGCTGACCAGCGAGGTGTTGTCGCGGATCGTGCGGTGCAGGAACAGGGCCTGGGCCTTGCGCTCCTCGGGGGCGAGGCCGATGCCGGCCCGGATCGCCCGGCGCGGGCTGCCCAGGCGCAGCCACTGCCCGGAGAGGCTGACGGTGCCGGCGCGGACCGGGGCGGCGCCGGCCAGGGCGAGGGCGAGTTCGGAGCGGCCGGCGCCGATCAGGCCGGCCAGCGCGACGACCTCGCCGGCCCGGACGGTGAGCGACACGTCGTGGACGTCGTCCGTGCTGAGCCGGTCCACGTCGAGGACGACCCGGTCGGTGGCGACGTTCTGCCGGACGAACAGGCCCGCGAGGTCGCGGCCGACCATGAGCCGCACCAGTTCGTTCTCGTCCGTGTCGGCGGCGTCGACCACGCCGGCCAGGGTGCCGTCGCGCAGCACCGCGATGCGGTCGGCGAGCTGGAAGATCTCCTTCATCCGGTGCGAGACGTAGACGACCGCGATGCCCTGCGACCGCAGCCGTCGGATCAGGGCGAACAGGGCGTCCACCTCGTGCTCGGAGAGCGAGGAGGTCGGTTCGTCGAAGGCGATCGCCCGGGGGGCGACCTCGCCGGTGAGGGCGCGCAGGATCTCGACCAGCTGGCGCTGCGCGGCGGTGAGTTCGGAGCCGAGCAGGTCGGGGTCGAGGACCTTGGCGAAGCCGAGGCGGTCCAGGTCGGCGGTGATCCGGCGGCGCAGTTCGGCCCGGTCCAGGCGGCGGCCGGCCCGTCGGGGGAGGCTGCCGGCGTAGACGTTCTCGGCGACCGAGACGTGCGGGATGATCTCCGGTTCCTGCGGGATGATCCGGATGCCGGCCCGGCGGGCGTCGGTCGGCGAGCCCAGGTCGAGGGCCCGGCCGTCGAGCAGGACCCGCCCCTCGCTCGGCCGGTGGTCGCCGGTGAGGATGCGCAGCAGGGTGGACTTGCCGGCGCCGTTCTCACCCATCAGGGCGGTGACCCGGCCGGGCGGGAAGCTCAGGTCGACGCCTTGCAGCGCCTGGACGGCACCGAAACGTTTGCCGATGTTCTCGGCGGTCAGGCCGGCTGGTGCGGCGGGCGGGCGACTGGGTGTGGTCATCGTGGCCTCAACTGGCGGTGCGGTGCGGTGCGGTAGGGGCTGGGGCGGTACGGGCCGGGCCGGGCGGGGGCCGGTACGTGCCGGGCGGGGGGAGGTACGGGCCGGGCGGGGGAGGCCGGTGCGGCGGCGCGGGGGTGACGGTGGCCGCACCGGCCGGGCCGCGGGTCAGCTGCAGCCGACGCCCGCGGCCTGCCAGGTGGCGGCGTCGACCATCTTGGTCGGGGCGAACGCCTCGGCCGGGAAGTCCTTGCCGTTCTTGAGCCGGTCGTACATGGTCTGGACGGCGAGGGCGCCGACGTCCTTGCCGTTGATGAACAGCGCGGCCTTCATGCCGGAGGGCTTGCCGGACTTCCAGTCCTTGCACGCCAGGTAGGCGCCGAGGCCGACCCCGTCGATGTCGTCGGGGCTGACGCCGCCGTTCTCCAGGGCGGTGACGGCGCCCTGGACGTTCTCGTCGTTGCAGCCCCACACCACCCAGTGCTTGACGCCGGGGTTGGCGGTGACGGTGGCGGCGACCTTGTCCTGGGCGCCGGTCGGGGTGTTGTCGGTGGCCACGTCGACGGTCTGCACACCGCTGACGGCGGAGTCGAAGGCCGCCCTGGCGGCCTTCACCCGGTCGCCGCAGACGGTGACGTCCTGCTTCCAGGCGGAGATGATCCGGGTGTCGACGGGGTTCCAGCCGGCCTTCTTGAACTCCTCGGCGGCCCGCTTGCCGACCTCGCCGCCCATCTGCTCGCCGCTGAAGCCGATCCGCGGCACCAGGTCGGACTTGCCGCAGGAGGCGGGGGCGGGGCCGGTGGTGCAGATCTGGTCGTCGGAGGTGAGCAGCGCGACCTTGGCGTCGCGGGCCGTCTGGACGACCTGCGGGCCGACCGCCGGGTCCGGGACCACGACGATCAGGCCGTTGCTCTTCTGCGCGATCGCGGACTGCACCTCGCTGACGGTCTTGTTGGCGTCGCTGCCGAGGTTGACCACCTTGAGGTCGATGCCGAGTTCGGCCGCCTTCGCCCTGGCGCCGGCGGCCTCGCCGACGAAGTACTCCTGGTCGCCCTGCTTCTGCAGGTACGTCAGCGAGACCTTTCCGGTGACCGGTGCGGCCTGGGAGTCCGCCGTGCCGGAGCTCTGGCCGGTGGAACAGGCGGTGAGGCCGAGGACGGTGGTCAGGCCCAGCACGGCGGCGGGGACCAGACGGGCACGGATGGGGGACACGGGGCGACTCCAGGGTGGGCGAGCGAGACCGAATCGATCCAACAGAATCGATCGCATGTCATCACTTTCAAACGCGGTACATCACAGGAAAACCGGCACGTCACCCTCCCGTCAAGAGGCCCAAAACATTCGGCCCCCGGCCGATGCACCTTTGTTACCAAGGCGCCCACCTGCCCATTCTCAGGCATCGCCGGCGCGAAATCGGCAAACACCCACGGCAAGGACCACTCATGAATTACACGCGCAATTACTAGGTATCCGGAGTCAATCAGGTCCGGGTGGCTCACGCGCCCGACCACGGGCGGCAGTGGATCACCGGCCGCCACGCCGGAACCCGCGGGTCCGGTCCGCCGGATCCGGACGGAACACCGTCGGAATGCCACAGGAATTCCGGCGGTCCGGAGCCGACCGCCGGAGCCCGGCCGGGATGCCACGCGCCACGCGTTCCTCGGAAGCTCTTCGACCGCGCCCCATTGACCGCCGGCTCGCCGCACCCCTACTGTGCGGATCCGGTCGGCTCTGTTTGTTTGTGAGCGATTGCGACCTTCCCCCGCCCAACCGCTCGGAAGCGCGCGGTACGCCGCTTCCGGCGTCGTACGAAAGGCCCCCCGTGCACGGACCCCTCCGTCTCCTGGCCACGCCCGGACGCACCCTCAGAAGCGCGGCCGTCGCCGCCTCACTCCTCGTGTCCGGCGCACTCGTCGCCGGACAGGCCGCGACTCCGGCCCTCGCCGCCACCACCACGGTGAGCACCGCCATCACCGTGGACGGCACCAAGTCCGGCCGGACCTTCGACGGCATCGGAGCCGCCAGCGGCGGCGGCGGCAACTCCCGCCTGCTCGTCGACTATCCGGAGCCGCAGCGCAGTCAGCTGCTGGACTACCTCTTCAAGCCCGGCTACGGCGCCTCCCTCCAGTCGCTGAAGATCGAGATCGGCGGCGACACCAACTCCACCGACGGCGCCGAGCCCAGCTACCAGCACTCCCGGGGCGCGGTCGACTGCAACCAGGGGTACGAGTGGTGGCTGGCCGAGCAGGCCAAGGCCCGCAACCCCGACATCAAGCTCTACGGCCTCGCCTGGGGCGCCCCCGGCTGGGTCGGGGTCGACGACCCCGCCAACCCCGACCCGGGCAAGCCGTACTTCTGGTCCCAGGACATGATCGACTACATCGGCGGCTGGTTCGGCTGCGCCGCCCGGCACAACCTGCCGATCGACTACATCGGCGGCTGGAACGAGCGCGAGTACAACGCCACCTGGTACAAGAACCTCAAGAGCTCGCTGGTCGCGAACGGCCACGGCGACACCAAGGTGGTCGCGGCGGACAGCTACGACTGGAACCTCGCCGCGGAGATGACCAAGGACCCGGCGCTCAACAACGCGATCGACGTCATCGGCATGCACTACCCGTGCGGCTACCTCGGCGCGATGAGCACCTGCAACAGCACGCCGGCCGCGCAGGCGCTCGGCAAGCCGATCTGGGCCAGCGAGAGCGGCTCGCAGGACTACAACACCGGCGCACCGGCGGTGGCCCGCGCGATCAACCGCGACTACATCGACGGCAAGATGACCTCGTACATGAACTGGCCGGTCATCGCGGCGCTGTACCAGAACCTCTTCTTCTCCACCGACGGCCTCTCGCTCGCCGCGCAGCCCTGGTCCGGCAACTACTCCATCGGCCAGACCACCTGGGTCACCGCGCACACCACCCAGTTCACCCGGCCCGGCTGGAAGTACCTCGACCCGGCGGCCGGCTACCTCGGCGGCAACCGGGCCAACGGCAGCTTCGTCACGCTGAAGTCGGCGGACGGCCGCGACTACTCCACCGTCGTCGAGACCATGGACGCCACCGCCGCGCAGACCGCCACGTTCAAGGTCACCGGCGGCCTGCCCACCGGCCAGGTGCACGTCTGGTCGACGAACCTCGCCACCGCGGACACCGCCGACGACTTCGTCCACGAGCAGGACCTCAACCCGGTCCGCGGGGCCTACACCCTCACCCTCCAGCCGGGACACGTCTACACCGTGACCACCACCACGGGCCAGGGCAAGGGAACGGCCACCCCGCCGGCGCCCGCGCCGCTGGGCCTGCCCTACGCCGACGGCTTCGACAAGCCCGCCGCGACGGCCTCCCCGAAGTACTTCTCCGACATGAACGGCGCCTTCCAGACCGTCCCCTGCGGCGGCGGCCGCACCGGTACGTGCCTGCGCCAGATGGCCCCGGTCTCCCCCATCCGCTGGACCGACGAGTCGAACAACCAGCCCTACACCATCGTGGGTGACAGCAGCTGGGTGAACTACACGGTCGGTGCGGACACGCTCTTCGAGCAGCCGGGCTCGACCGAGGTCCTCGGCCGCGTCAACCAGCAGGGCCGCAACAACGGCGGCCTGAACGCCTACCACCTGCGTCTGAGCGACACGGGCGCCTGGGCGATCCAGAAGAGCGACCTCAAGTGGAACCTCACCACGCTGGCGTCCGGCACCGTCACCGCGCCCGGCCTGAACACCTGGCACCACCTCGCACTCACCATGCAGGGATCGACGCTGACCGCGGCGATCGACGGGCAGAGCGTCGGCAGCGCGACCGACCACGCCTTCACCTCCGGCATGGCCGGCCTGGCCGTGTCCGGTTACCAGACCGACCAGTTCGACTCGTTCGCGCTGACCCCGGGCACCGGCGGCAACTCGTTCACCGGCCCGGTCACCTCCGGCCTGGCCGGCAAGTGCCTCGGCGCCTCCGCCGCCCCGGCTGCCGACGGGACCAAGGCCGTCCTCCACAGCTGCGACGCCGCCGACCCGGCCCAGACGTGGACCTGGGACAACGGCCGGCTCCTGTCCGGCGGCAAGTGCCTCGACGTGGTCGGCCAGGGCAGCACCGACGGCACCCCCGTCGACCTGTGGACCTGCAACGGCGGCGCCAACCAGCAGTGGACCCCGCAGGCCGACGGCACGCTGAAGGGCGTCCAGTCCGGTCTCTGCCTCGACGACCCGGCCGCCAGCACCACCGACGGCACCCAGCTGATCGTCTGGACCTGCAACGGCGGCACCAACCAGCGCTGGAACCTCCCGTAGCCCCGTAGTCCCGTAGCCCCGTAGCGCGGAGACCTCAGGCCTCCGAGGAGGCCTGAGGTCTCACCCGAACGGAGTGGGGGACGGCCGGGGACGATCGGTGACGACGTGCGCGAGCACGTCCGCCCGATCGCCCGGACGTCCCCCGGCTCCGTTCGGCCAGGGGCCGGAGGTCCGGAGCGACGCCGCGGGCGAGGTCGTAGTGGTGCGGCTAGCGTGGGACGCATGGGCTCAGCCGTGGAACTGGATGTCGCCGGGCGCACCGTCCGGCTGTCGAACCCGGACAAGGTGTACTACCCGGAGCGCGGGTTCACGAAGCTGGACGTCGCGCAGTACTACCTGGCGGTAGCGGACGGGGTGCTGCGCGGACTGCGGGACCGGCCGACCACGCTCCAGCGGTTCCCGGACGGGGTGGAGGGCGAGTTCTTCTACCAGAAGCGGGCACCGAAGGGCCTGCCGGAGTGGCTCCCGACGGCGCGGATCGCCTTCCCGAGCGGGCGGTCGGCCGACGAGATCTGCCCGACCGAGCCGGCGGCGGTGCTCTGGGCGGCCAATCTGGGCTGTCTGACCTTCCACCCGTGGCCGGTGCGGCGCGGCGACACCGACCACCTCGACGAGCTGCGGATCGACCTCGACCCGCAGCCCGGCACCGACTTCCACGACGCGGTGCGGGTGGCGCACGAGTTGCGTGCGCTGCTGGAGGAGTCGGGGCTGCGCGGCTGGCCGAAGACCTCCGGGGGGCGCGGGCTGCACGTGTACGTGCCGTTGGAGCCGCAGTGGACGTTCACCGACGGCCGGCACGCCGTGATCGCGCTGGGCCGGGTGCTGGAACAGCGGCTGCCGGGCCGGGTGACCACGGCCTGGTGGAAGGAGGAGCGCGGCGAGCGGATCTTCGTGGACTACAACCAGATGGCCCGGGACCGGACCATCGCCTCGGCGTACTCGCTGCGGGCCCGTCCGCGGGCGACGGCGTCGGCACCGCTGCGCTGGGAAGAGCTGGACGACGCCGCGCCGGAGGACTTCGACCTGCGCACGCTGCCGCCGCGGTTCGCCGAACTGGGCGATCTCCAGGCGGAGATGGACGACAAGGCGTACCGGCTGGACGGGCTGCTGGAGCTGTACGAGCGGCAGCTGCGGGACGAGGGCATGGGTGAGCTGCCGTACCCGCCGGACCATCCGAAGGCGGCGGGTGAGCCGACCAGGGTGCAGCCGAGCCGGGCTCGGAAGTCGTGATCACCGGCCGGGGGTGATCACGTAGGCTGTCGGCCCTCGAAGGATCATGCACACGGGGAGGGGTTCCGGGGTGGACGGGCGCGGGGTGGACGGGCGCGGGGTGGACGGGCACGGGTTGCGGGGGATTCTGGCGGACGCGGCGCGCGGGGTGTTCCCGCCGCCGGACGGGTCGGTGACGGTGGTGCCGCAGCCGTCGCCGCGCGAGGCCGGGGTGCTGTCGTTCTCCGCGCACGCGGTGGTGTTCACCGACGAGGACCCGGCCTGGGTGCACGCGGCGCTCGCCGCGGTGCCGAGCGACCCGCTGGCCGCGCCGCTCTGCCCGCCCTTCCTGACCGCGTTCACCGAGCGGACCGGCCGGGTGGCCGGCAACATCGACCTGCTGACGGTGGCCGGCCGGCTGCCCGGTGAGCCGCCGCTGGCACTGGAGCCGGTGACGGACCGGGAGCACCCCCGGGTGGTGCGCGCCCTGCGGTACCGGGAGGACGTGCGGGTGTTCACCGTGGACGGCGGGGTGCTGGTCCTCGGCCGCGGGGTGGCCGGGCGGTGGGAGTGCGCCATCGAGGTGGACGAACAGGCGCGGGGCCGCGGCCTGGGGCGCGCGCTGGCGGTGAGCGCCCGGCATCTGCTGCCGGAGGGCGAGTGGATCTGGGCGCAGCAGGCGCCGGGCAACGCGACGAGCGTGCGGGCGTTCCAGGCGGCCGGGTACCGGCCGGTCGGCGCGGAGACGCTGCTGGTGGTGGGGCGGCCGTGAGCGGGGCATCGGCCGGGTCGCCGGTGGTCGTTCCGGCGGAGGTCCGGTCCCGGCTGGTGGTCCGGTTCGGGCCGTCGGCAGACGCCTGGTGCGAGGCCCTGCCGTCGCTGGTGGCCGGGCTGGCCGCCCGCTGGGGCCTGACCGTGCGGGCGGGCGGCGGGGGCGGGACGGCCCGGGTGTTCCGCTGTGACCGCGGGGACGGGCGGACCGTCTGGCTGAAGCTGACGCCCGACCCCGAGGTGGCCCGGCAGGAGGCGGTGGCCCTGCGCGCGTGGGCGGGGCTGCCGTCGGTGGTGCGGCTGCTGGAGGAGGACGTGGCAGCGGGCGCCCTGCTGCTGGACGACGTGAGCCCCGGGCCGACGCTGCGGCAGCGGGAGTGGCGGCCGGCCGAGGTGGCTGCGGTGCTCGGCGCGTTGCGGTCGGTGCCGGTGGCGGGGCTCGCGCTGGCGCCGCTGGCCGAGCGGGTGGAGTTCCTCTTCGACCTCACCGAGCGGCGGGTGCCGGGCGCGGTGCCGCCCGGGGCGCGGGCGTTCGCGCGGGAGCTGGCCGCCGGCGGCCCGGTGGCGCTGGTCCACGGGGACCTGCACCCGGGCAACGTGCTGGACGGCCCGGGCGGGCCGGTGGCGATCGACCCGCGGCCGTCCCTCGGGGACCCGGACTTCGACCTGGTGGACTGGGTGCTCGACGGTGCCACCGGCCTGCCCGGGCTGGAGCGGCGGATCGCCGGCCTGGCCGCACTGGTCCCGGGCTCGGATCCGCAGCGGGTGCTCGACTGGTGCCGGGCCTGTGCCGTGATGGTCGCCGCGCCGCGGGTGGCGGCCGGGCGGCAGGACGCGGAGACGGCGTTCCTGGCGGAGCTGGCCGGGCTCTGAGCCCGGCCGGGGCGGCGGCGCCCCGGCCGGGCCGAGGCCGCCCGTCAGGACACCTCCCCGCCGCCGGCCTTGCCGGAAAGGAACAGGCAGAGGACGGCGAGGCCGATCAGCAGGCCGACGGCCCGGGGCAGAGAGGGATAGATCCAGTTCCAGTTGCTCACGTCGGTGAACGCGGAACCGACCAGGAGAACCCCCGCCGGAAGCACGACGAGGCCGGCCAGGGTCAGCGCCAGCCAGTACGACACCGCACGCTCGCCCGTCGGGTGGCACTCCCCGGCCTCGCACCACACCGGGGCGATCAGGCCCCACGGCGGCACGTCCTCCTCGAACGTGTAGGTGTAGACGGGTTCGCCGTCGTCGGGGATGAACTTGCCCGGGCAGGTGTCGCGTGCGGTCTCCTGCCCGGGCGGGCAGATGTGGAGGACGTACCAGCCCCGGGTGTCCGAGAGTCCGGCGGCCTGGCCGAGCCGGGACGCGGTGTGGGCGACGGCCAGGCACCCGAGCCCGAACACCACCAGCCCCGCGACCGCCAGGAGCAGCCTTCCGAGGAGCCACCGCGCCCCTCGCCGCGCATCTCGCATCGACTCTCCCCCGCCGGTCCGCGCCGTCCTCTCCCGGGACGCCCCGGACCCGGCGGGCGGTTGCGGTCAGCGCGTGGCACCCGCCGGGGCGAGCGAGGCGATGATCCGCACCGCATCAGTGATCTGAGCGTCCGTCAGGTCACCGCGGGCGGTCAGCCGGAGGCGGGAGATGCCGTCCGGGACGGAGGGCGGACGGAAGCAGCCGACGGCGAGCCCGGCCCGGCGGCAGTCGGCGGCCCACGCGACGGCGGCCTCCGGGCCGGGGGCCCGGACCGAGACGACGGCCGCATCCGGGGTGGAGGCGTGCAGGCCGGCCGCGGTCAGCCGGTCGGCGAGGGTGCGGGCGACCTCGCGGGCCCGGTCGGCGCGCTGCGGCTCGGCGCGCAGCAGCCGCAGCGCGCCGAGGGCGGCGCCGGCGGCGGCCGGGGCGAGGCCGGTGTCGAAGATGAAGGTGCGGGCGGTCTCGGTGAGGTGGCGGATCACCCGGCGCGGGCCGAGCACCGCGCCGCCCTGCGAGCCGAGCGACTTGGAGAGGGTGACGGTCGCGACGGTGTCCGGCTCGCCGGCGAGGCCGGCGGCGGCCAGGGCGCCGCTGCCGCCGGGGCCGAGGACGCCGAGCCCGTGCGCGTCGTCCACCAGCAGCGCGGCGCCGGCCGAGCGGGCGGCGGCGGAGAGTTCGGGCAGCCGGGCGGCGTTGCCGTCGACCGAGAAGACGGAGTCGGTGACCACCAGCGCCCGGCGCCGGGTGCGACCGGCGAGCGCGGCGCGGACGGCGTCGGGGTCGCTGTGCGGGGCGCGGTGGACGTCGCCGCGGGCGAGCCGGCAGCCGTCGATCAGCGAGGCGTGGTTGTACGCGTCGGAGACGATCAGGGTGTCCGGGTCGGTGAGCGCGGTCAGCGCGGCCAGGTTGGCGGTGTACCCGGAGGAGAACACCAGCGCCGCCTCCACCCCGCAGAACTCGGCCAGCTCGTCCTCGAGTTCGGTGTGCAGCGCGGTGGTACCGGTGACCAGCCGGGAACCGGTGGCGCCGCCGCCCCAGCGCAGCGCGGCGTCGGCGGCGGCCCGGGTGACGGCCGGGTGGCGGGTCAGCCCGAGGTAGTCGTTGCCGGCGAGGTCGAGCACCGGGTCCTCCGCCGGGCGGCTGCGCAGCGTCCGGGTCAGGCCGGCGCGGGCGCGCAGTTCGGCCGTCTCGTCGAGCCAGTCGAAGACGGCGGCCGGGGCCGGGGTGTCGGCGGGGCCGGGGGCGCCGCCCGGGGCGAGGACGGACGGTTCGGACGCGGTGCGGTGGGCCATGATCGGCACTCTGGCACGCGGGGCGCCGGCGGGCAATGTGCGTCTGGGCACACCCTCGACGGGTCCTGTTGTCCGGTTCCGCGCTGCCCCCGTGCGGTCCGTGCAGCCCGTGACCGGCTTCCCGCGGCCCGTTGCGGTGCGTGCGGCCCCGGTCCGGCTTCCCGCGGCCCGTTGCGGTGCGTGCGGCCCCGTCCGGTCCGTATTGCCCCCGTCCCGCTTCCCGCGGCTCGTCCGGTCCGTGCATCCCGTCCGGTGCGGCGGGCCTGGCGGCCGCCGCGACCGCAGCCGCCGCGGAAGGGCCGACGCCCGGTGCCGAAGGGCGCCCCCCGGCCAAGTGCGACCACTCAGTGCGACCAGTAGGGGTCGTCCACCGGGGTGGCCGGGCCACTGCCCCGGTTTCCGTACACGCGGTCGGCGGCGGCCTCGACGCCTTTCTGCTCGGCCGCGATCTCCACCTCCGTGGTCTGCGAGAGGGTCGCACTGCCGGAGTCCTCCAGCCGGACGGTGAGCCGGACGCCCTCGGGCGAGGTGGCGGTGTGCTCGGTCCGGTACCCGGCCGACGGGCGGTGCCCGAACTCCCGGCTCTGGATGTCGCGATAGCCGTTGCGGGCCCAGTAGTCGGTGATCGCCGCGGCGAGGGCGGGGTGCCGGCCGGCCGCGACGGTGGTGGTCAGCCGCAGCGAGCGCGAGACGGAGGTGAGCGGGCTGCGGGTCCCGTCCATGTAGTGGCTGCCGGGCAGGACCAGGTAGCCGCTGTCGCGGTACCGGACGGCGGGGGTGATGCCGTTGACCGTCCCGGTCAGCGCCCGCTCGGTGCGGTCGCGGCACTCGGCGGCCGTCATCAGCGGCCGTTCGTCGGCGGTCTTCTCGCCCAGCTCGTGGTTGAGCCAGACACCGAAACCCATGATCAACGCCATGACCAGCAGCATGCCCGCGAGGAGGGCGCCCAGCACGACGCGGACGATGCGCAGGGCCAGGCCGCCGGCCCGCCCGTCCGTCGCCGCCGACGTCGTGGCCGTCGCGCCGGCCGTCCCCGGCCCCTCCACCGTCGCCGCGGAACCCGCCGTCTCGGCCATGCCCGTTCCCCCTACCAACCGGTACGTTCTTCCGCGCCGACAGTAGCCGCGCGGCCGGTCCGGGCACCTGAGTACGCGTACTCAACCGCGCCGCCGCGCCCTCCGGCGGCCGTCGGGCGCCCGAGCGGACGGCCGCGGGCTTTGCCGGGCGTGGGCGCGAACAGGCAAGATAGCCGGGTGACCCTCCTTGACCTGATGCCGAAGCCCGCTACTCCCGACGCTCTGTACGAGACCTTCGCCGCCTGGGCGGAGGAGCGCGGGATCACGCTGTACCCGGCGCAGGAGGAGGCACTGATCGAGCTGGTGTCGGGGAACAACGTGATCCTGGCGACGCCGACCGGCTCCGGAAAGAGCCTGGTGGCGGCTGGGGCGCACTTCGCGGCGCTGGCGGAGGGCAAGCGGACCTTCTACACCGCGCCGATCAAGGCGCTGGTGTCGGAGAAGTTCTTCGACCTGTGCAAGGTGTTCGGCACCGAGCAGGTCGGCATGATGACCGGTGACGCGAGCGTCAACCCGACCGCGCCGATCATCTGCTGCACCGCCGAGGTGCTGGCGCAGATCGCGCTGCGGGACGGCGCGCGGGCCGACATCGGCCAGGTGGTGATGGACGAGTTCCACTTCTACGCGGAGCCGGACCGCGGCTGGGCCTGGCAGATCCCGCTGCTGGAGCTGCCGCAGGTGCAGTTCCTGCTGATGTCGGCGACGCTCGGCGACGTCCGCCGCTTCGAGGAGGACCTCACCCGCCGCACCGGCCGGCCCACCACCGTCGTCCGCTCCGCGACGCGTCCCGTGCCGCTGTTCTACGAGTACCGCCGCACCACCCTGCACGACACGCTGGAGGAGCTGCTGAAGACGGGTCAGGCGCCCGTCTACGTCGTGCACTTCACGCAGAAGGAGGCGGTGGAGCGGGCGCAGTCGCTGATGAGCATCAACATGTGCTCGAAGGCGGAGAAGGACGCCATCGCCGACCTGATCGGCGGTTTCCGCTTCACCACCAAGTTCGGCCGCAACCTGTCCCGGTTCGTGCGGCACGGCATCGGCGTGCACCACGCCGGCATGCTGCCCAAGTACCGCCGGCTGGTCGAACGCCTCGCCCAGGCGGGCCTGTTGAAGGTGATCTGCGGGACGGACACGCTCGGCGTGGGCGTCAACGTGCCGATCCGCACGGTGCTGTTCACCGCGCTGTCCAAGTACGACGGCGTGCGGGTGCGCGTCCTGCGGGCCCGTGAGTTCCACCAGATCGCGGGCCGCGCCGGGCGGGCCGGGTTCGACACCGTGGGGCAGGTCGTCGCGCAGGCGCCGGAACACGTGATCGAGAACGACAAGGCCGTCGCCAAGGCGGGCGACGACCCGAAGAAGAAGCGCAAGATCGTCCGGAAGAAGGCGCCGGAGGGCTTCGTCGGCTGGTCGGAGGAGACCTTCGAGCGGCTGATCGCCGCCGACCCGGAGCCGCTGGTCTCGCGTTTCAAGGTGAGCCACGCGATGCTGCTGTCGGTGATCGGCCGGCCCGGCAACGCCTTCGAGGCCATGCGCAAGCTGCTCACCGACAACCACGAGGACCGCGCCGCCCAGCGCCGGCACATCCGCACCACCATCGCCATCTACCGCTCGCTCCTGGAGGGCGGCGTGGTGGAGCGGCTGGACGAGCCGGACTCCGAGGGCCGGATCGTCCGCCTCACCCTGGACCTCCAGGAGAACTTCGCGCTCAACCAGCCGCTGTCCACCTTCGCGCTGGCCTCCTTCGAGCTGCTCGACCCGACCTCGCCGTCGTACGCGATGGACGTCGTCTCCGTCGTCGAGGCGACCCTCGACGACCCGCGCCAGATCCTCGCCTCGCAGCAGAACAAGGCCCGCGGCGAGGCCATCGGCGAGATGAAGCGCGACGGCATCGAGTACGAGGAGCGGATGGAGCGGCTCCAGGAGATCACCTACCCGAAGCCGCTGGAGGAGCTGCTCACCCACGCCTACGAGGTGTACCGCCGGGCGCACCCGTGGATCGGCGACCACGAGCTGCGGCCGAAGTCCGTGGTCCGCGACCTGTACGAGCGGGCGATGACCTTCTCGGACTACGTCGGCCACTACGAGCTCGCCCGGACCGAGGGCATCGTGCTGCGCTACCTGGCCGGCGCGTACAAGGCGCTGGAGCAGACCGTCCCCGAGGACGTGAAGACCGACGACCTCAAGGACGTCATCGCCTGGCTGGGCGAGCTGGTGCGCCAGGTCGACTCCAGCCTGCTGGACGAGTGGGAGCAGCTGGCCAACCCGACCGAGCCGCAGGCCGCCGAGGTCACCCTGGACGACAAGCCGGCGCCGGTGACGGCCAACGCGCGGGCGTTCCGGGTGCTGGTGCGCAACGAGATGTTCCGCCGGGTCGAGCTGGCGGCGCTGGAGCACTACGACGCGCTGGGCGAGCTGGACGGCGAGTACGGCTGGGACGCGGACCGCTGGGCGGACGCGCTCGACGGGTACTGGGAGGAGTACGACGACCTCGGCACCGGCCCGGACGCGCGCGGCCCGAAGATGCTGCTGATCGAGGAGGAGGACTCCTCGTGGCGGGTCCGGCAGATCTTCGACGACCCGTCGGGTGACCACGACTGGGGCATCAGCGCCGAGGTCGACCTCTACGGTTCGGACGAGGAGGGCCGCGCGGTGCTGCGCGTCACCGCGGTGGACCGCCTGGGCGGCTGAGTCTCCGCCGGTCCGGGAGCCCTCGGACGGGGGCTCCCGGGCCGGGGCACCTCGCCGGGGCTCCCGGGCCGGGGTGACCGCCGGACGGCGAGCAAGCAGCCGGGCGGTCACCGGCGGACGCGGGGGACATGAGGGACGCAGGAAGGCCGGGGGTCCGCAGCGTGCGGGCCCCCGGCCTCTCGTGTCCGGGCCCCCGGCCTCTCGTGTCCGGGCTCCTCGGCTCCTCGTGTCCTGGCTCCGGACGGCCCCGACCGGACCCGGGATCCGGGCTCCGGCCGGCCCGGATCAGATCCAGATGAACGGCGCGCCCGCCGCGTAGGACAGCGCCCGGGTGGCCTCGTCCAGTACCTGCTCCGCGCCGGCCGCCGGGCTGGGCGGGACGGCGAGCGGGGTCGCGGAGACCGAGGCCCCCGGGGAGGCGGCCGGCGAACCGCCGTGGCCCTCGACCGGCCGCGAGCTGGTGACGGTCACGTGCCGGCCGACCGCCTCGACGCGCTGCTCCGTACCGGGCTTGGCGCTGCCGGCGGGCAGGGCGGGGGCGGTGGAGGCGTCCGGGAGGATGAAGGCGAGCGCGCCCGGCTTGGCCCGCAGCGCCTCGGCGGCCTTGGTGGCGGCGGCCTGGTCGGCGAAGCGCAGCAGGGTGACGCTGCTGAGCACCGGCTTGTCCTGGCCGGCGAAGCTGACGGTCAGGTAGCCCTGGCAGCCGCTCTCGCGGAACAGGTCCTGGGCGCGGTCCTGGAGGGCCTCGGCGCAGTTCTCGCCCTGGCGGACGCCGGAGCGCTTGCCCTTGTAGGCGCCGACCTCGACCACCCGCTGGGCGGGGAAGAGGGAGTCGACGTTGAGCCCCTCGGGGTCGGCGCCGCTGCGCGGGGGCGGGGAGCCGACCACCTTCGGTGTCTTGGTCGCGTCCTTGCTGGACGGGCCGAGGCCGGGTATGAAGTCGCCGGGCGTCGGGCGGGTGATGATCCAGCCGCCGGCCGCCACGACACCGACCACCACGATCCAGCCCACGACGCGGCGGGCGCCGACTCTCCTGGCCGGCCGCCGGTACGCGCCGCCCGGCTGGTCGGTTCCGTGGTCTCCCGGTGACGGGGTGCGCTCCCCCTGCGTGGTCATGGCGCAGATTCTAAGCAGTCCGCAGGTGGTGGAGATCACGGGGGAGGGCCCGTGACGATCACCCGCGCCGGGGCCGGAGAGCTCCGCGACCGGGGACGTGACATGTACCACTACCGTGAGCTTCGACACTGTGACAACTCGCACATCCTCCCGGAGATCTTCTGGTGGGTTTCCTCTGGCGTCGCCCGTCGGCCACCAGGCAGGATCAGGCCCATGGATCTGCTCGATACCCTCACCGCCAAGGGCCTGCGCGGCGAAGCCCCGACCCGCGAGGAGGCGCTCGCCGTCCTCGCCACCACCGACGACGAGCTGCTGGACGTCGTCGCGGCCGCCGGGCGGGTGCGCCGGCAGTGGTTCGGCCGCCGGGTGAAGCTCAACTACCTGGTGAACCTGAAGAGCGGGCTCTGCCCGGAGGACTGCTCGTACTGCTCGCAGCGGCTGGGCTCCAAGGCCGAGATCCTCAAGTACACCTGGCTGAAGCCGGACCAGGCCGCCGAGGCCGCGAAGGCCGGCGTCGCCGGCGGCGCCAAGCGCGTCTGCCTGGTGGCCAGCGGCCGCGGCCCGACGGACCGTGACATCGACCGGGTGGCCGACACCATCTCCGCCATCAAGGACGCCGACCCGGCCGTCGAGATCTGCGCCTGCCTGGGCCTGCTCTCCGACAACCAGGCCGAGCGGCTGAAGGCGGCCGGCGCCGACGCCTACAACCACAACCTGAACACCTCCGAGGGCACCTACGGCGACATCGCCACCACCCACACCTACGCGGACCGGGTGGACACCGTCCAGAAGGCGCACGGCGCGGGCCTGTCGGCCTGCTCCGGCCTGATCGCGGGCATGGGCGAGAGCGACGAGGACCTCGTGGACGTGGTCTTCGCGCTGCGCGAGCTGGGCTCGGACTCGGTGCCGGTCAACTTTCTCATCCCGTTCGAGGGCACCCCGCTGGCCAAGGAGTGGAACCTCACCCCGCAGCGCTGCCTGCGCATCCTGGCGATGGTGCGCTTCGTCAACCCGGACACCGAGGTGCGGATCGCGGGCGGCCGCGAGGTCCACCTGCGCACGCTCCAGCCGCTGGGCCTGCACCTCGCCAACTCCATCTTCCTCGGCGACTACCTGACCAGCGAGGGCCAGGCCGGGCAGGCCGACCTCGACATGATCAAGGACGCGGGCTTCGAGGTCGAGGGCGCCGGCGAGGCCACCCTGCCCCGGCACCGGGCCGACGTCGCCGCCGCGGTGGCCACGGGCGGCGCCTGCGGGACCGGCGGCGGCTGCGGGCCGTGCGGCGGGCACGGCGAGGTCTCCGCCGACGCGACCGGCGAGGAGGAGGCCGACGGCGGTGCGCACGGGTGCGGCCCCTGCGGCGGGCATGCCGTGGCGGCCCCTGCCGAGGACGCGGCCGAGAGCGCGGCCGAGAGCGCGGCCGAGAGCGCGGCCGAGAACCCCAACGACGAGCTGCGCAGCGACCTGGTCCGGGTCCGGCGCCGTGGCGCCGGCACCGAGCTGGCGCCCAACGCCTGACCGCTGCAAGGGAATCCATCATCATGGCTCAGCCTTCCGACCCCGCACGCCCCGCCGGGGCCCTGCCCACCGCCGCCCTGCCCACCGACGCCCTGCTCGCCCTCGACCGGGCGCACGTCTGGCACCCGTACGGGCCGATGCCCGGCACCGCCACCCCGTACGTGGTGGAGTCCGCGTCCGGGGTGCGGTTGCGGCTCGCCCGACCCGTCGAGGGGAGGGACGAGCTGGTCGACGGGATGTCGTCCTGGTGGGCGGCGATCCACGGCTACGGGCACCCGGTGCTGGACGACGCGGTGCGCGGGCAGCTGGGCCGGATGAGCCACGTCATGTTCGGCGGGCTCACCCACGAGCCCGCCGTCCGGCTGGCCGCGCGGCTGGTGGAGATCACTCCGGAGCCGCTCCAGCACGTCTTCCTGGCCGACTCGGGCTCGGTGGCCGTCGAGGTCGCGATGAAGATGTGCCTGCAGTACTGGCAGTCCACCGGACGGCCGGAGAAGCGCCGGCTGCTCACCTGGCGCGGCGGCTACCACGGGGACACCTTCCACCCGATGTCGGTCTGCGACCCGCAGGGCGGCATGCACCACCTGTGGGGCGGGGTACTGCCCGACCAGTTGTTCGCGCCGCAGCCGCCGGCCGGCTTCGACGCGCCGCTGGACGCCGAGTACGCGGCCCGCTTCGACGAGTTGATGGAGCGTCACGCCGGCGAGCTGGCCGCCGTCATCGTCGAGCCGGTGGTGCAGGGCGCCGGCGGGATGCAGTTCCACTCCCCCGCCTATCTGCGGATGCTGCGCGAACTCTGCGACCGCCACGGCGTGCTGCTGGTCTTCGACGAGATCGCCACCGGCTTCGGCCGCAGCGGCGCCCTGTTCGCGGCCGACCACGCCGGCGTCTCCCCGGACGTCATGTGCCTGGGCAAGGCGATGACCGGCGGCTACCTCACCATGGCCGCCGCGCTCTGCACCGGCGAGATCGCAGACGGCATCAGCCGGGGCGAGATGCCCGTCCTGGCGCACGGCCCGACGTTCATGGGCAACCCGCTGGCCGCCGCGGTCGCCAACGCCTCCATCGACCTGCTGCTCGGGCAGGACTGGCAGACCGAGGTGAAGCGGATCGAGACCGGCCTGCGGGACGGCCTGGCGGACGTGGCCGCCCAGCCCGGTGTCCGGGACGTCCGGGTCCTGGGCGCCATCGGCGTCGTGCAGTTGGACCACCCGGTGGACATGGCGGCGGCGACCACCGCCGCCGCCCGGGAAGGCGTCTGGCTGCGCCCGTTCCGGGACCTCGTCTACACCATGCCGCCGTTCGTGACGGGGGACGAGGACGTGGCGCGGATCGCGGCCGCGGTGACCGCTGCGGCGGTGGCCGGATGATCGCCCCTCCCGTGCTCTTCGTCACCGGCACCGGCACCGAGGTCGGCAAGACCGTGACGACGGCCGCCGTCGCGTCGGCGGCCGTCCAGGCCGGCCTGCGGGTCGCCGTGCTCAAGCCCGGCCAGACCGGGGTCGCGCCGGGCGAACCGGGGGACGTCGATGAGGTCGCCCGGCTGGTCGGCGCCCCGCTCGCCGGCCGGCTCACCCTGCGCGAACTCGTCCGCTACCCCGAGCCGCTGGCGCCCGACACGGCCGCCCGCCGGTCCGGACGGCCGTACCTCGACCCCGCCGACACGGCCGCAGCCGCCGCCGAACTGGCCCACGACCACGACCTGGTCCTGGTCGAGGGCGCCGGCGGCCTGCTGGTGCGCTACGACGACGAGGGCCGCACGCTCGCCGACCAGGCCCTCGCCGCCCGCGACCTCGGTCTGCCGGCGCAGCTGCTGCTGGTCGCCACGGCCGGCCTCGGCACGCTCAACACCACCTCGCTGACCGCGGAGGCGCTGGCCGCGCGCGGCCTGCCGCTGTTCGGCGTGGTCATCGGCGCCTGGCCCGGCTCCCCCGGCCTCGCCGACCGCTGCAACCTCGCCGACCTGCCCCGCTCGGCCGGCGCCCCGCTGCTCGGCGCCCTGCCCGAACGGGCGGCCGCCGCGGGGGACTTCGCCGCCGTGGCGCGCGCCTCGCTCGCCCCGGCGCTGCACGGACGGTGGGACGCGGCGGAGTTCGCGAGCACGCATCAGGCTGCGGGCTGACCGGCCGCGGTAGGAGGCCCGGCGGGAGACCCGGTGAGTGGCCCGGTGAGTGGGCCTCCCACCGGGACCGCCGCACGACCCGGCCGGTCCTCCTCAGAGGATGGCCTCGCACACCTGCCCCAGGCGGTGCGCTTCGAGGAAGACGTCGCCCTGGTTCGGGGTGGGCATCGGCATCGTGGCGAAGGCCTTCAGCTCCGCCCGGAACGCCTCCGGGACCTTGAGCAGGTCGGCCAGGAAGAAGAGCCCGCTGCGCAGACCCTCGATGTCCGGGTCGTCCGGCCAGGCTATCGTCACGACGTAGCCGATCGTGTGCAGCAGCCGCCCGAGGGTGAACCAGTTGAACTCCTCGGCCGACGACAGCTCCCGCGCCAGGTCGACCACGCCGTCCATGGCAGCGGCGAACTCCACGACCAGGGCCCTGCCCACCTCGTTCGACTCGGCGGCCGGGATCCTGCTCGTGTAGGCCTCGATCCGCTCGATCTCCGCCGGCGGGAAGCCGAGCGTGCGCAGCGTGTCCAGGAACTCGGCGAGTCGCTCGATGCCGCCCGACGATTCGGACAACGGCGCCAGATGGAGCTTCCAGCCGACGCCGCAGCCGGCCCGGTAGAAGTTCATCCTCCGGTGCCGGTCGATCCCGGGGGCGCCGTTCGGGGCCGTTGGCGGTGCCGCCGCCGGTGCCGCTGCCACTGCCGCCGCGGGCCGGCCGCTCCCCTGGCTGACGCTGCCCTGTTTGCGCTTCTGCTCGGCCCGGGCGGCGGACAGCAGCTGCGCCCATCTCTGCCCGGACTGCCGGGTGGGCGTCTGCCCCGCCTGTCGTTGCAGCCAGGGCACGAACGCCTCGAAGTAGCCGGTGAACCGTTCGCTGGGGACGGAAACCCTGGTCAGCCACCCGTTGATCGTCGAGTCGGAGATCGTGACCGGCGGTACCTGAACCTCGCCCAGCCGGACCGCGGTCTTCAGCGGGGGCGGCCCGGCCGCCTCCCACAGGTCCCGTAGCTCCACCCAGAACCGATCGGCCGCATCATCCACCCGCATGCACGTCCCCCCTGCTCGGACGACCGACGGATGCGGTCGCCGGAAAATCATCAATAAAGGTGCTGGCCAGCATAGTTGGGTCACCGCGGACCGACCACGGATCGCCGGATGTCGCCGGAAGCGGGACAACGGTGTCATCGAAAGGCTCGAACCCGGACCTCGGAGGCTCGCACATGTCCGTCCTGTTCCACCTGCTCCAGAACGGCTCCACCCTGCTCGGCACCGCCGGAACGATCTACGCCGCAACCGTCTCCGCGACCGCCATGACCTCGGCCTTCTCCCGGAACCCGCAGCGCCGGCGCGACGCCCGGGCCTCCCTCGCCCTCCTCCTGCGCCGCTCCCGCGGCCGCTGAGGACCGGTCGGGAGCGGTCAGGCGCGGTCGTGAGCCGTCGTGAGCAGTCAAGGCCGCTCAGGACGGAGCGTCCGGCGACGGCTTCGGCAGGAGGGGGCGGAACCGTCGTCGGACGCGTCGCCGACGACTCCGGCAAGCACTCGGCTTCGCTGGAACGAGTGAAATCGGCGCCCAGGCGGTATACGGGCCCGGCGGGGCTCAATACCGTTCTCGGCATGACAGACGGCCTGACGCTGGACGAGTCCCTCCGGGCCCTCGCCGCACTGGAGGCGGTGTGGAAGGAGGACGACGAGGCGCTGACCGCACTGGCGGCCGGCGGCCCGGGCGAGCAGCCCCTCCCGGGCCTGGTCGCGGCGTACGGCGAGCACGCCATCGACACCCTGATGGCACTCGCCTTCGGCCTGCAATCCGGCATGACCGACGAGGAGCTGGCGGCGCTCACCGATGCCGTGAGCGCCAACATCGGCGCCCGGATGGCCGCCCTGCTCGCCCAGACCCTGCGCGCCTGGGCCGGCACGGCCGCCGCCGACGACCTCGGAGTCACCAGGGCGATCGCCCGCACCGTCATCGACGCCCTGCGGGCGGTCACGGAGGAACCGGGCAAGACGGACGTCCTGCCGCTGCTCGCCACCTTCCGCACGTACGCGCTCAGCCACCCCTGAGGGCTCCGCGGGGAGTTCACGCGCCGCCGCCGGGCAAGCAAACGGCGCCCCGGCCCGGGGGACGCCCGGTACCGCCCCGTCGGCGAGGTTCGTTTCCGCCCGTGAACAGTTGATTGCATCCGTTGCCCCCGCTCCCCCGGCCCGCGCAGGATGGGCCGGTCCCCAGCGTCCGGGCGGGTCACAGGAGGCGATCAACCGTCGTGTCGGGTAAGCAGATTCACCTTGCCGCGTTCTTCCCGGGGATCGGGAACTCCACCGTGTGGTCCGATCCGCAGGCCGGGAGCCAGATCGGCTTCGAGTCGTTCGTCCACCTCGCGAAGACGGCCGAGCGGGGGAAGTTCGACTTCCTCTTCCTCGCCGAGGGCCTGCGGCTCCGGGAGCACAAGGGCGAGACCTACGAGCTGGACGTGGCCGGCCGGCCCGAGTCGCTGACCGTGCTGAGCGCGCTGGCGGCCGTCACCGACCGGCTGGGGCTGGCCGCCACCGTCAACTCGACGTTCAACGAACCGTACGAGGTGGCGCGGCGGTTGGCGACGCTGGACCACCTGAGCGAGGGCCGGGCGGCATGGAACGTGGTGACCAGCTGGGACGAGTTCACCGGGGAGAACTTCCGCCGGGGCGGCTTCCTGGCGGAGGCCGACCGGTACACCCGGGCCGCCGAGTTCCTCGCGACGGCACGGGAGTTGTGGGACAGCTGGGCCGAGGGCGACGTCCTGGCCGACGCCGCGGGCGGACGGTTCGTCCGGGCCGGGGCGGGCGGGTTCGCCCACCGGGGCCGGCACTTCGACATCTCCGGCCGGTTCAACACGCCCCGGCCGCCGCAGGGTCACCCGGTGATCATCCAGGCGGGCGAGTCCCCGCAGGGCCGGGACTTCGCCGCCTCCGACGCCGACGTGATCTTCAGCCGGTACAGCAGGCTCGCCGAGGCCCGGCAGTTCTACCGGGACGTCAAGGGCCGGCTCGCCGCGCACGGCCGCTCACCGGAGCAGCTGAAGATCCTGCCCTCCGCCTCGTACGTGCTCGGCGACACCACGGAGGAAGCGCACGAACGCGCCGCCGCGATCCGCCGGGCGCAGACCGGCCCGCAGACCGCGATCGCCCACCTGGAGGCGATCTGGGGGCGGGACCTCTCCGACCACGACCCCGACGGCCCGCTGCCGGACGTCGACCCCGACCCGGACAGCCTGCTGCTCAAGGGGCACGCCCTGTTCCGGGTCGACCGGGAGGCGACGGCCCGGCAGTGGCGCACGCTCGCGCAGGAGCGGGGGCTGAGCATCCGGGAGCTGGTCACCGAGGTCACCGGACGCCAGACGTTCATCGGGACGGCGCGCGAAGTCGCCGACGCGATCGACGGGTTCGTGCAGAGCGACGGCTCGGACGGCTTCGTCCTCACCCCGCACCTGACCCCGGGCGGGCTGGACGACTTCGTCGACCAGGTGGTGCCGCTGCTCCAGGAGAAGGGCGTGTACCGCACCGACTACACCGGCAGCACGCTCCGCGACCACCTGGGGCTGACGGCCCCGAAGCAGCGGATCCGGGAGGCGACCGCATGACCGGGCAGGGCCGGAACCAGAACCAGGGCCACGTGCAGGGCCGCGAGGACCGGGACGACCAGCAGCCCCCGCAGGACCGCTCCCGCCTGCACCTCGCCGTCGCGCTGGACGGCGCCGGCTGGCACCCCGCCGCGTGGCGCGCCGACGGCGCCCGCCCCGCCGAGCTGTTCACCGCCGGCTACTGGGCCGACCTGGTCGCCGAGGCCGAACGCGGCCTGCTCGACCTCGTCACCCTGGAGGACACCCTCGCCGTCCAGTCCTCCCGCTTCACCGGCCCCGACGACCGGACCGACCAGGTCCGCGGCCGCCTCGACGCGGTGCTGATCGCCGGCCGGATCGCGCCCCTCACCTCGCGGATCGGGCTCGTCCCGACCACCAACATCACCCACACCGAGCCGTTCCACCTCTCCACCGCGCTCGCCACCCTGGACTTCACCAGTCTCGGCCGGGCCGGCTGGCGCCCCCAGCTCTCCTCCCGCGCCGACGACGCGGCCCACTTCGGGCGCCGCACGACCGAGCAGCTCACCGAGGACGACCTCCGCGACCCCGCACTGATCGCCGAGCGCCTGCGACCGCTCTTCGACGAGGCCGCCGACGTGGTCGAGGTGGTCCGGCGGCTCTGGGACAGCTGGGAGGACGACGCCGAGATCCGGGACGCCGGCACCGGCCGTTTCGTCGACCGCACCCGGCTCCACGCGATCGACTTCGACGGCGAGCACTTCAGCGTCCGCGGCCCCTCCATCACCCCGCGCCCGCCGCAGGGCCAACCGCCCGTCGCCGTCCTCGCCCACGCCGCCATCCCGTACGAGCTGGCCGCCAAGGGTGCCGACCTCGTCTTCGTCACCCCGCACTCGCGGTCCGGCACGACAGCGGTGCTGGGCGAGGTCGAGGCGGCCAAGGCCGCCATCGGCCGGCCCACCGACCGGCCGCTCAAGGTCTTCGCCGACCTCCTGGTCCTCCTGGACGAGCAGCCCGGCGCGGCCGCCCGCCGCCGGGAACGGCTCGACGAGCTGGACGGCGCGCCGCTCGGCTCCGACGCCGAGATCTTCACCGGCACGCCCGCCGAACTCGCCGACCTGCTCCTCGACCGCCACGCGGCCGGCCTCGACGGCTTCCGGCTGCGCCCCGCCGAACTGCCGCACGACCTGACCGCGATCACCCGCGGGCTCGTCCCCGAACTGCAACGGCGCGGAGCCTTCCGGACGGCGTACACGGCGGACACCCTCCGCGGCCACCTCGGCCTCCCCCGGCCGACCGGCCGCTACGCATCGGCCCGGTCGGCCGGCTGAGACCCCGCAGGGGTCGTTGCCGCCGTGCCCGCACGTGGCACACGCGGCGGGTGGCGGGCGGCGGGGGCGGCGGGCGGCAGACGGGCGTCCGAAGGTCCGTGCGGCGTGAGGTTCGTGCGGCGTGAGGACTGCAGGCCCTGCGACCCTACGGCCCGCGGTCAGGCGTCCAGGGGCTTGACCCAGCGGGTCCACTGCGGCTGGGGGCCGTAGCCGGCCGCCTTCCAGGTGCGCTGGCCGAGGCCGTTGTCGTCCAGCACCATGGCGTCGGCGCGGCGTCCGCCGAGGGCGGTGAAGCGGGCCTCGGCGGCGGCCAGCAGGGCGGCGCCGATGCCACGGCGGCGGTGCGCGGGGTCGACGGCGAGGCGGTAGAGGTGGCAGCGCCAACCGTCCCAGCCGGCGATCACCGTGCCGACGACGGTCCCGGTGTCCGCGGCCGGCGTGGCGACGATCAGGCACTCCGGGTCGCGCTCCAGCAGCGCGGCCACACCGTCGGCGTCGTCCGTGATGCTGGTCCCCTTGGCCGCGCGGGCCCAGAGGGCGAGCACCGCGGGTATCTCGTCGGGGGTGGCGGCACGCAGCGCGACGTCACCCGCGCCGGTGGTGGCGGTCACGTCGGAGGCGACCTCGTCGGTCAGGTCGTCGGCGAGCTCGTCGGCCATGTCGTCGCCGGCCGTGTCGTAGCCGGCCGTGTCGTCGCCGGTCATGTGGTCGTCGGTCATGTCGGTGTGTCTACCAGGCCGTTCGGCCCGTCCGCTCGTATTTCCGGACTCCGGACGGGCTCAGCCCTGCGGCGGGTCGAGCCGCCAGACCGTAGTGGTCTTGAGCGCCGCGTCCTCCAGGTCGGCGACCACCGGGACGTCGTACGCGGCCAGCGCGCTGAACCGCTCGCGCGGCAGGTAGGCCCGGCCCGGGTCGCCGACGATCACCACCGCGCCACGGGCCCGCGCCCGCTCCAGGAAGGGGAGGAAGCGGGCCGCCATCGCGCGCTCGTAGAAGACGTCGCCGGCGAGCACCACCTCGGCCGGTGCGCCGTCCCCGTCCAGCAGGTCCTCCACCGCGGCGTCGACCCGGACGCCGTTCGCCTCGGCGTTGACGTCGATGGCCGCCACCGCGTAGGCGTCGATCTCGGCGGCCCGCACCGACCGCGCTCCGCGCAGCGCCGCCGCGATGCCGACCAGTCCGGACCCGGCCGCCAGGTCGAGCACCGCCCGCCCCGCGACCAGTTCCGGGTGGTCGAGCACGTACCGCGCGACGCCGACCCCGCCGGCCCATGCGAACGCCCAGAACGGCGGTGCCAGGCCGACCTCGCCGCGCACCGCCTCCGTGGTCTCCCACAGTGCGATGGCGTCCTCCGCCATGTGGAGGGTGACCTCGGGTACGAACGGCACCGGCGTCGGCCGGGTCTCACTCCGCACAAAGCTCCGGTCCGACAGCACAGTTGCACCCGGATGAACGTCGCGCGTCTCGTTCAGCATGTCCGCAGCATAGAGGCTCCGCGGGGGCGTCCCGACCAGCCCGCGCCGCGCCGCGGGCAGGGGCGGAAGGGGGGCGAGGGTGTGCCGGTGGTGCCGTGGAAGGGCGGAGCACGCACGGCGACCCGGTGCGTACCATTTCGATACCGAAGCCTTGGTGAGCTGCGAAGATGCTCGCCCGCCGGGCCCGGTCCCGGGTAGCATCCGGCACGTGCCCTCCGGGCTGGCGCAGGCGGCTCAGCGCTGCCGTGTCCGCGGTCCGGGCGGCGGACTCCCGCGGGACAACCGGCGGTCGGCATTCGGTGGTCGGCGTCCGGTGGTCACCGCGCACTCGGCACCGCGCGCCAGGGCTGTCGCGCGAACGGCGAAGGGCAGCGTTTTGGCGGATCGGCTCACCGGAGGAGACTCCTCGCTGCTGCGACGGATCAACGCGGCGGTCACGCTTCGGGCGCTGCGGGCCGGCCACTCGGTAACCCTCACTCAACTGGTCGGGGACACCGGACTGTCCCGGCCCACGGTGGAGGGCGTGATCGAGGGCCTGGTCGAGACCGGCCTGGTCGCCGAGGTGGACCAGCCGCAGAACGGCGGCCAGCCCGGAGGCGCGGGCCGTCGGGGGCGTCCGGCCCGCTGGTTCCGGTTCCGCGCCGAGGCCGGGCACATCCTGGGTGTCGAGATCGGCGTGCACGACATCCGGGTCATCCTCGCCGACCTCACCGGCGAGGTGGTGGGCAGTCACTTCCGGACCGTCGAGGAGGGCGTGGACGCCGAGGAGCGGCTGACGGCCGTACGAACCGTCGTCGCCGAGGTCCTGCGCAAGGCCGGCGTCTCCCGGGACAACCTCTGGGCGGTCGGCGTCGGCACCCCCGGCATCGTCGACCGCGACGGAACCGTGCAGCTCGGCACCGCGATGCCCGGCTGGACCGGCCTCGACCTGGGCGCCCGGCTGCGACGCTCGTTCCGCTGCCCCGTGATGATCGAGAACGACGCCAACCTGGCCGCCATCGCCGAGCACTGGCAGGGCGCGGCCGTCGGCGCGGACGACGTGGTCTTCGTGATGGCGGGCCTCAGCCCCGGCGCCGGCTCGCTGATCAACGGCAAGCTGCACCGCGGGTTCGGCGGCGCGGCCGGCGAGATCGGCGCCCTCCACCTGCTCGGCCAGGAGGTCACCCCCGAGCGCCTGCTCTCCACCACCGGCAAGCCGCTCAACCCGCTGGACGAGGCCGCCGTCGCCCGGGTGCTGAAGCTGGCCCGTGAGGGCGACGAGGTGGCGAAGGTCGCGATGGACCGCTTCCTGACCCGCCTGGTGCAGGGCGTCGCCGCCCTGGTCCTGGCGATAGACCCGCAGCTGGTCGTGGTCGGTGGCTGGGCCGCCGGTCTCGACGGCGTCCTGGAGCCGCTGCGCGAGCGCCTCGCCCAGTTCACCCTGCGCGCCCCCGAGGTGGCGCTGGCCGCACTCGGCTCGGAGGTCGTCGCGATGGGCGCGCTGCGGGTCGCGCTGGACCAGGTCGAGGAGCAGCTCTACGCCGTCGACCCGCCCACGGGCGCGGGCACCCGGGCCTGATACCCGGGGAGGGGCCTCGCGGCGACCGTCCGGCGCCGCGACGTGCACCGGATCACCGTCTTCGTGACCCGTTCGGTGAAGGGCTGCCGGCAGGCCCATCCGGCCGTCGGGGGCTGAGCACACCGCCGCCGGCGGCCTCTCCTGCCGCCCTCGCCCGGTGGTCTCCCGCGACAGCCTCTCCCGAAAGCCTCTCCCGCGACGGCCTCTCCCGAAGGCGGCCACCAACGACCGCCGCCACCAACGGCCCAGGCCCGGACGCCTGTGGGCGTGTCCGGGCCTGGGCCTGAGGGTGTTACGGCAGGTGGTTCAGGAGGCGGTGCGCACCTCGGCGGCGGCACCGGTCGCGGCGCCGACGGGGGCGCCGACAGGGGTGACCTCGACGACGCCGGCCTCGCCGAAGGTGAGCTTGCAGGTGTCGGCGCGGTAGGTGGAGACGGCGAGGGCGACCAGGCGGCCGGCGGCGGCGTACTGGGTGGTCATCACCAGGACGGGCGAGCCGGGCGGGCGCTCCAGGAGGGCGGCCTCCTCGGCCTCGGCGACGCCCAGCTCGACGGCGCGGGACTCACCGTCGACCTCCAGGCGCTCCAGCTGGCGCAGCACCGAGCGGGCACGGTCGCTCTCGGCGCGGAAGCCGGGCAGGTGCGGCAGGGCGGCGGCGGGCACGTGCAGCGACTCGGTGGCCATGTTCTGGCCCTGGACCATCCGCACCCGGCGGACGGTGTGCACGGTGGCGCCCTCGGCGATGCCGAGCGCCTTGGCGAGCCGCGCGGTGGCGGGGGCGGTGGTGCAGTCGACGGTGCGCCAGGCCTGGCTGCGGGCGGTGCCGGGCCAGCCCTCCTCGTGCCGGTTGACCGGGACGCCGACCCGGGGGGCGGCGATCAGGGTGCCGATGCCGCGGCGGCGGACCAGCCGGCCCTCCAGCTCCAACTGGTCGAGCGCCTGGCGCAGGGTGGCCCGGGCGACCCCGAAGCGGGCGGAGAGCTCGCGCTCGTTGGGCAGGACCTGGCCGGTGGAGAACTCCGTGTCGATCGCGCGGAGCAGCACCGTGCGCAGGTGCCAGTACTTCGGTTCCGGTACCGCCGCGAGCTGTCCTGTCGTTCCCACCGTGGCCTCCACCCTGTTTTGTCCGCCGTGCTGAAAGGAGGGCGGACCCGGCCCGCTGTCCGCTGTTGCGGCAGGTGGGAGAGCGGGCTTTATCCGTCCTTCTTTATTAAAGGTCCTTGCAGTAAGTGACCCTAGGGGCTTCGTCGGGAGATGGTCAAGACCAATGACGGCGGTTGGTGCGGTTGTCCCGCGGGTTCACGCCGCGTTCACGACACTCCGATATCCGGACACCCGGCCGTCGGCCCTTGGTACTCCGGCCCTTCCCCCGCGCTCGACGCGCCGCCGCCGCGCCGGCCGGGGGGCTCGATAGGCTTCCCGGGTGATTGTGGTGACGAGTGTCAATGTGAACGGGATCCGGGCGGCCGCCAAGAAGGGCTTCATCGAGTGGCTGGCGGCCACCGAGGCGGACGTGATCTGCCTGCAGGAGGTCCGCTCCGAGCCCGGGCAGCTGCCCGTGGAGCTGCGCGACCTGGACGGCTGGAACGCGGTCTGGGCGCCGTCGGTCGCCAAGGGCCGCGCGGGCGTCGCCCTGCTGTCCCGGCAGGAGCCGGAGCGCACGCTGGTCGGATTCCAGTCCGAGGAATTCGACAATTCGGGCAGGTACGTGGAAATCGACCTTCCCGGGCTGACCGTGGCCAGCCTCTACCTCCCCTCCGGCGAAGTCGGCACCGAACGCCAGGAGGAGAAGGAACGCTTCATGGCGGAATTCCTCGTCCACCTCGGCAGGCTCCGCACCCGGGCCGCCGCGGAGGGCCGCGAGGTCGTCGTCTGCGGCGACTGGAACATCGCCCACCGCCCGGAGGACCTCAAGAACTGGAAGGCCAACCAGAAGTCGGCCGGTTTCCTCCCCGAGGAACGCGCCTGGCTCACCCGCGTCTACGAGGAGGCCGGCTACGTCGACGTGGTCCGCCGCCTCCACCCCGACCGCACCGGCCCCTACACCTGGTGGTCCTACCGCGGCCGGGCCTTCGACAACGACTCGGGCTGGAGGATCGACCTCCAGGTCGCCACCCCGGGCCTCGCCGCCAGGGCCACCGACGCCCGCGTCGAGCGCGCCGACACCCACGCCGAACGCTGGTCCGACCACGCCCCCGTCACCGTGGCCTACGACCTGGAGAGCTGACCGACCCCGGGCGGCCGGGCTGCCGCCCGATCGGCGACCCGGCCGTCGACGCACTCCGCACCGGCCCACCGCAGCTCTCCAACAAGGCCGCACCCGCCTCGCGGACGTGAAGCGCTGCGTGTGACCTGCGGCGCCCGCGGTGCACGGGGCCACCTGCCAAGCCGCGGTCCCCTCCGCCGGGCCGGAGTGGAGGTCGAACCAGCGTTCTCGATCTCATCCGCGCCGCCTCGTCCCACCAGGACGTGCCGGTCCACAGCTTCCGGCGGCTGGTGGGAATCGCCTCCCCGGGGGGGAAGTTGACGGCGGCCAGCAGGTAGTCGGACAGGGTTTCCTGGTCGGCCGTCTCGATGAGTGCAGCCGGTGACGCCACTCGTCCTTACCGCGCCGAGGTTTCCGAACGCCTGAATCCCCTGGTCATCTCTGCGGCAGCCGGGCGGATCCGTCCACGGCAGCCCTCCCGTCGACGAGCCGGCCGACCCCGGCTTCCTGCCGGGCGCACGTGCGGCAGGGACCGGTCCCGGACGACGCCCCCCCGGCACGCGAGCCGACCCGCGCATCGCCCTCGGTAGCCGCGCACCACCGATGCGCGGACCGCATCCTCGGACCTCGCCCGGCGAGCCCCGCCGAGTCCGCGCGCGAGGGCAGGGGCGCCTGCCCGGTCGGGCAGTGTCGGCGCGCGCCGCCCGATCCCTGAGAACACCCCGCTGACACCACAGTTGGCCCAGTCGATGTCGTGGCCGTCGACGCCGTCGACCAGGCGGATGTTGCGGACCGTGGTGCCCGCCTTGATGCCGGAGGAGCTGCCCTCAACCTTGAGGTCCTTGATGACGGTCACGGTGTCGCTGCCGCGAGCAACCGGTTTAACTGCGTGTCGCGCCTGCCTGAGCCATCTGATCTGGCTCGCCTCCACCGGGGCCGGTGAAGTTCGTATGCCGCGAGGCTGGATCGCCTTCCTGCCAAGGGAGATCGAGCAAAGGAACCACCCGAGCCTACAGCCTGCGACCCACGACTCGGCCGCGACCCGCCTCGGCCCGGCAACCACCGGGGGCGGCCTCGCCGTCGAGCCGTTCGAGCGCAGAGCGACGGTGCATGCGCACACCCCGACCACGACGGAATCCAGCCGACGTCTCGGCATGGCATCGGACCGGACGGTAGTATCGGTTTCCGCGCTGACTAAATATCAAGTGCACGCTATTCATTGGAAATTGCTGTCGCGGGCGTCAGTCGACCCCTCGGGCGGGGACGATTTGGGAAGTCGCGCCGAGCCGCGCCCCCCTGCGCCCACCCTCCGCACCGGAACCGACCACCGGGACCGGTAAGAACCCAGAAAGCGTCCATTGGTCACCATCGCACATTCCGAGCTCGACGTCTTTCCACTCTGCCTCGGCGGCAGCGTCTTCGGATGGACCGTCGACGAGCGGACATCCTTCCGCGTCCTCGATGCCTATGCCGCCGCGGGCGGGAACTTCATCGACACCGCCGACTCCTATTCCCAGTGGGCCCCCGGAAACACCGGTGGGGAGTCCGAGTCGATCCTCGGCAACTGGCTGGCCGCGCGCGGTCAGCGCGACCGTTTCGTCATAGCCACCAAGGTAGGCCGACTGAACGGGCTGTCCGGGCTCACGGCGAAGGTCGTCCACCAGGCGGTGGAGGACTCCCTGCGCCGTCTGCGGACGGATCATATCGACCTCTACTACACGCACGCGGACGATCCCGAAACTCCCCTCGAAGAGACCCTCGCCGCACTCGACGCGCTGATCTCGGCAGGGAAGGTGCGCCATATCGGCGCCTCGAACATCAGCGGCCCCAGGCTGGCCGAATCCCTTGAGGTCTCGAAGCGTTCGGGGCTCGCCTCGTACGTGGCGGTCCAGCCTCCCTACAACCTCATGGAGCGCGAGCCCTTCGAGAGTGGGATCGCCCCGGTCTGCGAGCGCGAGGGCGTCTCCTGCGTCCCGTACTTCGCCCTGGCGCAGGGCTTCCTGACCGGCAAGTACCGTGAAGGCGCACCCGCCGTTCCCAGCGTCCGCAGCGACGCGGCACGACCGTACGGCGAAACGCCCCGCGGCCGCGCGGTGCTCCGGGCGCTGGACACGATCGCCGCCGAGCACGGCACCGCCCCCGCCGCGGTGGCCCTGGCCTGGCTGAGGGCGCAGCCCCATGTCGTCGCTCCGCTCGCCAGCAGCAGGATGCCCGAGCAGCTCGCCGAACTGATCCCGGGAGCGACCCTGGAGCTCTCCCCGGCCGAGGTTCACTCGCTGGATCTCGCTTCACGGACCACCGCGGCGGACCACCCTGCGCGCGTCGGCTGAAGGAGGAGGAGCCATCGTGACCCTCATCCCCCACACCGCCCTGATCGGATTCGACGCCCTCAAGTCGTTCATCTCAGTAGCGCGCGATGAATACGAGGCCTGTACGCCACAGGAACCACCCTCCTGTTTCGCCCTCCTGCTCGGCACCGTCGTCGACGGTGTCGCGGCCATCACCACGGTCCAGTTCGCTACCAACGTCCGTGCCACCGACCCGATGGCGCTCGAAGAGTTCTCGAGCTCCATAGAGCCGTGCTTCGGAAGCGCCTACCGAAACCCCCGCCGGGGATTCTGGTGCAGCTCGCAGGATCTGCTTCGTATTCACCGGCAGGCGGACCGTGACGGGGTCGAGATCCTGGGCTCCATCCATCTGCATCCCGACTGGCACCGGATCGGCCCACCCGAAGAGCGAGGGCTGCGAATAAGCGAGGAGCCGACACCGATGGACCGCTACATGTTCGACAACAGTCGCTACCCGGTGAACATGATCTGCTATCTGGAATCCGGCCCACAGGGGGTTTCCGCCGCACTCGCGGCATGGGGCCCTCCCCCTGAGGACGAGGTCGCGGCGCCGTGCCCCCGCCTCCTTCTGAGGTTCAGCGCGTCCTGAGGAACGGCAGGCTCACCCCTCGCCGCCGGCGGGACTCTGCCCCGGTCACGCTCGCGGATGTGACCGGGGCTTGGGCCGCCGGTCCACCCCTGGGTGAGTACCGCCGGGGCGGACGGTGGTGCTGTGGGCGGCGCTGGTGGAGGTGGAGGAACAGCCAGGCCGGCGTGGTCGCGGCGGCCTCGTGCCCGGCGACCGGCAGGGTGACCAGCTCGTCCCGGATGGGCATGTCGTGCCAGAGCATCACGGCCCCGATCCGGAGGCCCGACACCGTACCGCCCGCTGCATGGGGGCCGGCGAGTCAACCCTGTGGGTCGACAACGACTCGGGCTGGAGGATTGACCTCCAGGTCGCCACCCCGGGCCTCGCCGCCAAGGCCGTCGAGGCCTACGTTGAACGCGCCGCGTCCCACGCCGAGCGATGGAGCGACCATGCACCGGTGACAGCCGTCTTCGATCTCGACCAACTCCATTGATATTTTGCGAAGTTCGGGCAACTGGCTTCGGCTGCTGCGGTCGTCGCGCGACCTGCCGGAAGTGATGACCACAGCAGCTATGTCCCCGCGAATGGTGCTACGCGGTGATCGCCATTCTCTGAATGCAAGTCAGTTTCTCTTCCGGGAACGCGTCGGTTTGTAAAAGTCACGATGGGGACTGTCGGTGGGACTCGCTAACGTTCCTCTCCTGATCATCAGTGCGAGGAGAGGGGCGGGGCTGTGCGGCGCTGGGAGTTCGTCGAGGGCGGCTCGGACAAGTTCTGGGAGGCCGCAGTCGACGGTGTCGCGGTGACCGTGCGGTACGGGCGGTCCGGTACGGGCGGGCGGGAACAGGTCAAGACGTTCCCGACCGTGGAGGAGGCGCAGGCGCACTTCGCCAAGGTGATCGCCGAGAAGGAGCGCAAGGGCTACCGCGAGATCTGTGCGGGGGCGGGTACGGAGCCGGGTGCGGCGGCGGATCCGGTGCCCGTGGCGCAGCCCGGCGTGTCCGCGCCCACGGCCGAGGCCGCCGGTCCCGAGGACGAGGACGTCTTCGTCATGCCGGACGCCTGGCGTCGGGCCCTGATCCCGCGCCGGGGCGGCATTCCCCGGAAGCCGTCCGCGCCGGGGAAGGGCCCGGTGACCTCGTACCGCGACGGGCTGCGGCAGATGGGGGACTGGCTGGAGCAGACGCTCACCTCGGAGCGCAGTGACCCGGAGCTGGTCGCGGCCGCCCGCGCCCACCAGTCCGGCAGCCGGGACCCGCTCGGTGCGGCAGTGCTCGCCGCCGTGTTCTCCTATCCCAGTAACAACGGGGTTCGCGTGGCCGTGGACGCCTGGGTGGCGGAGTTCGGCCTGCCGTTCGCGGCCAGGGCCACCGTCGAGCTGTTCACGACGGCTGTCGAGACCGACTGGATCCACCAGATGTCCGTCCACCCCCGCGTCCTGCGCGGGGCCAACCAGAGGCACGGCGTGTACCGCCCCGCCGCGGACCGGGTCCGGTCGCTGCTGGCGGCCTGCGACGAGGAGACCCACCGCGCAGCGGTCGAGGCCCTGGCGGGCTGCCGGAACAGCCTGAGCCGCCTGGTGGTGGCTGCGTACCTGGTGCCGTCCGAGACCGCCTGGGTCGAGGAGTGCGTCGCGTCGGGCTCCCGACTGGCCGCCGTCGAGTGGTCGATGCTGCTGTGCTCGCTCTCCTCGGCGGAACCGCTGGAGAAGCTCCCCCTGCTGCCGAGCCTGGGCTATGACGGATGGTCCACCGAGATCATCGCGACCGTGGCGGAGGGTCTCGGCGGCGACGTAGCACCAGTGATGCTGCACGACCTGACCACCAGCTACCACCACAAGGACGGCAAGAAGCGGATCCTGGACGCGCTCGCCGAGCTCCCCTCCGACGAGGGCTTCCGGGGGCTACTGGCCCAGCAGGACGGCATCAAGTCCACCCGCGCTGCCCTCCTGGCCGGTCTCCGCCGCTTCCCCCGGCGTGCCCTGCGCCTGCTCGCCGAGGCCGCGGTGACCTCCACGGACCCGGCCGCGCAGCAGCTCGCCCGGCAACTCCTCGCCGGCCACGTCGCCGTCCACCGCGCGACCGCGCTCGAACTGCTGCCGAAGCTGACGCCGGAGCAGGCGGCCCTGGTCGAACCGCTCACCGACCTCGGCGAGCGGGTGCCGGAGGTCGGCCCCGACTCGCTGCCGGAGCTGTTCACCAGCCCGCCGTGGACACGGCCGCGCTCCGCCGGCAAGCCCCGCGTGCTGACCGGCTTCTGCGCGCCGCAGGAACCGCAGATGCGGTGGCTGCCGGGTGAGCGCGAGGCGTGGGCGGCGAACTCCGAGTCCTGGTACACGAGCTGGTCGGACGAGGACTGGCAACGGGTCGCGGCCACGATCCGGGCCAGGATCGGGCAACCCCACGACGCGCGGCTGCGCGGCGGACAGCACGCCGAGCTCGCGCTTTTCGCGTACGGCGACGAGGAGTTGGCCCGGCCCCTGCTCGCGCAGTGGCGCGCCGGTGAGCGCATCTGGCACTCCGGGGACTCCCTGCGCCGGGTCGCCGCCCGCTTCGGGACGGACGCCGTCGAACCGATCCGGGCCGCAGCGATGGGGAACCCTGCCACGCACGCGCCCCTGCTGCTTCCGTACCTGGACGCCCGGGTGGCCGAGACCATGGTCGACTGGCTGGTGCGCCTCAAGTCGGCCGGGAGCAGCGCGCGTTCCTGGTTCGCCCGGCACGGCGTGGACGCGGCTCGGCTGCTGGTGCCCGCCGCGCTCGGGAAGGCCGGGGCGGCCCGGCACGGCGCCGAGCAGGCCCTGCGGGTGATCGCCGAGGCACACGGCGCGGCGGCGGTGCGCGCGGTGGCCGCCGAGTACGGGCCAGAGGCGGAGGAGGCCGTGGGCACGCTGCTGGCGGCCGACCCGCTGGTGACCGCGCTCCCGGCGAAGCTGCCCCCGCGCTGCGACTGGGCGGAGCCGGCGATGCTGCCGCAGCTGCTGCTGCGCGGCGGCGACGGCGCCCTCCCCGCCGAGGCGGTGCGGCACGTGCTCACCATGCTCGCGCTGTCCGACCCCAAGGCGTTCTACCCCGGCCTCGACGAGGTGGCCCTGCTGTGCGAGCCGCGGTCGTTGACGGAGTTCTGCTGGGCGGTGTTCGAGCAGTGGCGGCTGGCCGGCATGCCCGCCCAGGACGGCTGGGCGCTGCACGTGCTCGGCCGGTTCGGTGACGACGAGACGGTCCGCCAACTAACACCGGTGCTCCGCGCCTGGCCGGGCGAGGGGGCCCACCACCGGGCGGTGGACGGCCTGGAGGTGCTGGCCGCCATCGGCACCGACGTGGCCCTGCTGCACCTGCACGGCATCGCACAGCGGGTGAAGTTCAAGGCGCTCAAGACCCGGGCCCAGGAGAAGATCTCCGAGGTGGCAGCCGGTCTCGGCCTGACCGGGGAGCAGCTGTCCGACCGCTTGGTCCCGGACTTCGGGCTGGATGCCGACGGGACCACCGTCATCGACTACGGCACCCGGACATTCACGGTCGGCTTCGACCAGCAGCTCAAGCCGTACGTGCTGGACGCGGCCGGCGCCCGCCGCAAGGACCTGCCCGCCCCGGGGGCGCGGGACGACGCCGAGCTTGCGCCCGCCGAGCGCAAGCGCTTCGCCGCGCTCAAGAAGGACGTCCGCACGGTGGCGGGAGACCAGATCCGCCGCCTGGAGGAGGCGATGATCTCCCAACGCTCATGGACGGCGCAGGAGTTCGACCAGCTCTTCGTCGGGCATCCGCTGCTGTGGCACCTGGTGCGCCGCCTGGTGTGGCTGTCCGAGACGGCCGGCACGGTGACGGCGTTCCGCGTCGCCGAGGACCGCACCCTGGCGGACGTCCGGGACGAGGCGTTCGCGCTGCCGGACACGGCCTCCGTCCGGCTGGCGCACCCGCTCCAGCTCGGCGACAGCCTCGCCGACTGGTCGGAGCTGTTCGCCGCCTACGAGATCCTCCAGCCGTTCCGACAGCTCGGCCGCCCGGTGTACGCGCTGACCGACGAGGAGCGGGCCGGCCACCGCCTCACCCGCTTCGAGAACGGTCCGGTGCTGCCCACCACCCGGCTGGTCGGAATGGAACGGCGCGGCTGGCGGCGCGGCGAGCCCCAGGACAACGGCGTCGAGCAGTGGCTGTCCCGCCGGGTCGGGCCCGACCTCTACGTGGTGATCGCCCCGGAGGACGGCATCGCCGTCGGCATGTTCGACTCCTACCCCGAGCAGCGGGTGGAGACGGTGTGGCTCGACAGGCGCCCGGGCGACTACTGGACCCACAACCGCACCTTCCCGACCTTCGCCGAGCTCGACCCGGTGATCGCCTCCGAGGTGATCGCCGACCTCACCGAGCTGACCACGCTGTGACACCCCGCCACCCTCTCGACCACCACCCCCGGAAGGCCGCCATGACCACGACCACCGCCGAGGAGGAGGCCCAGCGCCCGCCCCTGCCGAGGTCCGGTACGCCGAGGAGCTGGCCGCGCTGCGCGCCGAGGACCGCGACCACCGCCCGCCGGGCTGGGTGCTGAGCCTGCACGCGGCCCGCCGGTTCATCGTCGGCGACGAGTCGGCCGGCATCGCCCGCAAGTTCGTCGGGGGCCCGACGGTCCCGCGCATCACGCGCCCGACGCCGAGCTCTCAGCACACTTCGTCTGTCGTACTCGTGCTTCGAGTTCGGCGGGCAGGTACCAGTTCGGGGGCGCCGAGGATCTCCGCCGCCCGGAAGGTAAGGACGGCCGCGCCCTCCGGGTCCGCCGGCAGCTCGCGCATCAGCAGCACGGCCCGCGGGTCGCGCCGCCGGTCGCAGCCGGCCGCCCGTTCGGCCGCCTCCGCCGAGCGCAGCAACTCCTCGCCGCGGGCGGGTGCCGCGGCCGTGTCATCGCCATCCGGACGGTCCGGCGCGAAGCGCCCCGCCCGCGCACGCGAACGCCCGGCCGGGAGAGCCCGGCCGGGCGCCAGTCGCGGTGCTCCGTGATCAGAACTGGGTGGTGACGGTGACGCCGGTGAAGTCGGTGGCGGCGTACAGGCCGAGGTAGCGGTAGCCCGCCGTGGGGTTGGTGACGGTGATGGACTGGGTGGTGCCGGCGGCCGTGGAGGCGGCGGTGTAGGCCTTCGGCGACGCCCAGGTGTCCGCGTTGTAGTACAGGTACGCGGTGCCGGTGCCGCCGAAGGTGTTGACCTTCAGCGTGGCGGTCCCGGCCGGCAGGTAGACGTACAGGTGGTCGGTGTTGCCGGCGGTCGCCGAGCGGCCGGTCCGGGCGCAGTTGCGGTCCATCGCGTCGGCGCGCTGCTCGGGGCAGGCCGGCAGGCCGAGGGCGGTCGTGGTGACCGCGCCCTGTGTGGTGCCGCTCCGGCCGGTGTCATCGGTGGTGGTCAGCGCGACGGTGTACAGGCCGGGCGCGCCGTAGGTGTGGCTCGGGCTGCGCTCGTCCGAGAAGGTGCCGTCGCCGAAGTCCCAGTGCCAGCCGGTGATCCGGCCCGGGCCGGTCTGCACGGAGCGCTCGTTCAGGCTGACGGTCGCGCCGTTCACCGTGGTGTCGAACAGCGAGGTCGGACCGGTCGCGTAGCAGCCGCCGGCGACGCAGGCGTCGAGCCAGGCGTCGAAGTCGGCGTCGTACGAGGTGCCGAGGTTGTTGTAAACCGCGTAGCCACCGGGGTAGTCACCGACGCGGAAGCGCTCCAGCATGGCCTGGACGTCGGCCGGGTGCCTCTCCAGCATGTACCGGACGGACAGGTAGCCCCACGGGTAGATGCGGGTCGAGTCCGAGTTGGCGTAGGTGTTCTGGAAGAGCGTGCTGAGCTTGTAGGTGTGCTTGGCCGCCTGGTTCATCGCGTCGACGTCGGTGGCGCCGCGGTGGCTGTACGAGACGTACTCGGCGAGGCCCTCGACCCACCACTTGTTCGGGACGGACGACTGGGTGTCGAAGTTGCCCTTCAGGTTGTAGATGCCGTCGAGGTAGTGGGTGTACTCGTGGTTGAGGTTCCACACCCGGGCGGGGTCGTTGACGTTCCAGGCCTTCTGGTACATCACGGTCACGGCCCGCTTGTTCGGGTCGGTCGCGTCCATGACGGTCTGGCCACCGTTGTCGGTGCTGTTGCCGTAGATCGCCCACGAGTAGGTGGTGTAGTCGGCCTTGTTGGCGAAGATCCCGAAGGTGACGGTCTTGGCGTACTGGTTCGGTATGGCCCCGCTGTCCTTGGACACGCTGTGGAAGAGCGCGTCCTGCTTGCGCAGGCTCTCGCAGACGGTGGCCAGTTCGGCGGCCGACAGGGACTGGGCCTGGAGGATGCGGTTGTCGCAGACCAGTTGGTTCGGCAGGATCACCGAGGTGAGCTTGTTACGCAGGTCGCAGATGCCGTAGTACGAGCACTGGCTGTAGTTGAAGTACTCGGCCTGGCGGGCCGTGTACAGGTACAGCGTCCCGAAGGGCGAGAGCAGCGGCGCGGAGTCCAGCACCTTCTTGACCAGCGGCTTGGCCACGGCCTCGGCGGCGGGGCTGGTCCCGGCGAACTTGGCCAGGTCGTTGCCCGCGTTGGTGTCGAGGACGGAGTGGGGCCCGCTGAGCAGGTCCCGGTGGTTGATCGCGAAGTCGGCGAGCGAGTTGATGAGACTCGGGTCGGCCGCGAGCGCTCGGACGAAGTCCTTGTTCCGGTAGCCTTCCCAGAGCGGGTAGAACAGCACGGAGTTGACCGCGCTGCGCATCTGCGGGAACTGGTTGTACGTGTTGTCGTACTCGTCCAGGATCCGCTTGTAGACGCCCAGGTAGTGGGCCTGGACGTTGGCGCTGTCGGTGAGCCACACCACCTCCTTGAGGATGCGCCCGTTGTTCTCGCTGACGTCGCGCCAGCGGGTGCCCGCGAAGAGGGTGTCCAGGGCGGTCGTGACGGCGTCGGTGAGCGCGGGGGTGTACGCGCCCGCCGCAGCGGGGTAGTAGAACTGGATGTAGTAGCCCACCTGCAGGTACTTCACCAGCTGCGCGATGCCGGTCGTGTTGTCGCCGGGGTAGTTCGCCGCCACGTCCTTGAGGGCGGCCGCGACGGACAGCATCCGGGCCTGGTTGAAGATGCTCGGGTCGGCGCCGGCGCTCTGGTACAGCGAGTTGATGCACTCCGGGGTCGAGCTCTTGATGAAGGCGACCAGGTCGGCCCCGGTGAGGGCCGCGAAGTCGGCCGGGGTGCAGCTCTGTACGGCGAGGGACTTGAACTGGGCGGGGGCGGCCGCGTCGGCCGGCTCCTCCAGCAGGCGCGTCGCGCCGATCAGCGCGGGGGACAGCGGGGCGGCGGGCTCGCCGGGTTCCTCAGAGCCCGTCGTCGTGGTCGGGGCCGTCGGGGCGGCGGGGCCGACCGGACCGGCCGAGGCGGTCGTCGTGGTCGGAGCCGACCCGGCGGTCACGACGGACGGCGCCGCGAAGGCCTGGGCCGGGAGCACGGCGGTGGCCGTGGCGCAACAGGCGACGACGCCTGCCGCGAGCACGGAGAGTCTGGTGCGCAGGAGCACGCCGAATCCTTCGTCGAGTGGGGGCAGCCCGACGTGGGGTCGGGCTGAAGGAAGGAGATTTGGCGTGGATCCTGTCATCGACCGATGATCAGAACAATGTCACAGGTTATATTGCATGAGACTTTCGGCCAACTCGCGGCTCGCACCCTCCGAGCGGCTGACCTGCGACGTTCCCGGCCTGAGCGGATCGGCATATGGGAGCCGAAGGGACATCGGGCCACGATCCGGACGGCCACACAAGGCCGACGGGTCGCACGGACTGGCCGATCTGCGCCCCCAACGCGGAACGCCCGGCCGGGGAGACTCCGGCCGGGCGTGCACGGCGTGTTACGAGACAGGTCGACGCGTCAGACGGCGCCGAACTCCCGCAGGGACGACGACGGCCCGGCCCCGCGCGAAGTCCGGGGCGGGCTGTCGGTCTGCGTTCGGCGGCCCAGGTCAGTGACCAGGAGCGACGCCGGGACCGAGAACCAGCGGCCGGTTCGGGAGTGTGACGAGCAGGTCCGGCAGTAGCGAGCGGGTACTGCCGGGTGCCGTCGGTTCAAGGCCGCTCCTCGTCGGGGGATGGCGGACCGAGTGGGAAGCGGATGGGACTGAGCAGATAGGGTGCGCGACCCGGTGCCGGCCGGTTGGCCAGCCGAGGACCCAGTACCGCGAGCATCTCAGCTGTCATCTCGGCGAGTTCGTCCGGGCTGAGCCAGAGCGTGCCCTGGCGGTACGAGACCGCGTCGGCCACCGGGTCGGCGCCGTCGCGGTCGAGGTAGGCGTTGAACTCGGCGATCAGCACGGCCATGGCGGTGGCGAAGCCGCGGCGGTGGTCCTCCGGCGTCATCGCCGCGGCGGCGTCGACATCGACGACCGGGCGGTCCTGCCGCAGTCGGTAGTGCCGCTCGACAGCGCCGCGCACCCGCTGCTCTCCGGCCACCTCCAGGAAGCCGGCCTCGGCCAGCAGGGCGACATGTCGGTACATGGTCACCTTCGGCACCTCGGGCATGCGCTCACACAACTGCGCGGTGGTGAGCACCCGGCCGCCGGAGAGCGCGTGCACCACGCGCAGGCGCACGGGGTGGAGAAGTACGTCCGTAGTGTCCATGGCGTTACGATTCCATGCTCGTTACTATTATCGAAAATGGAAACAGTGACCTTGGAGGGGGCATGCGTCAGGCAGCGGGGCGGGCGGTGCGAGTGAACGGCCGGACCGTCCACGTCGAGGAATCCGGCAGCGGGGCGGACTGGGTGGTCTTCGAGGCGGGCGGGGGGATGGGGCGCACCTGCTGGGATCCGGTGCTGCCGTGGCTCACGGACCGGACAAGGATGGTCGCCTACGACCGCGCCGGCTTCGGGCGCAGCGGCCGGACGGCAACCCAGCTGAGCATCGAGGACCTGGCCGCAGACCTGGTCGCGCTGGTCGAGGCGGTTGTCCCCGACCGCTTCGTGCTCGTCGCGCACAGCATGGGAGGGCTAGTCGCACGCCGTGCGGTGGAGGGCCTGGGCCGGCGGCTGCAGGGGATGCTGCTGCTCGATCCGGCAGCGGAAGGCGCGCCGGTCTACGACACCTTCGACCGGACCGCCGCGAAGGTCGACCGTTCACTGGCCGTGACCCAGGTGCTGTTCCGCTCCCGCCGGCTGGCCCGCCTGGCCAGCGGAAACATCCGCCGGTTGTTCCCGACGGACACCTACGAGACCATGCTCGCCGAGGACTTCGTCCCGTCCGGGACCGCACAGACGAGGAAGGAGATCAAGGCCGTGGCCGCGGCCATCCCCCGCTTCCGCGCCGACCCGCCGGCCCCGCCGACCTGCCGGACCATCCTGCTCTCGGCCTCGCGCCCCCAGGCGGGCCGGTCACGGCACCACGCCGACCTGGCCGCGCACCAGCGGCGCTGGACCGAGTCCCTCCCGGACGGCCGGTTCGAAACAGTCGACTCCGGCCACTTCATCCAGGCCGAGCAGCCGAAGATCGTCGCCGACAGGGTCAAGCACCTCCTCGACCACGCCGGCCGGGCAGGTGCCCCGTCGACGTGACCGGATCCGCGCCGCCTGCCCAGGCCTCCGAGCCTGCTGGGTGGTGGGGCCGCCCGAGGGCGGCCCCACCACCTGTCTCGGGCAATGACGCTTTCTCAGAGGACAATGCTCGCGACGGTGCTTGTGTTTGGATCCCCCTGGCCCAGTGCGACCACGGTAGCCGCGCCAACGGTCAGGCCGGCGAGGATCGCCACCCGCAGCCGGGCCTGGCGGGCCGCGCGGTCAGCCGCCGTGCGACGCTCGTCGGTCTCCTGCAGCTCGTTGTCCACATTGTCGAGCAGTTCGCCGTCCATCATGGTGATGCCTTCCCTCTCGTTCGACGGGCCCCGGTCCTGCTGCCGGTCGCAACAGCAGCACCGAGGGGATCCTGGGGCCGAAGCCGAGCCGCAGCAGGCCGTAGCCGATGCCGGCCAGTCCGGTCAGCAGGCCGGGTGTGGGCACCTCGCCGGGGGTGCCGCAACGGGCGCCTTGCTGTTCGACGGACCGCACCAGTCGAGCGACCGTACGGCGATGGCCGGCATCGGTCGGCATCAGCTCCACCAGTGGTTCCAGCAGACCGAGTTCGCCGTGGCGGAGCGAGTGGCCCGGCATCGGCACGCGGTCGGCGAGCAGGGCGAGGCGCTGGTCCGCCTCGCGGGCGCGCAGCGCCCGGCCGACCCAGTCCGGGCACCGGCCGGGGCCGTCGGAGTCCGCCAGGTCCACCGCCGCTCGCTCCCGCAGGGCCCACGCGACGCCCTCGTGGCCGTGGAGGAATCCGGGCCGCTCAGGACGGCGCCGACGGCCCGCCAAGGTCCGGACAGTGTGGGCGAGTTCGGCGGCTGCCGGCAGCCGCGTCTGAGCATGCACGGCCTCGGCCGCGAGCAGGGCACCGGCCAGGCCGTCGGCGATGTCCACGGGGGCTGCCGGGTCGACAGCGGCCGTGTGAAGTGCGGCGAGGCCGGCGGGCAGGGCGGCGCTCAGCTCCGGGGAGTCCAGCAGGGTGGCGAGCCGGGCGGTGGCGTAGCTGATGCCGCCGAGCCCGGAGAAGCCGCCCGGCCCCACGGCACGCGCGAGTTCGGGGTGCTCCGCGAAGAGCCTCAGGAGCTGTGGGAGGACGCGGACGGCCTGGGCGGCGGCCTCCTGATAGCGGACCGCCCCCGTGAGCCGGCCCAGCTCGGCGAGGAACAGCGCCGGGCCGGTGTAGCCGTCGCCGAGCGCCATGCCCATCGGCAGCACCGCCCACTGCCCTGGCCCGGCCTCCTGCAGCCCGAGCCAGTTCACCCGGCCCTCGCCCCGACAAACCCGGGAGAGCAGGTCCTCCCCGATCCCCCGTGCGAGCTCCAGCGCCTGGGCACCGGGGTCGCCGTCGTAGGCGCCCTCGGATTCGGCAGCGGGGCGCCCCGGAGCATGGCGGCCCGGAGACCGTCGTCCGGCGGCCAGGGAGGCGCGGATCAGCCATACCTGCCGGTCGAGGTCGCCCTCCGACATCCCCCGGATCGTCCCGGCGGCGGCCGTCAGCCCGGATTCGTCGAGCAGGAACGGGAGTTCACGACCGTCCCAGGTCCGCGGGGTGCGGGCGGCGGGGGTCGTGGTGAAGAACGGGACGTCGCCGGCGAGCAGGTCGGTGAGTTCGTGGGGCGCCAGCACGTGCAGGTGCGGGTAGCCGGTCTCGTCGTGCAGTGCGGCGAAGGCCCGCTCCCGACCGGAGTGGTCGCGCAGCAGCTCCGGCTCGGTCGCCTCGGCGAGCAGCGTCGCATAGCTCTGACTGGGCCGCGCCACCAGGCGCATCGTCTCACCCGCAAAGCGATACAACAGCCCTTGCTCACCGAGCAGTTCATGGGAATGTGCGGCAATCGCCCGGTAGCCGGCGCGGAATCCGCACAGCAGCCGGTCGAGCTGGTCGGCCGGATCGGCGGCTCTCCCGGCCAGCATCGGGCGGTTGTCGGCACCCGGCCAGCGCGCCGGGCGGCGGACCAGCCGCATCAGGTCGGTGCCCGCGTCCGCCCACCCGGGCATCGGGTCCGGCGTCCACTGGTCGGCCTGGGCGCCAAGTGCCGAGAGGTCGAGTGAACCGCCGCCGCCGAACCACGGGTTCGGCAGCACCATGGTCCGCTGCACGGACGCGGCGAGCGCCCGGGCGGCCGGATCGGCGCCGCCGTCGGTGACGGGCGCCCAGCACGGGTGGAACAGCGTCTCCACGTCCACCACGACCGGCTGGTCGCCCGCGGCGATGAGGTTCTCGGCATGGATGTCGACCGCGTTCACCACGTGCAGCAGCGCGAGCTGGGCGCCGAGCCGCTCGTAGAACCGCCCGACTTCGGCTTGGGACCGGCATGGGCGCGGCGCGACGTACTCGGCCCAGCCGTACCCCGCCCGCGGCAGCAACCGAACGGCTCGCGCCGCCAGTTGGGGCTGGTGTCCGCCGAACCAGGCGAGCAGTTCGTTCCACCGGGCGTGCAGACCGAGCGGGCGCGGCTTGTACACCAGGCGCTGCCCGCCGTCGAACTCCAGCACGGCGACGGACCGGCCAGCCGCATGCGGGTCCCCCAGTCCGAAGCGGACCCGGGTCAACCGACCGGGCTCGCCGTCGAGCAGGGCGGCGGTGAGCTGCTCCCGGTCCGCGTGGAGCCGCTCCAGCAGTTCGGTGGCTGCGGCCACGGTGCCCATGCACCGTTCGGCCAGCAGCCGGGCCAGCACGGGATGACGGTGCAGCACCGCGCCCAGGGCCGGTCCGGCGGCGGCCTCGCACAGGAACGCGTCGAACCGCTCCCGCCCGTCCTGCCCGGTCAGGGTTCCGGCCCGGCGCGCGTGCCCCAACTCCTGTACCAGTGTGCGTCCGGCCAGCCGCACCAAGCCGTCGGCCAGGTGGCGCCGTGCACCGGCCCACACCACTCGCCGCTCTGCCGCTGCAGGGTTCGCCGCCGCGAAGTGGCGGGAGGTGGTCCCCAGGAACGGCAGCAGCGGATGCAGCAGTCGGCCCTCGGGGCCCGTCCCGGGGAGCGAGCGGATCCGCCCGCCGGGCGCCGACTCGGCGAGGCGCAGCGTCTGTTCCACCAACTCGGCCCAGCGTGGCGTTCGCCCGGGCGGCAGGGCATCGCGTTCGGCCGGCGACAGTGCGGGCAGCCACCAGGCGCCGGATGCCGCGGGCAGCGGAGCCGGCTGAATCGTCTGCACTGTCACTCCACAACTCTGACACACCATCGCCCATTCAGGGTGGCGCATCAGATTTCCCGGCAGGCCTACCGTGCGGCGAGGAAGTCCGCCACGAAGTCGCACAGCTGGGCGCGGGTGGCGGAGTTGGTCTTGCCGATCAGACTGGCGATGTGCTTCTCGACCGTCCGGGGAGAGATCTGCAGGCGCGCGGCCACGGCCTTGTTGCCGACGCGTTCGACCAGCAGGCAGAAGACGTCGTACTCGCGCAGGGTGACGCCGAGCGCGACGAGTTCGGCCGGAATCCGATCCGTGCCGGTACGGCGCTGCCCGACCGGAGCGCCCAGCGAACGCAGCCGGGAGCGGCACGCGGCGGCGACGGCGTCGGCACCCGAGTGGTGGAAGTACGTCTCGGCCTCGGTCAACCAGTCGCGGACCGCCCCCCATCCGTCGGTGCCCGCGGCGTCGGCGACCAGACGCAGGCCGAGGTGACGAGCCGTCGGGAAGATCACCGCGTCGGCCTGCGCAGCGCGGAACGCCGCCACGGCCTCGGCCGGGCGACCTTCCCGACCGTACAGGACCGCTCGGGCCAGGCCGACGAACTGCCGGTTCCACCGCATCCGGCCCGCCTGACTCGCGGTGATCCGTTCGACCTCTGCCCAGTCGGCTCGCCCGGCCAGCACGGACAGCAGCAGGACCAGCCCGTGGCTGCCGGCGAGGTGGAAGTAGTTCTCCTCGTCCGGCGGGACGGCGGCGGCCAGCCGCGCAGCCAGCTCCGCCGCCTGCTCGTGGTCCTCCTCCAGCAGCGCGCAGAACAGCTCGGCCAGACCGAGCACGAGCGGTGCCTCCCGCGATTCGTTCCCACCGCTGGTCCGGAACCGGGCGAGCGCCGCCCGCAGTTGGGGCCTGCGGGCCCGGTGGGCGGCGGCCACCGCGCCCACCATCAGGGCGTACCGGGACACCGAGTGCAACTGCAGTCGCTCGGTCTCGGCCCTGGAGCCCTCCAGCAGGGCCGTGGCCCGGTCGAAGTCGGCTCGCAGCACCGCGTCGAGCGCCAGCATCGCCCCGACGTTGTGCGCCAGGCTCACGCAACCGGTTCGCATCGCCTCCTGGTGGGCGTGGTGCAGCCCGTCCAGGTCGGCCTCGGCGAGCCAGGCGTTGCTGCCCAGGCCGATCAGCCCGTGGTTGTGCCAGCTGACCTGGCGGCTCTCGGCGGCCATCCGCAGCGTGCGGCGGAAGCACCGGTCGGATTCGGCCAGGGAACGCCCACGGGTCGCGAAACCCATCGCGTACCACGCCTGGCAGGCCAGTGCGTGGTCACCGCGCTGTTCCGCGCCCTCGATCGCCCGGCGGGCCAGTTGCTCGCTGCGGCCGATCCGCCCCTGCTCCGCCGTCGACACCATCAGGAAGGCCTCGACCACGTCGATGCCCGCGGTGTCTCGCGCGCCCGCCCCCTCGGGCAGCAGCTCCCGGGCCGCGCGGACCTGTTCCAGTCCCACGTCCCACTGCCCGGCCACCTGCGCCGCCCAGGCCAGCCGCACGTGCAGCTCGACCCGGCGTCCCGGATCGGCCTCGACATCGGCCCGGCGCAGTTGCCGCGCCACCTCGGTGGCCCGGTCGAGCCGGCCGTCGTCCGCCAGGGCGAGCAGCAGGGTCTCCAGCAACTCCCGTCGCACGCCCGCCGGTACGGCGTCGTCAGGCAGGTGGACGTCCGATCCGTCGACAGGCCCCAAGGCCGACCGGGCTTCGTGCAGCGCCGCGATCGCCGTTCCGGGCCCGTGGCCGGCCAGGGCACGGCGGGCCACCTCCAGGTAGCGGACGGCGGCGGTCCGGCGGTCCCCCGCCTGCCCGTGCAGCCGCGCGGCCAGCAGGCACCACGTGCCGGGCAGGCTCGGGTCGAGCTCGTTCATGGCCGCCACGGCCCGGGTGGCGAGCTCGGCCCGGTCGGTCGGCGTGAGCCGGTCGAGCAACGCCTCCTGGGTCAGCGGATGTTCGAAGGCGTACCAGTCGGGCCCACGCTCGTCGTCCGGCACCAGCAGGCCGTCGACGACGGCGGAGCGCAGCGAGACGGCGGGCTCGTGGTCGTCCGGCGCGGCGCAGCGCCGCGCCACCGACAGCGGGAAGCTGCGGCCCAGCACTGCGGCGGCCGACAGCAGCCGGAGCGTCTGCGGTCCGAGCCGCTCAGCCCGCTGCTCGACCGCCCGGACCAGGGTGAACGGGATGGCCGCGCGGCTGACGCCGACCAGCCGCCAGCGGCCCTCGGTGCGGACGAGTCGGCCCTCGGCGCGCATGCCGCGGATCAACTCGGCGGCGGTGAACGGGATTCCGCTGCTGTCGGCGAGCACCTGGTCGGACACCGCCACAGGCAGCTCGTCCGGCGGGCAGCCGAGACGGTTCGCGGTCAGCGCGTGCACCTGCGCGGCACCGAGCCGGCCGAGTCTCAACAGGCCGGCTTCCCCGCGCTGGGCCAGCGTGTCCGCGAGCGAGTGGGCGGCGCCCGGCGTGTCCCGCAGGGTCGCGACGACGGCGACCGGCAGCAGGGCCAGGTTGGCCGCCAGGTACTCCAGGACCGCCAGCGTCTCGAGGTCCGCGTCGTGCAGGTCGTCGATGACGAGCAGGCAGCCGCGCTCCCGGCCGCAGGCGGCGGCCAGCCGGACCACGGCCTCGGCCAGCACGATCGGCGACCGGTCGCAGGCGTCCCCGATCGCCCACTCGGGGACCAGGCGGCCCAGCACGGGCAGGTACGGTCCGAGCGCGTCGGTGGGCGGCGCGCCACCGGCCCGGGCGAGTGACAGCAGTGCCTCGGTGAGCGACCGGTACGGCACGGCCGGGCCGGTGGCGATGCAGCGGCCCTTGAGCACGGTCATCCCGGCCTCCCGGGCCAGCGTGATCGCCTCGCCGGCGAGCCTGGTCTTCCCGATCCCCGGCTCTCCGGTCACGCACACCGTGCCGCCCCGCGACTTTCGCGCGTCCTGCAGGACGCGGTCCAGCAGGGCGAGTTCGTCCTCGCGTCCGACGAGTCCACTGAACCGGTCCACGCGCGGTTCCGTCATCGTGATCCCCTCCGGTCTGCTGATCCCGATCAAGGCGCACCCTATGCCGACTCGTCGTCACCGTTGAGGGCGTCCTCCAGCCACTTCACGACCGCCTCGGCGGCCTCGTCGGGCAAAGGCATGGCAGGCCCGACGCCGTTCTCCTTCTGCCACAGCAGGAACATCTCGCGCTCGGTCGGCTCGACCACGGTGTGGCCGTCGGCGCGCAGCGTACTGACGTGACGCTGGGTCGCGGGCTTGCGCCACATCGAGCCGTTCATGTTCGGGAAGAACAGTGCAGGCCGCTCGTGGGCCAGCAGTACCGTCTGGGCCGGCGTGGCGGCCAGCCCGAGTGCCGCCGCAGCCAGGGTGTTGGCGGTGGCGGGCAGCACCACCAGACCGAGCGAGCGGTGCGCGAACTCGGTGGGGTTGAGGGTCGGGTCGTCGGCGACGTACACCTCGTCCGCGTGCCAGGCCAGTACCTGGGGGTGGACGAAGCGCGCGGCGCTCGCGGTCAGCAGGACCCTCAACGGCAGGTCGATCTCCTGGCGGAGGAAGACGAGGTAGTTCGGCAGGTCCTTGGCCGCGATCGAGCCACAGGCGATCACGGAGAGGGCGTCATTTCGCATGGCTTGGATGGTGTCCGAACCCGGCATACCCCGGTATGGGGATCGGGCCCCCGTTTTCCGTCCCGGCTCCCGGCAGGAAGACGGGGACCGACTACCCATGTCCGCCCACCGGACGCCATGCCATCGTCGGACTCGCCGATCCGCCACCAGGGCGGGCGGTGCCAACCCACCTCTCCATCAAGGGAGTCGAACCATGAAGAAGATCGCTGTGCGCAAGACCGGTTCCATCAAGCTCACCTCGCCGGCGTCCTACGTCCTCGTGGTCTGCTGACCCGGTGACACCCCCGGGCCTGCGTGCAGCACAGCACGCAGGCCCGGGTTCGTCCCGCCGCACCCGCCCGAGCGGGCCGCACCCGTCCGGGAGGCCCGCACCCCTCCGAGGGAGAGATCATGGCGACCGCCGACCTCGCGTTCCATCCGCTCACCTTCGTCACCGAACGCGACGGCACGCTGGTGGGCCGGCCCGACACCGGGTCCTTCGCGCTGCTCCCGGAGGACGGCGCGGCGCTGCTGCGACGCCTGGCCGACGGCATGCCGCTCGCCGAGGCCGCCGCCTGGTACCACGCGGCCTACGGAGAGCCGGTCGACCTGGCCGACTTCATCGAGACCATGCGCGATCTCGGCTTCGTCCACGAGCCCGGCGCCGCCGCCGAGCCCGTGCCCGTACGCCTCCAGGCCTGGGGACGTGCCGTGTTCTCGCCGCTCGGCTGGAGCTGCTACGCGCTGATCACCGCACTGGCGATCGCGGCGATGATCTACGAGCCCCGACTGCAGCCGCACACCCGGAACCTGTTCTTCGTCCCGTCCCTGGTCGCGGTGGAGGTGACCCTCGCCGCGCTGCAGATGCCACTCATGCTCTGGCACGAGGGCTGGCACGTCCTGGCCGGCCGCAGGCTCGGCCTGCCCACCGGCCTGGGCATCGGACGACGGCTCTACTTCGTGGTCTTCGAGACCCGGCTCGACGCGCTGTTCGGTGTGCGGCCCGCGCAGCGCTACCTGCCCTTCCTGGCCGGGATGCTCGGCGAGGTCGTGCTCTTCGGCGCGCTCACCCTCGCGGCGGCGGTCGACCTCGCGACCGGACCGTCCTGGGCCGGGCGGTTCGCCCTCGCCGTGGCGTACCTGATCCTGCCCCGGCTGGCCTGGCAGTTCCTGATCTTCCTGCGCACCGACCTCTACTACGTCCTCGCCACGGCCCTGGGCTGCGCCGACCTGCACGAGGTGGGTTCGGCCTATCTGCGCCACCGTCTGGGCCGGGGCGGCTGGGCGGAGGACCGCTGGACGGCGCGGGAGCGGGCGCTGGCCCCTTGGTACGCCCTGCTGACCGCGATCGGCACCGCCTTCCTGCTGGTCGCCGCCGTGTTCACCGTCGTCCTGCCGGCCGTGTCGTTCGCCCAGCGACTCGCCGACGGCATCGCGCACCGCTCGCTGAGCGACAGCCGGCTCTGGGATGCCGCCGTCGCCCTGCTCGTCATCGTCGTCCAGGTCGTCGTGCTGCCCCTGCTGGTCGGCCGCAGGCAACGCCGCGCCGCCGTGTGACCGGCCCGCGCACTCACGAAAGGAAAACCCGTGACCTCCCACACCTGGCGCCTCCAGCCCGAAGGCACCGCGCACGACGACCGGTACGACGCCCGAGCCGACTGCCACCGGCGGCTGCGCGGACCGTACACCGGTCTGGGCACCCTGCTGCGCTCACTGGTGCCGGATGCGCACCGGGCCCGCCCGGAGCTCGTGGCGCACCACGCCGTCGAAATCCTGTCCGCTGCTCCGGAACTCAAGGACCTGATCGGCGCCGGACCGCAGACCCTCACCTCGCTGGCCGTGCCCAACGAGCGCACCCGCCTCTACCCGGCGAAGCGCACCCGCCGTCTCGCCCACGGCATCATCGAGTTCCTGCACGGCCACGCCCGCGAGCGCGGCCACGCGCTGGCCCTGCGCTTCGACCGGGTCGACGAGGCCGATCACACCGACCAGGAGTTCCTCGCCATCCTGCTGCGCCGGGCCCTGCCGGACCTGGTGAAGGTCACCGTGCACACCGGCGACGCCGACCTGATCCCCGAACTCACCACGGCTCTCGCCGCCCATGCCACCCACACCATCGCCCAGCATCCGGACGAGCACGGAAACCTGACTGATCGTCACCAGCTGGCCCTGGCCTACGTCGAGTCCGACGGCACCTCCCACGACCCCGCTGAACAAGCCGCCTACCGTCGCGTCGACGCCGCCGAGCGGGCCCGACTGCACGACCAGCGGGCGGCCGAGCTGCGCCGCAGCGGAGACTGGAGCCTGTGTCTCGGGGCGGTCCCCTATCACCTGGAGCACGGCAGCGACCGGGAAGCGGCCGCCGACGCGTTCCTCGAAGCCGCCGAGTACCTGGTCTCGATGGGCTTCTACCACTCGCTGCTCGACGTGGCCGGACGCGGCACGGCCCTGATGGACCCGGCCGAGGAGCCCCGGAAGTACTGGATGCTGGGCACCAAGGTCACCACCGCACTGGCGATCCTCGGCCGGCCGGAGGAGGCCGAACGGCGCTACATCGAGCTGCGCGCCATGTTCGACCAGCCGATGCTGCACATCTTCTCCGGCTACGCCCTCGCCATGCTCTACACGCGCTACTACCCGGCCGAGCACAAGGACCACCAGCTGGCCAAGGCCCACCTGAACAACGTGCTCGCGATGGCCTCCCTGCTGCCGGACCACGACCAGCGCGTCTTCCAGTCGGTCTTCAACCGCAACGGCCTGGCCCTGGTGGAGCTCCAGCTGGGCAACCCGACCGAGGCGCTGCGCCTGGTCAGTACCGGTCTGGCCGACATCGACCGCGAACTCCCCGCCGAGAAGCACCGCTTGCACCGCTCCGTGCTGGTGCACAACCGGGGCCGGGTGTACACGGCGCTCGGCCGGCTGGAGGAGGCGCTGGCCGACATCGACACCGTCATCGAGCTGGATCCCAACTACCCGGACTACTACTTCGACCGGGCCGACCTGCGGCGCCGGATGGGCGACCTGTCCGGCGCGTTGGCCGACTACAGCGAGTCGATCACCTTCGCCGCGCCGTTCTGGGAGATGCACTACAACCGGGCCGACCTGCGCCTGGAACTGGGTGACCTGGCGGGCGCGATCGCGGACCTGGGGTACGTGCTCGAGCTGGAACCCGACGAGTTGGACGCCCGGATCAACCTCGCCAGCCTGCTGCGGGAGCAGGGCGATGCGGCGGGCTCGCTGGCCCAGGTCGAGGAGGGGCTGCGCCACCATCCGGGCGACGCCCGCCTGCTGTGCGCCCGGGGGCTGCTGGCGCTGGACGCGGGCGCCGACCAGGCGGCGCTGCGCGACTTCGACCTGGCGCTGAACGCCGAGCCGGACCTCGTGAGCGCGCTGGCCAACCGCGCGGCCCTGGTCCTGGAGACGGGCGACCACCGCACCGCCGTCGCGGACCTCACCCGGGCGCTGGCGATCGAGGCCGACAATCCGGACCTGCTCTACAACCGTGGTTACGTCCACCAGAGCGCCGGTGACTGGGAGTCGGCCCGCCGCGACTACACCGCCGCACTGCTGCTGCCCGGTGCCGACCGAGCCGACCTGCTGCGACAGCGCGCCGAATGCCACCTCGCACTGGGGGACCCGACGTCCCATCAGGCCGACCTGGCGGCGGCCGAGTCGGCTGCGATCTCGCCGAACGCGGCCGCGGATCCGGTGAGGGTGTCGTGACGGCCGGGCCGGATCCTGACACCGTGACCGGTCCGGTGACGCCCCGGCCGGACACCCCGGCCGTCACCGGACCGGCCCTGCGGAGCGTCATGCGCCGCTGGGCCACGGGGGTCACCCTGGTCACCGCCGCGGCCCAGGGCAGGCCGACCGGTTGCACGGCCAGCTCGTTCACCTCGGTCTCGCTCAGCCCGCCGCTCGTTCTGGTGTCGCTGTACCGGAGCAGCCGCACCCTGGCCGTGATCACCAGCCAGGGTGCCTTCGGCATCAACCTGCTCGGCCGCCATCACCAGGACCTGGCCGACCGGTTCGCCACCGCACCGGCCGAACAACGGTTCGCCGGCGTCGGCCACCGGCTGGTCCGGGACGTCCCGGTGATCGACGAGGCGATGGCGGCCCTGGTGTGCCGGGTCGAGCACACCGTCGCCGCCGCCGACCACCTGCTCGTGCTGGGGCAGCCCATGTGGTGCGACCAGAACGGCGCCGCCGACCCCCTGGTGCACTTCGGAAGCCACTACCAGTGTCTGGCCGTGGGATCGGCACGTGCGTGATCCGGTCGCTCGTCCGTGGGGGACGAACAGGCGCCAGAGCACGAGCAACCCCATTGCCTACCACCGGGCTTGTCGGCAGAGCGCAACCAGGGGGGCCTCTCCCCCACCTGCGCCGGGACCGCCGTCAGTACGCGATGGTGTGGTCGGCGATGATCCGGCCGGCCGCGTCCGTGGTGGAGAGACCCGCCCGGGGCCGGCCCTCGGTGAAGTACTGGCGGAAGTCGGCGCTGCGCTGCTCGCCCATCAGCCGGACGGTCCGGTCCCACGTCCCGCCGTCCGGACCGTCCGCGGCCCAGAGGTCGAGCAGGGAGCCGCCGACGCGGCCCTGGACGGCGTCGCCGCGGTCCCACGCGGTGGCGCCGTCGTTGTGCAGGTCGAAGTCCTGGCCGTCCGGGTAGACGTAGCGGTAGTCGCCCAGCACGTAGGCCGCCGCCGCGTCCGCGAAGGCTTCGGTCCAGGCGCACCCGGGCGTGGTGGCGACGTCGAAGGTGTGGTTCTCGCAGCCCGGGGCGTCCGGGAACCAGTGGTCGTAGAGCTCGAACTGGAGCCAGTGGGACGCCTCGTGGAGGATGGTGTGCCGGGAGGCGGTGTGCTCGCCGGCGAGCACGACGTTGCGGGTGTCGGGCTCCCAGAAGCCGCCGACGGTGGCGTCCGGCGCCCAGGTGAAGGTCAGCTCGTCGCAGCCTCCGGTGGTCTGGTGACGGGTCCAGCAGCGCGAGCCCGGGCCCTCGGCGGCCGTCACCTTGCGGTAGAGGTCCCCCACGGTGTCGACGATCTTCCAGGCGTCCTGCCGGTCGGCGGGCACCTTGACGGTGCCGAGGTCCCGGTTGCCCGCGACGTCACGCAGCCGCGCCGAGTCGAAGGCGTACTCGGTGCCGCCGGTGGGGCTGATCACCCGCCACAGGTCGCCGCCGCTGGACCGGAACGTCAGGTGGGCCTCGGTCAGCTGACCGGACCGGCCCGCGCAGGCCCGGAACCAGCCCCCGTCGTCGGTGACGCCCGAGGCGAGCAACTGGTCCGCGCCGTCCGTCGAGAGCCGGCCCCACAGTTCCCAGGTGCCGCCGCGGGCCACCGCGGTGGTGAGCCGCTCGGCCCCCTTCGTGCCGGCCTCCGCGTCGTGATGGTCGTAGGTCAGCGCTCCGGTGAGGCACGTCCGGCCGTCCGCCGGAATGGTGGTGGCCGGGACGACGACCGTGGCGGGAGCGTTCGTCGGCGCCGATGCGGGCGGGCCGCCGGCCGTCGACGGGCCGCAGGACGCCAGGGTCGCCAGCAGGACGGAGGCGGCCAGCACCCGGCCCCGGGCGGCGGCCCGCCGGCCGGCGCCCGCGAGGGTGGGCGACGGGGGCAGGGCTCGGAAGCGGTCGGACAACGTCAACTCCATGAGTGTTTCAGGACTTTGGAGGAAGATCCCCGGCCGCGCGGACGAGGCCGATCCGGACGACGGCACCCGTCCGGCCAGGCGGAAGCCGGCGGTGAAACGCCGACGGCTGAGAACGACCACGCTCCGCGGTTTGCGGACGGCGGCACGGGGAATCCCGGCGGAGGAGCGCGGGATTCGACGAGACTAGACGGTCCGACGGGGCCGACGGGCCCGAAGCGGCACCGGACGGCCCGCAGACTTTCCCCGGCGCCTTCCACCGCCGGGTCACCGGCCCGACCCTTGCGGACCGAAGGGTCCCGAACGTCCTGAGTCTTTCGGTGCCGACCGTCATCCTCTCCGACCCCCGCAGCCCCTACGTTGGGCCACGGCCGGGGCACGGGATGCGCCCCGGCCACCCCGGGCGACAGTCGACGCCCGATCGGCCACGGACAGGGCCGGCCCCCGACGCCGGGCCGGCCGGGGCGGGAGGACGGACGGATGGCAGTGCGCAAGGCCGCCACGATCAAGCAGGTCGAGCAGACGGTGCGGGAGATGGATGCGACCGATCCCCCGCTCACCGTCTTCGGCGTGTTCCTCGATGACAGCCCGTGGCTCTCCTGCCTCGGCGGCGGCCTCGGCGCCGACACCTACTTCGTCACCGCCACCGCGCGGTCCGTCCACTTCCACCAGGTCAGGACCAGGGGGCTGGGGCTGCGGCCGGGCAGCCTCGTCTACAGCTTCGACCGGGATGACGCGGCGCGCCGGATGGGCAAGGTCCACCGCCAACTGCTCTGGAGCTCCTTCCCGTTCGTCCTCCCCGGGAACGAAGACGACGAGCCCACCCTGATGCGCGTCCGCCTCGCCTGGCGGAAGGAGTTCGCACGGTTCACCGCCGACCTGGACACGGCCGCCGCACGGCGCTGACCCCGGCGACCGGCGCCCGGCGCGACGGCCCGCCGGGGGTACGGGGAAGCCCGGCCCGGGCGGACCGCACCGGGAGACTCCCCGGGAACATTTCTGATGCACCGTCAGATCACGCCTCGACCTGATCCGCTGGGAGCGCGCGTCCAGCCGGACGCCGCCCCCTCCGCCAGGCACGACGGGACGGAACGCGCCGCCGCGCGGGAGGAAGCACCCCACCCCGCGGGACCACCGACCGTCGACGGCCGGGGCCGTCCGCACCGAACCACCGTCACACCCAACCCGCTCGACAGGAACCACCATGACCACCCACCGGACCGCCCGCCGCCTTGCGCTGGCGGCACTCGCCGCCGGCAGCCTGCTGCTCACCACCGCCTGCAACGACCTGGCGACCGACCCACCGGCCGACGGCGGCACCGTCGGCCCGGCCGGCGCCGCCGCGAAGCCCGCCGGAGCCGACGACCCCCGGCTCGGCGCCTTCTACGGCCAGCACATCGACTGGCACGCCTGCCGGCCGGACGCCGGGAGCCGACCGGTGGACCTGACCGGGCTGCAGTGCGGCGAACTGCGCGTTCCGCTGGACTACGCCACCCCGGGCGCCGACGCGCTCAGCGTCGCGCTGGTCCGGCTGCCCGCGGCCGATCCCGCCCAGCGGGTCGGCTCCCTGGTGATCAACCCCGGCGGACCCGGCGGGTCCGGCGTGGAGATGGTCGAAATGGGGCGAAAGCTCTTCGACGGCGCCCTGCACAACCGCTTCGACGTCGTGGGGTTCGACCCGCGGGGCACCGGGGCGAGCTCCCCGGTGACCTGCCTGACCGACCGACAGCGGGACGACCGCGACCAGGTGGACATCCCCGTCGACCCGGCGAAGCGTAATGTGGTGCTCGAACAGCGGGACAAGGAGTTCGCCGCCGCCTGCGCGGCGAAGGCGGGCAAGCTGCTCCCCTTCGTCGGCACCCGCAACACGGCCCGCGACCTCGACGTCCTGCGCCAGGCGCTCGGCGACCCGAAGCTCAACTACCTGGGCATCTCCTACGGCACCTACCTGGGCACGCTCTACGCCGAGGAGTTCCCCGCCCGGACCGGTCGTCTGATCCTGGACGGCGCGGTCGACCCGGCCGCCGACACCCTGGACGAGTCCACCGACCAGGTCATCGGGTTCGAGTCCTCGCTCCAGCGCTTCGCCGCCGACTGCGTCCGCGCCCACGCCGCCGAGTGCCCGCTCGGCAGCGACCCGGGCACCGCGGCGAAGAAGGCCGCGGACTACCTGGAGAGCCTGCACGACCACCCGCTGGACACCGCCGACGGGCGCAAGCTCACCAGCGACCTGAGCTGGGCCGGCACCCAGGCCTTCCTCTACGGCGACGAGACGGACGCCTGGCCGGCCCTGCGCGCCGCCCTCACCATGGCCATGGTCCGGCAGCGCGGCGACCTCCTCCTCGCGTCCGCCGACCGCTTCCACGGCCGTGACGAGAAGGGCCGCTACACCAGCCTCAACGACTCCCACACTGCGATCTCCTGCGCCGACGGGGCCGCCGCCGCGCCGTCCCCGGAACGCGCGCAGAAGGTCGTGGCCAAGCTCAAGGCCGAGGCCCCGCTGGTCACGCAGGGCGTCTCCGTCGAGGACTACCAGCACGGCAGGTGCGAGAACTGGCCGTTCAAGACCCCCGAGAAGCCGCACGTCGTCCGGGCCGAGGGCAGCGCCCCGATCCTGGTCGTCGGCAGCACGGGCGACCCGGCCACGCCGTACGCCGCCGCGGAGAACCTGTCCAAGGGCCTGGCCCACGCCACCCTGCTCACCCGCGAGGGCGAGGGGCACGGCGCCTTCGGCCGGGGCAACACCTGCATCGACGCGGCGTACGAGGCCTACCTGGTGGCCGGCACGATGCCCGCCCCCGGTACCCGCTGCGCCAACTGACACCCGAGCCCGCCGGCCCGGAGCGAACCTCCCCTCCTCAGCCCCGGGCCGGCGCCCCCTCCCCGGTCCGTCCGACCATGCCCTGACAGGGCGGACCGGGGAGACACCGGTCAGCGGCGCGGCGCGCGGCGCGCGGCGAGCCCGCCCGGGCGAGGGGCTCCGCACTGTGGCTACGCTTGGCCTCTCAGCAGTACGCGACCACTGACATCGTCCGCACCGCCGCGCCTGCCCAGCGGCGGACGGCACTTGAAGCGGCACAGGGATCGACCATGGCCTCCTCACCCTTCGCCGACCCGGCGTTCTACGCAGACCGCTACCCCACCTACGCCGCCCTGCGCGCGGCCTCTCCCGTCCTGCAGGTGTCGTTGGACGGCGGTGCCACCACCGCGGCGGTCGTCACCGGCTACGAGGAGGCACGGCAGGCGTTCACCGCGCCGCTGTCGAAGGACACCGGCGCGTACTTCGCCGACAGACCGTCCGGCCGGTCCCTGCACCCGGCCGTCGCACGGACGATGCTCGCAACCGATCCGCCGGAGCACACCCGGCTCCGGCGGCTGGTGGCCAAGGCGTTCACGCCGGCCCGGGTCGACGGCCTGCGCCCCTACATCCGTTCGCTCGCCGAGCAGCTCGTGGGGGCGTGGGAGCCCGGCAGCGAGGTCGACCTCGTCGAGGAGCTGGCCGGACCCCTGCCGGTCACCGTCATCTGCCAGCTCCTGGGAGTTCCCCCGGCCGACCGTCCCTCGATCCGCTCCTGGTCGACCGACCTGTTCGCCACCGGCGACCACCAGCGGATCGACGCCGCGTCCCACGCCGTGGCCGGCTACATGTCGCAGCTGATCAGCGGCAAGCGCACGCACCCGGACCGCTCGCTGCTCTCCGACCTCATCGCCGTCCACGACGAGGACGCCGACCGGCTCGGCGAGGACGAGCTGCTCTCCCTCGCCGTGCTGCTGCTGGTCGCCGGCCACGAGACCACCACCGCGGCGATCGGAAACGCCGTGCTGGCCCTGCTCCAGCACCCCGCCGAGCTGGAGCGCCTGCGCACCGACCCGCACCGCATCCGGGCCGCCGTCGACGAGCTGCTCCGGTACGACTCCGCGGTCAGCATCGCCACCTGGCGCTGGGCACCCGACGAGGTGGATCTCAGCGGCACCGCGGTGCCCGCCGGCAGCCCGGTCTTCGTGTGCCCGGGCGCGGCCAACCGCGACCCCGGGAGGTTCCCCGACCCCGACCGGCTCGACCTCGGCCGCGCGAACGCCGCCGGCCATCTGGCCTTCGGCCACGGGATCCACCGCTGCCTCGGCGCACCACTGGCCCACGCGGAGGTCGAGATCGTGCTCGGCGTCCTCCTGGAGCGCTTCCCCGGTCTGCAGCTGGCGGCCCCTGCCGACCGGCTCGTCCGGCGGCAGTCCCGGCTGGTCCGCGGCCTCGTCGCCCTGCCGGTGAGCGTTTAGGCGCGTGCGGTGGGGGCCGGGATCCTCCCCCTCCCCCGCACCACAAGCCCCGACTCCCCGCCGCCGCGGAGCACTTTCACCCGCCTGTCAGCGGGCCTACGCAGCCTGAGCCTGCCCGACAGATCAGCCCGGACCTCGGCCATGCCCCTGGCCGCCACGCTCCGGCACCTGGACCTGCGCGAGCAGCTGCTGGTCGCCCGGTACGCCGTCGCGGTGTGCACCGGCAGCCGGCCGATGCTGCCGCAGGGCATCCAGGGGCTGGCCGAGGCTCGGCCGTGGACCAACCGGGAGGGGACCGGCTCTGGCACGCGGTGCCGGCGTACCCGACCATCAGCGAGGTCTGGCTGCGGCTTCTGGAGGGCTGCCGGGGGTGAGCGTCAAGCGCACCGGGCCCGGTCCGCCAATGGAACGGCGAGCCCGGCGCGACGCGGCGCCCCGGTGCGGCGGGCGGCCCCGCCGTCCCCAGTTCCGCGGTCCAGCGGCGGCCGGTGGGTGGCACAGGTGGGGGAACGACCGTCGCCATGCCCGCGCCCGGCGACGGCTTGCCTGTGGGCTCACCTCCACGTGTTCTTCGCCGCGGAAGTCGGCACCCGATAGGGCTGCCGACAGCGGCTTCAGCTCGGTGGCGCCGGCGGTGGCGAGCAGTGCCGGCAGAACGCCGGTCGCGCCTTCACCGTGCGGGTGGACGAGGGAGCGGCTGCTCGGCCCAGATGGTCTTGCCGGTGCCGGTGTGCCGCGTGCCCCAACGCTCGGTGAGCTGGGCGACCATCATCAGGCCGCGCCCGCCCTCGTCGAAGGTGCGGGCGCGACGCGCGTGCGGTGCGGTGCTGTTGGCGTCGGAGACCTCGCAGATCAGCGTCCGGTCCTTGATGAGCCGCAGCTGGATGGGCAGGGCGCCGTAGCGGATCGCGTTGGTCACCAGCTCGCTCACCGTGAGTTCGGTGACGAAGGCCAGCTCGTCCAGCTCCCACGCCTGGAGCTGCGCGGTCGTCCGCGCACGGACCTCGGCTACGACGGCCGGATCTGCGGGCAGGTCCCAGCAGGCGACGTGCCTGGTGTCCAGGGCGTGGGTGCGGGCGACGAGCAGCGCGACGTCGTCGGCGGGCCGCTCGTCGAGCAGCGCCTTCAGGACGGTGTCACAGAGGGTGTCGAGGTCGAGGGCGGCGTCGAGTGGGGGGACGGAGCCGACGAGGGCTGTGCGCAGGGCGTTCAGGCCGGTGTCGATGTCGCGGCCGCGGGCTTCGATGAGGCCGTCGGTGTACAGCGCGAGGAGACTTCCTGCGGGAAGCTCGGTTTCGACGGACTCGAACGGTAGCCCGCCCAGTCCCAGGGGCGGACCGCTGGGCAGTTCAATGAAGTCCACGGTGCCGTCGGGGGTCACCAGAGCGGGCCAGGGGTGGCCGGCGCTTGCGAGCGAGCACCTGCGGGAGATGGGGTCATAGACGGCGTACAAGCAGGTGGCGCCGAGTTCTCCGGGCGGCGCGTCAGCACACTCCTGTCCCGTGCCGAGCCGGATGACGAGGTCGTCCAGGTGCGCGAGCAGCTCGTCCGGGGCCAGATCGACGTCGGCGAGGGTGCGTACGGCCGTACGCAGGCGCCCCATGGCGGCGGAGGCGTGGATGCCGTGGCCGACGACGTCGCCGACGACCAGGGCGACCCGGGCTCCGGAGAGCGGGATCACGTCGAACCAGTCACCGCCGACACCGGCCTTCGAACCTGCCGGCAGGTAGCGGCCCGCGACGTCGACGGCGGCCTGCTCGGGAATCCCCTGCGGCAGCAGGCTGTGCTGGAGGGTGAGGGCGGCGGTGTGCTCGCGGGTGTAGCGGCGGGCGTTGTCGATGCAGACCGCTGCGCGTGCCGCCAGTTCCTCGGCGATCTCCAGGTCGGCCTGCTCGTAGGGCGAGGCGGACGCGGCCAGACGGGTGAAGAGGGCGACGCCGAGGTTCACGCCACGGGCTCGCAGCGGGACGGCGAGCAGCGAGTGCGGGCGGTGTCGGCGGATCCAGGCGGCCCGGTCAGGGTCGTGGGCAAGCCAGTGGGTGATCTCGGGGTCGGTGATCCGGTGGACGGTGCCGCGGCCGTCGGCCAGGCAGCGGGCATGCGGTGAGGACGCCGGATAGCCGGCCGGCTCGCCGACCGCGACGACACCCGGCACGTCGGAGCGGACGGCGACCCGGCGCAGGACCAGGCGCCCGCCGGTATGGATCGGTGCCGGCTCATCCCCTTGCAGCACGGCGTCGAGCAGATCCACCGAGACGAAGTCCGCACAGGCGGGCACGGCCACGTCGGCCAGTTCCTGGGCGGTGCGGGCGACATCCAGGCTGCTGCCGATGCGTCTGCTGGCCTCGTCGAGCAGCGCCAGACTTCTCCGAGCCGCCTCGTGCTCGGAGAGGTCGAGCACGGTCTGCTGCACGGCGTGCACCAGCCCTGCCGGGTCCTTGAGCGGGGCGAGGTGGACGATCCAGGCGTGCGGGAAGGCCTCTCCCGGCATCTGCGCGCGGTTCTCGATCTGCTCCGGCCGGCCCGTCGCCGCCACGCGCTCGACACTGCGCTGCGGGACCTCGAACAGGGGGTCCGGCATGTGCTCCGTGATCCGAAGCCCGCGAAGCTCCCCCTCCGTGGCCGCGAGCTGCTGCGCCATGGCCGTGTTGACGCGCAGGAACCTGCCCTCGGTGTCGTAGATCGCCTGGGCGAACGGGGACTGGTCGAACGCCCAGTGGACCAGCGGGTCGCCGTCGCGGTCGTCCCCCGGTCCCGGCGGGGCGGCCTCGAACAGCCAACCGACCCGCCCGTCACCGGCGGGCAGCGGACGCACACACAGTCGGCATCCCACCGGGCCGCCGTCGCGGTGGCGCAGAACCACCGGGCCGACCCACTGTTCCTGCCGTGCCAGCCGCTCGCGAGCCGACTGCGGAAGCGGCGACACGAGCAGATCCGCTGCGGGTCGGCCCGCGGCGTCGGACGCGGAGTACCCGAGCAGCCGCTGCGCGCCGGGACTCCAGCCCGTCAGCACTCCGTCCGGAGCCGCGATCGCCATGGCCGCACCCGTGATGAAGGGGCCACCGGCCCGGCTGTCACCCGCCGCTGGTGTGTCCATGGCGATCATCCCGCTTCGCGCGTCCGTTGACTCAAGGATTCCTCGGGCACGGCGCAAGTTCACCTCGGGCCGCGCGAGCAGGCCGTCCACGGCCGCCGCCACGGCAGGCCTCCGGAGCGCGCCGCACAGCCGGCTCGTCGCCTTCGGCGCGTGCCCGGACGACGATCGCGGTCGAACGGGGTCGGGGCGCTACAGGGCGGTCGTGCGGCGGCTCAGCGCCGCACATGCGGGAGCCTCATGTGGGCACCGGTCACTCGCACGGCCGTTTGCGGTCCGCGGCCAGCGACTCCTCCGCCGTGCGGGCGAGCTCGCCGAAGAACTCCGCCAGGGCTTGCGGCACCTCGGGGCGCAGGCGGTAGTACGTGAAGCGGCCGTGCGGCTCCGGCTCCACGATGCCGGCCTCGCGCAGCACCCGCAGATGGTTGGACAGCGCGGTCTGCCGCGCGCCCGTCTCCTCGATCAGGTGGTTGGTACACAGGGCCGCCTGCGCGAGCAGCGTCACGATGCGCAGGCGCAGGGGTTCACCCAGGACTCGAATGAGGTCGCCCTGCGTCAGCGTCGTCTTCTCGGCACCCGGTGTCAGCATGCCTCGATTATCACATATCACTCCAGCTTGATACCACTCTTGCGTGATATCACTGCTGGGTGATACGTTGTGGTTCCGGTCGCCCCAGGGGTCGGCCGGACACCCACCGCACGGCCCCGCGACGGTGCAGCCCTGAACGCAGCAGCCAGCCGGGTTCGGACCCGAAACCGCGAACATCCCCGGCGGAGAGCACCGTCGCCGCGACCTATCAGGAGGCAATCGCCTTGAGTACCCCCGTCCGTGACGTGATCATCATCGGTTCCGGCCCGGCCGGCTACACGGCTGCGCTCTACACCGCCCGTGCCTCCCTCAAGCCGCTGGTCTTCGAGGGCGCCGTCACCGCCGGTGGCGCGCTGATGAACACCA
>NZ_JAGIYX010000034.1:0-90753 GCF_017813315.1 Kitasatospora sp. RG8
GCCTCACCGTCCAGGGCATCAACTCCTTCTGGCAGAACGTCGCCCAGGGCGCCCTGCTCGTCATCGCCGTCGTCATCCAGCAGCGCCGCAGCGGAGAACGCGCCGTCGGCCTCCCCGCCTGACCCCGACGCCGGCCCCCGCGCTCCCGCGTCCGCTCCCGCCCGAGGCCGGAGCGGACGCGGGAGCGCGGCCACGTCCGGTCGGGGCCGCAGGCGATCGCCGGCCCCGGACGCCCGTCCGGCGCGCTGCGGCGGATGCCGGCGGTGCTACTTCGCCGGGGAGTCCACGACGACCAGCTCGCCGACGCTCTCCGCCAGGACCGACTGCGCGTCGGGCGGCATCCCGGCATCGGTGATGAAGCAGCCCACCTGGTCCAGTCGCGCGAAACTGCTCAGGCCGATCGCTCCCCATTTCGTGTGGTCGGCCACCACCACGACCTGGCGCGCCCTGGCGATGAATGCACGATTCGTCTGGGACTCGGCCAGACCGGGACTGGTGAGACCTTCCTCCTCGGTGACGCCGTGGGTTCCGAGAATCAGCTGATCGGCGTGGAGCGACATGATCGTGTGCTCGGCGACGGGCCCCACGAGAGCCTGGGAACGGGTCGAGGAGCCTCCGGTCAGGAGAACGACCGGGGCCTGTGCACCCGGTGCGGCGTGACTCCGGAAGAGCACCTCGATCGGAAGCGAATTGGTGAGAATCGTCAGATCGGGGATGCCGAGGAGCCGCTTGGCCACCGCATAGGTCGTCGTCCCGCCGCCGAGGGCCACGACGCTGCCCGGCCGGACGAGACCGGCGGCGGCAGCGGCGATCTCGGCCTTGGCCGTGGACTCCAGCGTCGACTTCGCGTCGAAGCCGGGTTCCTCCGTGCTCCTGGAGGCGGTGACCGCTCCCCCGTGCACCTTTTCCAGGAGGCCCTTCCCCGCCAGTACGTCGAGGTCGCGGCGAATGGTCATGTCCGAAACGTCGAAAGCCGCGACCAGGTCCGCCACCCGAACGGCGCCGTCGCGCTGAACCGATTCCACGATCAGTGCACGGCGCTGCTGGGCGAGCAATCCCTGATCCGCCACGGCACTCCCCGCATTCCCGATGCTCGTTCGACGGGCCGAATATAGCGCAGCGCCCGTAGGCGGTTCAGGGGTCGGCCGTCCGCAGTGCGACGTTCCGGAAACGCCCGGAACGCCGGCGGACACGCCCCTACCGCCCGCGCACCGTCCGAAGCGCGATGCCCCGGTCCCTGCACGTTCCGCCCCGGGCTCCAGCCCGACCGGGGCAGCCCGACTGATCGTTCCGGCCAAAGCGCCCCGTACAGGGTAACCGCTTTCCAGTTCTCCCGCCGTCCCGCGCCCACCGCCCCGCCCACGGGCGCCCCCGACGGCGGATCCACCACCGGCCCGGAGACGGCGACGCGACTGGCACCGAGCAGCCTGGGCACACCGTCCGAACCTCCCCCGGCGGTGACGACCGCACCGCCCGGGCGCGCAGGCCGGCCCCGGACGAGCAGACCCGGCCGACCGTGCTCCGTCCCGCTGCCGGTCCGGCACCGCCCCACGGTGCCCACGGTGCCCTGCCGGAGACCGCGCCCGAATGTTCGAGACGACGGCAGCGAGCAGGGCGTCCTTGAGTTCACCGACTCGGCGCTGGACTCTCCCACCGTGGGAGGGTCCACCATGATGGCGTGCGAGACGAACTCCTCACCATCGGGCGCTTCGCCCGCCTGTGCCGCCTCAGCGTGAAGCAGCTGCGGCACTACGACGAGTTGGGGCTGCTGCCTCCCCTCCGCGTGAACGCCGGCTCCGGCTACCGCTACTACGCACCCGAACAGGCCCGTGATGCCCTGACCATCGCCCTGCTGCGCGAGATGGATCTTCCCTTGGCCGTGATCGCCCGGGCACTGGCTGCCGGGCCTGAGCGCAGGGCCGCGATCCTGCGCGCCGAGCGGGATCGGCTGGCCGAGCGGATCAGCAGGGACCAGGCCCGCCTGGAGATGCTGGAGCGGCTGGCAGAGGGCGGTCTGCCCGGCTACGAGGTGACCCTGGGCAGAGAGCCGGAGCGACGGCTGGCGGTGGTGCGAGCGGTCTGCACCCCCGCGGAGATCGGGACCAGGGTCGAGGAGTGCGTAGGTCGACTGCTGCCCGTGCTCGGCAGGACGGGAACCGCGTGGGAGCCGCCGCTGTGGGGGCTGTACCCGCTCGACCTGGAGGAGCGGATGGAGATCGCCGTCGGGGTGCGGACCCCGCGGGGGAGGCCGTACCCGGCCTGGAATTCGAGGAGCTGCCGGGCGGACTCGTTGCCGAGACCGTGCACATCGGGCCCTACGCGCAACTTCCCCTGGCCTACAACGCACTCTTCGCCGCCGTCCACGAACGCGGACTGCGCCCGCAAGCACCCGTACGCGAGGCGTATCTCGTCGGACCGGCAGAGGCACCACAAGAAGAACTGATGACCCGACTGGTCATCCCCGTCCAGGAGAGCACGGCATGACCACGGTATTGGACATCGACGCCCGCGGCACGCAGCACTGCGAGACGACGGCCCTGGGCGTGCTGCTGCGGCACCAAGGGCTCGATCTGTCCGAGCCCATGCTGTTCGGCCTCGGCTCCGGCCTGTCCTTCATCTACTGGGACGGCAAGAACATGGGCTTCCCCTTCCTCGGGGGACGGGTCAAGCCCTTCGACCTCACCAGAGACCTCGCCACCAGGCTCGGGCTGGAACTCCTGACCCAGGAGACCACCTCCCCGCGCAAGGCATGGGACAACGTGGCGGCCGCCATCGACGCCGGCCACCCCGTCGGACTCCAGCTCGACAGCTACCACCTGGACTACTTCGACTCGAAGGTCCACTTCGGCGGCCACGTCGTCGCCATGTACGGCTACGACGACCACCGTGCCTACCTGGTGGACACCGACCGGCAGGGCGGAGCCGTCTCCACCAGCCTGACCAGCCTCGCCCGGGCCAGGGCCGCGCGTGGCCCGATGACTGCCAGACACCGGTCCTTCGCTCTCACCGCTCCAGGCAACCTGCCCGCCCCGCACGGACGGATCGTCCCCGCCATCACCGCGTGCGCCGACGCCTTCCTCGACCCGCCCATCGCCAACCTCGGCCACCGCGGAATCGAGAAGGCCGGCAGGCTGGTACGCACATGGCTCCAGCGCACCGACAACCCCCAGCGAGATCTGCCGCAGGCCGCCCTGTTGATGGAGAAGGCCGGCACCGGCGGCGCCCTGTTCCGCAACCTCTACCGCGACTTCCTCGCCGAATGCACCGATCTGCTCGACAGCAGCCACCTGCGCACCGGCCACACGCTGTACACCGAGGCGGCCATCCTCTGGACGGAGGTCTCGGCACTGATCAGGAAGGCTGGTGAATCGGGCGACGAGCAGTGCCTCGTCCAGGCCGGCTCGGTCCTCGGCGATCTCTCACGCGTGGAGCGCGAGGCCATGCAAGCACTGAGCCGCCTCGGGAACGAGCCCCCGAGCGTGATCCGGCCCTGAGAGCCTGCAAGAAAGCCTTCGTTTGTCGAAGACCGCCGATCCGACGGCCTGAAGGCCCCCGGAGCCTTCAAAGACTTCCTCGAAAACCCCGGTGGTTCGACAACTCCGGTCCGGCGCCCGCCGGGGGTGGTGGTGTCGCCGCCCGCCACTCCCCGTCCGCGACTCCCCGCCCGTCACTCCCCGCCCGCGCCACCCGCCGGCGCCGTGCTGCCGCGCGCCACCAGGGCCACGCCGAGCGGCGCCTGCCGGGCCGGTGAGGCGCCGTCCGCGATCAGCTGGACGGCGCGCTCGCCGGCCTCCTCCAGTGGCAGACGGACCGTGGTCAGCGACGGCCGGAGGTCCACCGCGAACGGCACGTCGTCGAAGCCGATGACGGACACCTCCTCCGGGACGGCCCGCCCGAGGTCGTCCTGCAGCGCCGTCAGCACTCCGGCCGCCATGACGTCGCTGAGGGCGAGCACCGCCGTGACACCGGCATCGGCGGCGAACAGCCCGAGCGTCGCCTCCCGCCCGCCCGACCGGGTGAAGTCGGTGAACACCACTCTGCTGTCGGGGAGTTCACCCCCGAGCCGGGCCCACGCCGCCCTGATCCCGGCCAGGCGCCGGTGGACGGTGAGCAGGCCCGCGGGGCCGGCGACCACGCCGATCCGGCGGTGGCCGAGCCGCCACAGCTCGGTCGCCGCGATCTCCGCCCCGCCGCCGTGGTCGAGCGGGACGAACGGCTCGATGCCGCGTTCCCCGATGCAGGCCACCTGGCCGCCGTCCGACCGGAACGCGTCCAGTTCCGCCGTGAACCGCTGCGTGAGGTCCCGGTCGACCGAGCCGCTGCCCGCGATCACCAGGGCGCGGGCGCGCTGGGCCCGGAGGCCCCGGACGTACTCGATCTCCAGCTCCGGGTCGCCGGCGGTCGCGGCGATCATGACCATCAGCCGGTGCCGTTTGGCGGCGCGCATGGCGCCGGCGGCGATGGCCGAGAAGTACGGGTCCGCGATGTCGTGCACGAGCAGGCCGACCACGGAGGTCGAGGAGCGGGCGAGGGCCTGCGCCGGGGCGTTGGACACGTAGCCGAGCTCGCGGGCGGCGCCCTCCACCTTGTGGCGCAGCTCCTCCCCCACCGTGCGGGGACCGCCGTGGAGCACCCGCGAGGCCGTGGCGATCGAGACCCCGGCGTGTTCGGCCACGCGCTGGAGGGTCACGGCTCCGGTGGATCGCTTGGCACGGGTGGTTGACCTCGGGTTCGACATGCTCGTAACGTACCGCGGTAAGCGCTTACCAAGAATTCCCCACCCCTCCCCCAGACCGAAGGAAGCCCCATGTCCCGCAGAGTGATCGGCATCGTCATGAACGGTGTCACCGGTCGGATGGGCTACCGCCAGCACCTCGTCCGCTCCGTCCTGGCCATCCGCCAGCAGGGCGGCCTGCCGCTCGGCGACGGCGAGGTCCTGTGGCCGGAGCCGATCCTGGTCGGCCGCAGTGCCCACAAGCTCAAGGAACTCGCCGATCGCCACGGCCTCACCCACTGGACCACCTCCCTCGACGAGGCCCTGGCCCACCCCCTGGCGGAGGTCTACTTCGACGCCCAGGTCACCCCGGCCCGCGAGGCCGCCCTGCGCGCCGCGATCGCCGCCGGCAAGCACGTCTACACCGAGAAGCCCACCGCGGAGTCCCTCGCCGGCGCGCTCGAACTCGCCGCCCTCGCCCGCGAGGCCGGGGTCTGCAACGGCGCCGTCCAGGACAAGCTGTTCCTGCCGGGCCTGCTCAAGCTCAAGCGGCTGGTCGACGGCGGATTCTTCGGCCGGATCCTCTCGGTGCGCGGCGAGTTCGGCTACTGGGTCTTCGAGGGCGACTGGCAGGACGCCCAGCGCCCGTCCTGGAACTACCGCGCCGAGGACGGCGGCGGCATGATCCTCGACATGTTCCCGCACTGGCGCTACGTGCTGGACCACGTCATCGCCCCCGTCCGGTCCGTGTACGCGCACACCGCCACCCACATCCCGCAGCGCGTCGACGAGCAGGGCCGGCCCTACCCGGCCACGGCCGACGACGCCGCCTACGGCATCTTCGAGCTGGAGGGCGGCATCACCGCCCAGATCAACTCCTCCTGGGCGGTGCGCGTCGACCGCGACGAACTGGTCGAGTTCCAGGTCGACGGCACCGAGGGCAGCGCCGTCGCCGGGCTGCGCAACTGCCGCGTCCAGCACCGCGCCACCACCCCCAAGCCGGTCTGGAACCCCGACCTGCCCGCCACCGAGCCCTTCCGCGACCAGTGGCAGCAGGTGCCCGACAACGGCGGGTTCGACAACGGCTTCAAGATCCAGTGGGAGCTGTTCCTCCGGCACGTCGTCACCGGCTCGCCCTACCAGTGGGACCTCCTGGAAGGCGCCAAGGGCGTTCAGCTCGCCGAACTCGGCCTGCGTTCCGCCCGCGAGGGCCGCCGCTTCCCCGTGCCCGACCTGACGCTCTGACCTCCGGCCCCGCACCCCGACACGCTCCGGCCCCGCACCCCGACACGATTGCGTTGACACCATGACCGTCATCGACCTGCCCGGCCTCGGCCGCCACCGGATGTCCGAGCCCACGCACCTGCCCGCCACCGCCGCGCCGGCCACCTCCCGGATCGCGTACGCCGCCGCCCACGTCGTCGCCGACCCGCTCGGCGGCAACGCCGCCGGCGCGCCCGCCGTCGTCGACTGGGACGCCACCCTCGCGTTCCGCCGTCACCTGTGGTCCCTCGGCCTCGGCATCGCCGACGCGATGGACACCGCCCAGCGCGGCATGGGCCTCGACTGGCCCGCCACCCGCGAGCTGATCATCCGCTCCGGCGCGGAGGCCCGCGCCACCGGCGGTCTGCTCGCCTGCGGCGTCGGCACCGACCAGCTCACCCCCGGCGACCACCGCCTCGACACGATCGCCCGCGCCTACGAGGAACAGCTCGCCGTGGTCGAGGACGCCGGCGCACAGACGATCCTGATGGCCAGCCGGGCCCTGGCCGCCAACGCCCGCACCCCCGACGACTACCTGCGCCTCTACTCCCACCTGATCGCCCAGTCCGAGCGGCCCGTCATCCTGCACTGGCTGGGCGAGATGTTCGACCCGGCCCTGGCCGGCTACTGGGGCTCGCCCGACCTCGACAGCGCCACCGCCACCGTCCTGGCACTGATCGAGGAGCACGCCGACCGGATCGACGGCATCAAGGTCTCCCTGCTGGACGCCGACCGGGAAGTCGCCCTGCGCCGGGCCCTGCCCCCCGGCGTGCGCCTCTACACCGGCGACGACTTCCACTACCCCGAGCTGATCAAGGGCGACGAACTCGGCCACAGCGACGCCCTGCTGGGCGTCTTCGACCCGATCGCCCCGGTCGCCGCCGCCGCACTCGGCGCCCTCGACGAAGGGGACCTCGACCGGTACGACGCGCTGTTCGCCCCGACGCTACCGCTCGCCCGGCACCTGTTCGCCGCGCCGACCTACCACTACAAGACCGGCATCGTCCTCCTCGCCTGGCTCGCCGGCCACCAGGAGCACTTCACCATGGTCGCCGGCGCGCAGAGCGGCCGTTCCGTCCCCCATCTGGTCGAGCTCTTCCGGCTCGCCGACGCGGCCGGCGTCCTGCCCGACCCGGACCTCGCCGCCGACCGCATGCGGCGGTTCCTCGCCGTCGCCGCACCGCTCGGCTGAGGAATCCCCCCTCCCGGCCGGTGGCCGCCCCTCCCTCCCCCTGCCCGAAAGGAGCCCGGCACCATGACCGGACTCAGCCGTCTGTCGCTCAACCAGATCACCACCAAGCGGTGGAGCCTGCCCGAGGCCGTCCGGGGCTGCGTGGACGCCGGCATCCCGGCGATCGGCCTCTGGCGCGACAAGGTCGCCGAAACCGGGCTCGCCCGCTCCGCCAGGCTCTGCCGCGACGCCGGCCTCACCGTCAGCACCCTGTGCCGCGGCGGCTTCCTCACCGCCACCGGCCCCGCCGAGCGCCGCGCCGCCCTCGCCGAGAACCTCCAGGCGATCGAGGAGGCCGCCGAACTCGGCACCGACACCCTGGTGACGGTCGTCGGCGGCCTGCCCGACGGCAGCCGCGACCTCGCCGGAGCGCGCCGGGCCGTCGCCGACATGATCGCCGAACTGGCCCCGCACGCCGGTGACTTCGGCGTCCGGCTGGCCCTGGAGCCGCTGCACCCGATGTTCTGCGCCGACCGCGCGGTCGTCTCCACCCTCGGCCAGGCCCTCGACCTCGCCGGGCCCCACCCCGCCGCCCAGGTCGGCGTCGTCGTCGACAGCTACCACGTCTGGTGGGACCCGGCCCTGCCGGAGCAGATCGCCCGCGCCGGACGCGAGGGCCGCATCGCCTCCTACCAGGTCTGCGACTGGACGCTGCCGCTGCCCGCCGACGCCCTGCTCGGCCGCGGCCACGTCGGCGACGGCCACATCGACTTCCGCACCCTCACCGACCAGGTCACGGCCGCCGGCTACACCGGCTGGATCGAGGTCGAGATCTTCAACGAGCGGATCTGGGACACCCCCGGCGAGCAGACCCTGCGCACCCTGGCCGAGCGCCACCTCACCCACGTGGCCGCGTCGTGAGGGTCGTCCTCGCACCGGACTCCTTCAAGGGCACCGCCACCGCCACCGAGGCCGCCCGGGCCCTGGCCGACGGCTGGCGCTCCGTGCGGCCCGGCGACGAACTCGTACCGCTCCCGATGGCCGACGGCGGCGAGGGCACCCTCGACGCGGTGAGCACCGCACACCCCGGCAGCACGCTCCACGAGGTGGCCGGCTGCACCGGGCCGGACGGCGCTCCGGTGACCGGGCGCTACGCCCTGCTCCCCGACGGCACCGCCCTCGTCGAACTCGCCACCGCCAGCGGGCTCCCGCTCCTCGGAGGCCGGCTCGCCCCGCTCACCGCCACCACCCGCGGCACCGGCGAGACCATCGCCGCCGCCCTGGACGCCGGTGCCACGGCAGTGACCGTGGCCCTCGGCGGCTCCGCGTCCACCGACGGCGGCGCCGGCCTCCTCGGCGCCCTCGGCCTGCACGTCCGCGGCCGCTCCGGCGCCCGGCTCCCCGACGGCGGGGGTGCACTCGCCGCACTCGGCAGCATCGACCTGAGTACGCTGCGGGCCGCCCCGCCGGGCGGCGTCCGGCTGCTGACCGACGTCACCAACCCACTGCTCGGCCCGGACGGCGCGGCGGCGGTGTACGGCCCGCAGAAGGGCGCCGGGGCCACCGACACCGCTCTCCTGGAACGCGGCCTGCGCCGGTTCGCGGAGCTCCTCGGAGGCGACCCGGACCAGCCCGGAGCCGGCGCGGCCGGCGGTACCGCGTACGGCCTGGCCGCGGCCTGGGGCGCCCGCATCACGCCCGGCGCGGCCGCCGTCGCCGACCTGCTCGGGCTGGACGCGGCCCTCGCCCGGGCCGACGTCGTCGTGACCGGCGAGGGCCGCTTCGACGCCACGAGCCTGCTCGGCAAGGCCGTCGGCGAGGTGATCGCCCGCGCGGAGCGTGCCGCCGTGCCGGTCCGCGTCGTCGCCGGCGACTCCGCCGACGAACGGGCGCTCACCCTCGTCTCCCTCGCCGGGGACGGCTCCGACGCCGCGCGGCGGGCCGCCCACTGGCTCCTCCGCGCCGGGGCCGCCCTCGCCCGCTCGTTCGATCCGGCGACGGACTGAGCGGGCCGATCCGCGTCCCCGTGGGTCGTGTCACCGGCCCGGCGCTTCGATCGCGGCCGGCTCCTCAGCCGCGCGGGTGCCACCGAACCGGCAGGTGCTTGAGACCGTTCTGGAAGTTCGACACCAGCCGGTCGGGCACCGCGCCGGGGACGAGCGCCAGCCCGGGCAGTTCCGCCAGTACGTGGCGGAGCATCGCCGTCATCTGCAGGCGCGCCAACCGGGCGCCGACGCAGAAGTGCGGGCCGTAGCCGAAACTGACGTGGTCGTTCGGGGTCCGTGTGACGTCGAAGCGGTCCGGGTCCGGAAAGACGGTCTCGTCCCGGTTCGCGGAGGCGTGGTAGACCACCACCTTCTCGCCTCGCCGGATCCGCCGGCCTCCCAGCCCGACGTCCCGTGTGGCGGTGCGCCGGAAGTCCACCACGGGCGGCCAGTGGCGCAGCATCTCCTCGACGGCCGAGGCGGTCGACTCCGGTCGCCGCAGGAGCAGCCGGTACTGGTCGCAGTGGGTGAGCAGGGTGTGCAGACCCCCTGGCAAGGCGTTGCGGACCGTCTCGTTGCCGGCCACCGCGAACAGGAAGAACATCGTCTCGAACTCCGTGGCACTCAGGCCGGCTTCCCGCATGCGGGCGACGATGCTGCCCGGCGGCGGATGTTCGGCGAGGGCGTGGGCGTACGCGAACATGTCGGCGAGGGCCGCGCGGGAGCGCGGGTTGAGCGGGCGGCCGTCGGGGGCGGTGAGGACGGTCGGGCGGTGGTCGAGCGCGGCGCGTCCCATGTCGGTGAGCCGGGACGGGTCGGCAGTACTGGACCGGGCGTAGTCCGGGTCCTGGTAGCCGATCACGCGGTTCGACCAGTCGACCAGCAGCTGCCGGTCCTGCTCCGGCACACCCAGGATCAGGGCCAGCGTCCATACGGGCAGATCGGCGGTGACAGACACGAAGTCGGCCTCGCCGAGCGGGCGGATCCCGGCGACGAGTTCGGCGGCGCGGCTCTCGACGGCGGTCGCCAGCGCGTGCAACGCCCGCGGGGTGAACGCAGCCGCGACGGCCCGGCGCAGCCGGGAGTGATCGGGAGGATCCTGGTTGAGCATCATCGTCCGGGCGAAGTCCAGATCGGCCGCCGAGTCCGGATCGCGGATCTGCGTCCCGCCCAGGTGCGAGGAGAACACCTCCGGCGTGCGCAGCACGTGCTTCACGTCCGCGTGCCGCAGCACCGCCCAGTATCCCGGCCCGGCCGGCCACTCCCCCACCGCCGGCTCCTCCACCCAGCAGACCGGTGCCTCGGCCCGCAGCTCACGGAACAGGTCGTACGGCACGCCCTCGGCGTACGTCCCGGGGAGGAAGAGCCGGTTCGCCCGCGCCTGATCGAAGCCCATACCGACCGACCGTACGCCGCACCCCGGCGGCCGGCCAGAACGCCGGACGCCGCGGCTGCGCCCATCGGTCGCCGGGATCCCGTAGGGTCGGCCAATGGCGAAGTACTTCGACGTTCATCCAGAGTCTCCCCAGCCGCGCACCATCAGCACCGTGGCCGCAAGTATCCGGTCCGGTTCCCTCATCGCGTACCCGACCGACTCCTGTTTCGCCCTGGGCTGCCGGTTGGACAACCGCGACGGCCTTGAGCGGATCCGGTCGATCCGGCGCCTCGACGAACGCCACCACTTCACCCTGATGTGCGTGGACTTCGCGCAGCTGGGGCAGTTCGTCCAACTCGACAACAACGTCTTCCGCGCCGTCAAGGCCGCGACGCCGGGCAGCTACACCTTCATCCTCCCCGCCACCAAGGAGGTTCCCCGCCGGCTGATGCACCCGAAGAAGAAGACGGTGGGTGTCAGGATCCCCGACCACACCGTCACCAGGGCCCTGCTCGCCGAACTCGGTGAACCCCTGGTCTCCAGCACCCTGATCCTCCCCGACGAGGACGAGCCGATGACCCAGGGCTGGGAGATCAAGGAGCGGCTCGACCACGTGCTGGACGCCGTGGTGGACTCCGGCGACTGCGGCACGGAGCCGACGACGGTCGTCGACTTCTCGGGCGGCGGGCCGGAAATCGTCCGGCGGGGGGCCGGCGACCCCACCCGCTTCGAGTGACGGGGGCGGGGCCGGACGGGGCCGGACGCGCCCGCCGGCCCCTGGCCACCGGGCCGCGCGGCCCCGGAACGGTGCCGTGCGGGCAGGAGGGCCGGGGTTGACGCCGTGTCACGCCGGACGGAAGACTCCTCCGGGCATACGAGGAGGCTGCGGAACCGCCGTGATCGAGGAACTGGTACCCCCGCCCGCCACGACGGCGCACGCGTTCACCGACCACGAGGCGGCCGTCACCGCGCTGTACCCGCAGGAGGCCGCCGCCGTCGCGCCGGCCGTGCCGAAGCGCCGGCGGGAGTACGCGACCGTCCGGATGTGCGCGCGGCGGGCGCTGAAAGGGCTGGGCGTGCCGCCGGCGCCGCTGGTGGCGGGCCGGCGGGGTGCACCGCGGTGGCCGGCGGGCGTCGTGGGCAGCATGACCCACTGTCCCGGGTACCGGGCGGCCGTCGTGGGCCGCTCCGGCGACTTCCTGGGGCTGGGTGCGGACGCCGAGCCCAACGAGCCGCTGCCGGACGACCTGCTGGACTTCGTCTCGCTGCCCGGGGAGCGTGCCCGGCTGCGCGAACTGGCGGCCGCCGCGCCGGAGGTCTGCTGGGACCGGCTGCTGTTCAGCGCCAAGGAGGCGGTGTTCAAGACCTGGTATCCGCTGGCCGAGCGCGAACTCGACTTCTCGGAGGCCGAGTTGGACTTCGATCCGGAGGCGGGAACGTTCTCCGCGCGGCTGCTCGTCCCGGGGGTGAGCGCCGGGGGCGTGCACATCGAGGGGTTCAGCGGCCGGTGGCTCTGCCGCGACGGCCTGGTGGTCACCGCGATCGCTCTGGAGCGGCCCGCCGGGCGCTGACGGCCCGACCCGCCCGGCCCCCGACGCGCCCGACCCGCCCGGCCCGCCCGGCCCGCAGTCGGCTCGGGCCCGCGAACGACTCGGCCTGCGAACGGCTCGGCCCGCGAACGGCTCCGGGCCGCTGCCCGTCGGCAGCGGCCCGGAGGACCGGCCGGGGGGACCGGCCGGAGGGAACGACGGGGTCAGCTCGCGCCGGCCGCCGGCCGCGCCGCCGGGTCGGCGGGCAGGGTCCGCGGGTAGCGGCGCCCGTTGAGCATCTTGCCGATCCAGGTCGAGCGGACCAGGTAGTGGTAGCTCAGGAAGAGGATCGGCAGCGCGATGGCCAGGATGAGCGGGTACTTGAGGGCCCAGTTCAGGGGCCAGTCCCGCATCAGGACCTGGAGGGCCATCACCAGGGGCATGTGGATGATGTAGATCCAGTACGACGCGTCCGCGATGTAGCGCCGGACCGGGCTGAAGCCCGAGAAGAAGTGCAGCGCGGCGCCGACGAGGCCGAGCGTCCAGAGCCAGCCCGCCAGACCGTAGCCCAGCGCGCAGAGCATCTTGGTCGAGCCGGTGAGCGCCTCCAGTTCGACGTGGCCGTCGACGGTGACCACCGAGGACTGCGGGTCGAACCCGCCGAGGGCGGCCGTCGCGGCGGTCACGGCGGCCGCGGCGGCGACGTAGCCGATCCAGCGCGTGCGCCAGCCCTGGAGGATCGCGGGGTTCTTCTGCAGGTACCAGCCGAAGGAGAAGGCGACGGCGTAGCCGACCGCGGTCGGCAGCTGGGGCACCAGGTCCGTGTTGGGGGTGGGGAGGCCCTCCCACAGGTGCCACTGGTCGAAGAAGTACAGGCAGAGCGCGACGGGCAGCGCGAGCACGGCCGGCTCGGCCCCCAGGGCGCAGACCCGGCCGAGGAACCGCTCCAGGACGTTGCCCCCGGGCGCGGAGGCCGACGGGGACTCGCCGCCCTTGCGGAACAGGCCGAGCACCTTGTGCCCGACGAGGACCGCCACGTACAGCCAGTACAGCACCCAGAGGAACCAGAGGTGGGCCAGCGGGATGGGCACGATCGCCCGCGTCGGGACCAGGCTGTCCACCGGGCCCTTGATGCCGAGCACCACGGCGACCAGGACCACGTTCGCCGGCAGCACCAGCAGGATGCCGAAGAGCAGCGGCAGCAGGATGCGCTTGCTGCGCTCCTTGAAGAAGCCGCGCGCCTTCAGCCGCCGGTACTGCATGCGGCCGAAGAAGCCCGCCAGCAGGAAGAAGACCGGCATCCGGAACAGGTGGATGACGAAGTAGGCCAGGGCGAGCGGGGAGCTCGGGGAGTTGTCGACGATCGGCCAGCCGGTGTAGTGGAAACCGGGGATGAAGGAGAGCGTCCCGTGCAGCACCACGCCGAGCAGCAGCGCGAACCCGCGGAGCGCGTCCAGGCCGTGGTACCGCTCGGAGGGTGCCTTGGCGGGGGCCGCGGCCTGCGCGGGTATCTTCTGGCCAAGGTCGACTGACGGGCTACCAGTCTTTTGTTTCATGATTTCCTCGCCGGGGGAATCGGTCGCGTCGGAGGATCGGTCGCGTCGGACGGTGGACGGGTGGTGCGTGCCGGTTCGGTCCCGGGGTCACTTCTCCTGCGCGGCCGCGGCGGCGCTCTCGTTCCGGCGCGGGCTGCCGGAGCCGGCGCTCCGCCCGAGGTCCTGGAAGTTCTTCGTCGCGATGTTCAGGCAGAACGAGGGCGAGATGCGGAAGAGCCACCAGAACAGCTTCCAGAATCCGGGGACGACGATGACGCCCTGGTTCTTGGCGACGGCGTCGAGCGCCTTCCTGGCGAACTCCTCCGGGGAGATCGGCTTCTTCTCCTCCCACATCGCCTTGGTCTGCTCGCCGCTCACGCCCTCGACCTGGCGGCCGTACGCGCCGCCCTCGATGAACGGGGTCCGGATGACGCCCGGGCAGAGCACGCTGACCCGCACGCCCAGCTGCGCGGCCTCGGCCCGCAGGTTGTGCGAGAGGCCGACGACGGCGTGCTTGGTGGTGACGTAGGAGGTGGTGCCGGGGCTCGGGACCAGGCCCGCCATGGAGGCGGTGTTCACGATGTGGCCGAAGCCCTGGTCGATCATCACGTTGTAGGCGGCCTGGACGCCGTTGACGGTGCCGCCGAGGTTGACGTCGATGACCCGCCGCCAGTCCTCGATGCGGTAGTGCCGGGCGCCCGCGCCCATGCCGTGGCTGATGCCGGCGTTGTTGAACAGGTAGTCCAGGCGGCCGGTCCGCGCGACCGTGCCCTTGACCAGCTGGGCGAACTCGGCGTGGTCGGTGACGTCCAGCCGCGCGGCGACGGCCTTGCCGCCGGTGGCCCGGATCGCGGCCGCCACCTCCTCGGCCTGCTCCAGCTGGAGGTCGGCGAGGACCACCTCGCAGCCGCGGGACGCGAGGTCCTGCGCCAGTGCGCGGCCGATGCCCGACGCGCCGCCCGTGATGATCGCGGTCGCGTCCTTGTAGATTCTGATTGCGCTGCTCTGCGCTGCCATGACCGGTTTTCCCTCCAGGACTCCGATGGTCGGCCCGGGTCCGAGGCCGTCAGCCTCGGACCGAAGCCGTCTGCTCCTGAAAATCGCTCATCGATTTCAGGTTGTTTCCGAAACGGTTGATGGTGCTGGTCTGCACAGAGCCGCTGCCCGGCGGAAGGAGGTACTTCACGAAGGTCGCGAGCGTGGCGCTGGGCCCGAGGTCGATGAAGGTCGCATCGGTCTCGGCGGTCATCGTCCCGATGGTCCGCGAGAACTCCACCGGGTTCCTCATGGCCGCCCAGATCCCGTCCGCCGTCACGGAGTCGACCGGGCCCGCCGTCGTCGAGGAGACGATCGGGATCTGCGGCGGCGCGAAGCCCAGGCCGCCGAGGAGGCTGCGGACCTCGGGCTCGACGGGGTCGATGAGCTCCGTGTGCACGCCCCAGTTGACGGGCAGCCGCTCGCAGAGCACGCCCTCCCCCCTCAGGGCGGCCTGGAGGTCGTCGATCCGCGCGGCGTGCCCGCTGACGACGAAGTTGCCGTCGAAGTTGCGGCCCGTCACCCAGGTGCCGGCGAACAGGGCCGCGTGGGTGTGCAGGAGTTCGGGCGGGCCGACGATCGCCAGCATGCCCGCGCGCGGCGTCCGGTCGGCGAGCAGCCGCGCGAAGTCCACCGCGAAGGAGATGCCGAGCTCCAGCGGGAAGACCTCGGCGACCACGGCCGCGGTGATCTCCCCCAGGCTGTAGCCGAGCAGGAAGTCCGGCCGGTAGCCCAGCTCCTGGACGACGCGGGTCAGGCTGTACTCGACGCAGAGCAGCGCGGCGTTGGAGTCCGCGAGCGAGTCGAAGGGATCGCTCTTCTGCCGGGCGGGGTCGAAGACCGTGTCCAGCAGCGACTTGCCGAGGACGGGCGAGGCGATGTCGTCGCAGTGGTCCAGCCAGAGCCGGTAGCGCGGGTGCTGCTCGTACAGCTCGCGCGTCATGTGGAAGTACTGGGAGCCCTGGCCCGAGTACATGAACACTATGGGTTTGGTCATCGCCGGTGCTTCCCAGGGGTGTCGGTCGTGGGCGGGCCCGCGGCGGCGTTCGGGGACGCCGCGGCGGTCAGCATTTCTGCAGGCAGATCGCCGAGCTGATCCCGCCGAACCCCATGCTGAGGCTGACGGCCGTCTCGAACGACCAGGGTTCCGCCTCCTCGCGCACCCAGGCGAACGACGGGTCCACCGGGTCGGCCAGGTTGCGGGTGGGGTGCAGCTTCTGCTCGCGCATCTGCAGCAGCGTGACCACGACCTCGACGGCGCCGGCGGCGGTCAGCCCGTGGCCGGTGATCGACTTCGTCGCGTTGATCCGCGCACGGGTGAGGCCGACCTCGCGCAGCGCCCGCAGCTCGGTGTCGTCGCCGGTGGGCGACCCGGTGCCGTGCGGGTTGACGTAGTCGACCGCGGAGGCCGGGATGCCCGCCTCCGCCAGCGCCGCCCGGACGACACCGACCTCGCCGTCGAACGACGGGTTGGGGTTGCGGTTGCCGTCCATCGCGGTCGCGCCGCCGCCGAACCGCGCGTACGGCGCGGGGTGCCGGCGGGCTCCCTCCCGCTCGACCACGACCGCGGCGCAGGCCTCGCCGAAGACGAAGCCGTCCCGCCCCCGGTCGAACGGGCGGCAGGCGGCGGCCGGGTCGTCGGCCCAGCGGGTCGAGCCCATGGCGCCCATCGCCCGGAACGCCAGGCACTCCCAGTACGAGAGGTCCATCAGCGCGCCCATCGCGATGCAGACGTCGACCTGGCCGGACTGCACCGCCCGGACCGCCTGGAGCACGGCGAGCAGGCCGCTGGCCGAGGCGCCGCCGAGCGTCTGGGCGAAGCCCCGGATCGGGAACGCCTCGGTGCAGAACCCGCACAGGTCGGTGTCCATGAAGGCCATGCCGTACGTCGGGCGCAGGAACTCGGGGCGGTCCGCGTGCCGGGCGTGGAGCTGCGTCAGCTCCCGCTGCTGGACGTTGGAGCCGCCGATGACCAGGCCGATGCGGCGCGGGTCGGCGTCGTCCAGCCCGGCCTCGCGCCACGCCTCGTCCAGGGTGGCCAGGGCCGCCCGCGAGGACAGCGAGGCCGTCCGCAGGGCCCGCGGCGGGATGGCCGCGGGCATGGTCAGCTCGGCGATCTCGGCGCCCAGGAAGGACGCCTCGGCGCCGTCCGGCGTCCCGGCCGGGGCAGGCGGCACCTGCCGGCCGGGACGCTTCAACGTGCCGAAGGCGTGGCGGCCGCCGAGGAGCGCGGCGGTGAAGTCGCCCTTGCCCTGGCCCACCGCGCTGGTGACGCCGAGGCCCGTGACGACGACGCGGGTGTCAGGAGTTCGACTTGCCATGGATGAGCTCCGCCAGTTCGCCGATGTTCTTCGCGTTCGCCAGCTCGGACAGCGGGATGCTGACCTCCAGCGACTCCAGCGTCATCATGAGGATCTCGGCCCGGTCGATGGAGTTGGCGCCGAGCTCCTTCAGCGAGTCGGCGGGGTCGAAGGCGTGCTCCTCCAGCTCCGGGAGCACCTCGCGGGTGTGCTCGACGATGAGCTTGAAGACGTCCTGGTTCGACGGCATGGTGTCGCTCTCCTAGTACTGGGAGGTGATGAGGTCGCGGACCTCGGGCTGGTGGAAGGTCTTGTCGTGCATGGCCACCTCGCGCTCGATGTAGCGCGGGAGCTCCGCGCGCAGCTCGGCCACCAGGTGGTCCTTGAGCGTGATCAGCGAGAGTCGCGGCTTCTCGGCCAGCGTCTCGGCCAACTCGACGGCGTAGGGCAGTACTTCGGCGCGCGGGAGGACGGGGAAGGGGATTCCCCGCTCCTTCAGGTCGCGGCCGTAGTACGTCTTCGCGGAGAGCAGCATTTCCTCGCCGAGGCTGAAGCCGAGCTTCTTCGGCAGGATCAGCGTCGCCCCCATGCCCGGCGTGAAACCGTAGCGCATGAAGTTGGTGGTGTAGATGCTTTCCTGACTGAGGATCACGAAGTCGGAGAAGAGCCCCATCGCGAAGCCGCCGCCGATGCCGTGGCCCTGCATCGCGGAGATGACGGGGACGGGGCAGTCCAGCGCCAGGCCGTAGATGTCGGAGTCGGTGAAGCTGATCTGCCGGTCCTGGATCTGGAGCAGGCTCTCCTTCCGGCCGCCGCTGGCGAAGTAGGTGCCGTAGCCCGTGAGGATGACCGCCTTGCAGCGCTCGTCGGCCTTGACCCTCTCGAAGGCCTCGCTCAGACCGATGATGAGCTGGTCGGAGAAGGTGTTCTTGTGCTCCTTGTCCTGCATGGTGATCTGGACCACGGAGGGTCCCAGCTGGGTGTAGTCGACGGCTGCGCCCGGCATGCCCTACTCCCCTTCCCAGGGAAACTTCCCTGTGTTCACGTAGCGCGCGATCTTCTGCAGGTTCTCCCGGTCGGAGAACACCTCACGGTTGGCCTCGACGGCCTTCTCCCGGGAGGGGATCAGGATGTCGTCGAGGTTGCGCAGGTACTTCTTGTAGCGGGCGACACCGGTCTTGGGCAGGTACCGCAGCCGCAGGATGTGCTTGCGCAGCAGGTTGCCGCTGTTCTCCTCGGCGGCGTCCACCAGCTGCCAGTCCACCGCCTGCCGCGCGGTGAACGGCTGGGTGGTGAGCGTGATGTAGTTGGCCCGGGCCGGGCCGACCTTCCTGATCAGGAAGGGCAGGACGCAGGCCGGCATCAGCCCGAAGAGCAGCTCCGAGAGGCTGAACACCGACCTGTCCTCGCACACGACGATGTCGCAGGCGGCCACGAAGCCCAGGCCGCCGGCGTTGACCTTGCCGCGGACGTGCGCGATGGAGACGAACGGGCCGAGGGCCAGCGAGAGCCAGAGGTCGTACAGGGCCTCGGCGTGCGACTTCTCGTGGCCGCCGCTCTCCTGGGAGCCGAGCTCCCGGAAGTCGGCGCCCCAGCAGAACACCTCGGGCAGGCCTTCCAGGACGAGGACCTTGGCGTGCTCCTCGCAGTGGCGCACCACGGCGGTGCACTCCTCGACCAGCCGGCGGTTGATCGCGTTGTCCGCGTCGGGCCGGTGGAGCTGGAGGAAGCAGATCTCGTCCTGGAACCTGACCTTGACGGTCTCGAACTCCGCGGTGTTCAGGACAGCCACTCGTACTCCCGGTGGAACTCGTTGATCCGCTTGAGGAAGAGGAGTTCCTTGCCGAGCGTCTTGCGCGCCTCGGGGACGATGCCGGTGTCGAGGACGGCGTTGCGGGTCCCGAACTTCACCGCGTGGTTGGTGCGCAGCAGCATGTCGTACTCCGGCATGCTCAGTTCGTAGCGCTTGTCGAGGTGCTTCTCGATCTCGAAGCGGCGCACGTGGTCCTGGCTCTCCTGGCGGACGACGCCGCTGAAGAACTCCGAGCAGCAGCCGGAGCCGTAGGAGAAGACGCCGACGCGCTGCGGGCTGGAGAGGTCCGCGTTGTCGATGGTGCTGGCGAGCGAGAGCATCGTGGTCGCGCCCATGACGTTGCCGACGCGCTGGCAGTACGTCAGGCCCGGGTGCATCCGGCGCTGGAAGTCCTCCTCGATCGCCGCCGGGCGCGCCTTGACGAACTTGCGCATCAGGTTGCGGTGCGCGCCCTTGATCATCCCGCCGAAGGGCGTGTGGAAGGCCAGGTAGCCGAAGCTGTTCACGAAGTCGACGTCGCCGACGCGCCGCTGGTACTCCAGGAAGGCGTTCTCGCAGCAGTCGAGGTAGGAGAGCAGCGACAGCTCCGCGTTGCCGGCCTCGCTGTCGGCCAGCGGGCGGCAGGTGTCCATGACCTCGTGGCCGTAGTAGCCGCTGGCGCCGACGTCGATCTGGAAGACGTTCGGGGTGTCGCTGATGAGCATCGCCACGGCGCCGGCGCCGCCGCTCGGCTCGGCGAATGACCAGTCCTCGGAGAGCGCGTCGCCGCCCTCCGCCACCATGAACCGCGTGATGTCGGTAGCGATGACCAGGGCCTTCGCGCCCGGGGAGGTCTGCGCGAGGATGAAATTGGCCGCCATCTGCAGGGCCGCCACGCCGGAGTAGCAGGCGTTCTTGATCTCGAAGAGGCGACAGTTGCGGTTGAGCCCGAGCAGGCTGTGGAAGTACGTGCTCATGGACTTGCCGAAGTCGAACGCCGACTCGGTCGCGGTGATGACGAGCTCGATGCGGTCCCGCTCCTCGGGGGACATCGCGTCGATGATGGGCTTGGCCGCGTTGACCCCGAAGGTCACCGGGTCCTCGTACGGCAGCGCGACGGTCTTCTCCTTCATGAGGAGGTTGTCGAACCTCGCGGTGTCGAGCCCGCGGTGGATCGCCAGCTTCTCCACGTTGACCTGGCAGGTGCCGGCGAAGACGTTCATCGCTTCGATTCCGACGGTCGTCATCTTTTCTCTCCCTGGGACTTACTGGTCGGCTCGGGCCGGTTCGCTGCGCTAGTTGATGGGCTCGATCTCGGTCAAGTCGAAGTAGCCCCGGTAGCCGTTCATGTAGACGGCCGGACGGTGCCCGAAGAGGACGGTCGCCTCGGTGGCGGTCTGCAGGTTCCCGTAGTCGCCGGTGGTGGACTTGACGAGGGTCCCGACCGGGTACGCGTCGTTCCACCGGCGGACCAGTTCCGCCGCCGACTGGCGGGGCTTCGCGGCGACCGCCGGGCGCGGCCTGGCGGCGGGCGCCGAGTGCCGGACAGGGTTCGGGATCTCGCGGCGGATCTTCTTCACCAGCTTGGTGAGGACGTCGCCGTGGCCGATCTCCTCGAACTCCATTCCCTCGTAGCCGAGGAGGTGTTCCACGGTGTCGGTCCACCGCACCGAGCTGACGATCTGCTTCGCCAGGTTCTCCTTGACGAGGTCGTTCTCGTAGGGCCTTCCGGTGACGTTCGAGACGACCGGGATCCGCAGTTCGGAGAAGGGGATCCCGGCGAGGAACTCCTCGAACTCGGCGCGGGCCGGCTCCATGTAGCGGGAGTGGAAGGCGCCGCTGGTGTTCAGTGCGACGAAGAGGTGGTTGCCCGTCTGGAAGTGCGGCTGTGCGGCCTTGATGTCCTCGACCAGGCCAGAAATCACGATCTGGGACGGCGTGTTGTAGTTCGCCAGGTCGACGGAGGTGAGGCCGTTCTGCTCCAGGACGGTTCTGATCTCCTTCTCCGAGGCGTTCAGCACGGCCGCCATGCCGCCGCCGGAGGCCTGGGCCATCAGCTCGCCGCGCTTCTTCACCAGCCGCAGGCCGGTCTCGAAGTCGAAGCACTCGGCGGCCAGCAGCGCGTTGAACTCGCCGAGGCTGTGGCCGGCGACGAAGTCCGGCACCTCGCCGCTCTCGCGGAGCTTGCGGTAGTAGGACAGGGCGTTGACCACGTACAACGCGGGCTGGGTGTACTCGGTCTGGTTGAGCAGGCCCTGGGGGTCCTCCAGGCAGAGGGTCTTGACCGAGTAGCCCAGGATCGAGTCGGCGGCCCGGGTGAGGTCCTCGAACTCGTCGAAGAGCGAGCCGCCCATTCCCTTCCGCTGCGATCCCTGACCGGGGAAGACGTACGTCCGCATGGAGAACCCTTTCTCGTCTTTCGGTGTGTTGGCGATGGCCGCCCGACCGCCCGGCTGCTCTGCCGCACGGTTGCCCGACCGCTCGTGCCGCACGACCTCTCGGCTGCTCTGCCGCTCGTGTCGCCCGACCGTTCGCATCTCTCGGCTGCGCGTACTGCCCGTCCGGTGCGCGTACTGCCCGTCCGCGCACGCCACGACGGACCGGATGAGGCCCGGGGGCGACCGCCCGCCCCCTTACCGGCCCGCCCCGGAAATACCCGCGGCTCTCCGCACTCCTCGCCCGCCGGCACCTCGTCGCGCCCTGCCGGGTCGTGTGGGACCGACCCGCAGTTGACGTGACATCAGCCTTTTGCGCCCCCCCTTGGTTACCGACGGTGACGGTTAATCAGATCATAGTGCCTGGCTGCACTGGGTGACCAGTGTGACAATTCCCATCGACCGTCAGGGCGGCACCGCCGCCCGCACCACGCCGGTTTCAAGCCAGGGCGTGCAGCCGCTCCGTCAGAATCCCGGCGGCCTCCCGCATGAGCCCGGCCGCGATCCGGTCCACGTGCCGGTTGCGCCAGTTCTCCTGCGGGGTCCCCTTCACCCACTGGTTGTACGAGCCGAGCGCCGGACCGGTGTGGACCTGCACGTTCGCCGGATCGCGCTCGGGATCCGTGAACGAGAGCCGGCTGGTGTACCCGTAGTACCAGCGGAAGATCAGCGCCATCCTGCGTTTCGGGCTGCGCTCGGCACGCCCGATCTCGGCCACCCGGCCCGTCCGTTCCAGGTGCTCCCTGGTCTCCCGCCAGACCTCCTCCACGCTCCGCTTGAAGTAGGTCTCCTGGATCTGCCGCCGGGTGCCCTCCGGAATCTCGTCCCAGGAGTCGTAGGACTTGTAGAGCGCGAACAGTTTGTTGGCCCGGGCGGGAAAGAGCACGCCCTTCCGCAACACCTGGACCAGCGCGCCGATCTCGAACATGTCACCGGCCGGGCAGTAGTCGGTGTCCTGGACGTCGATTTCCTGCAACCGGTCCTTCACCGCGTCGGTGATTCCGGCCTCCACCGTGCACTGGTTGACCGAACCCGTCATCACGAAGTCCGCACCCATGGTGAAGGCCGCGGCGACGGCCTGCGGGGTGCCGATCCCGCCCGCCGACCCCAGCCGGATCGCCTCGGTGTACCCGAACTCCCGGGTCAGATCGCGGCGCAGGCCCTGCATCGACGGCAGCAGCACGGTGGGCACGCCGCGGTCGGTGTGGCCCCCCGAGTCCGCCTCGATGCAGAGGTCCTGGGCCACCGGGACCCCCCTCGCCAGCTCGGCCTGCTCGGGGGTGACCCGGCCCTGCGCCAACAGCTGCGCGACGAGGGCCTGCGGCGCGGGCCGCATGAACTCCCGCGCCACCTCGGGGCGGGAGACCTTCGCCACGATCCGGTGACCCCGCACGACAGCGCCGTCGGGGCCCCGGCGCAGCCCGCTCAGGTGGAACAGCACCAGGGCCGGCGTGACCTTGACGAAGGCCGAGGCCTCGACGATGCGCACGCCCTCGGCGAGCAGCCGCTCGACGGCGGCCGTCTCGCGTGCCGGGTCCTGGAGGTCGCAGAGCAGGTTGACGCCGAACGGCTGGTGCGGCGCCAGGTTCCGCCGGATGTGGGCGATGTCGCCCCGCACCCGGTCCGGGCTGAGCCCCGCCGCCCCGAGGAAGCCCATGAAGCCGCCGCGCCCCATGGCGACCACCAGCTCCTTCGAGGCGATGCCCCGGTACATCGACCCCGACAGGTACGCGTAGTCGACGCCGAAGTCCCTGCGGAAGGACTCGCTCCCGAGCCTCCGTGCCACCCTGTCCAATGCAGCCCCCTGCTCGACGGGCCGGGGCCGGCCGCCCCCTTCCGGGAGGCGGCCGCCGGCCCACTGTTCCTGGTGTCCCTACGGGCGCGCCGCCCCGGTCACTTCTTGCTGCGCGGGCTCCGCCGGCGACGACCCACCCAGGTCTTGGCCGCCGCGATCCGCTTCTCCTCCCGGCTGCCGGAGTAGAACAGCTCGCAGAACGAGCGGATGGCGGAGAGCGACTTCGGTTCGCTGAGGATCACGAAGTGGTTCGAGGAGTCCACGTCGGTCCGGTGGAAGTCGGGCAGCTGCTGCTGCCACTCCTCCCAGTAGTTCACCTGGTCCAGCGCCGTGCCGTCCTCCTGGGTGGAGAAGACGGGTTCGAGCTCGCCGTAGAAGAGGCCGCTCTTGTTGCGGAAGTAGAAGCAGGTGACGGACTCCGGCCGGGCGAGCGGACGGACGTCGTACTCCAGGACCCCGTAGGCCTCCTGGACCCGGACGTTCTGCTCCACGAGGGCGCGCAGCGCCTCCGCGGATCCGCCCAGGCCGCGCTGCTGCGCGACGGCGATCAGCCGGTCGAGCAGCTCGTCGTCGCCCTGGCTCCAGTCGACCTCGGCGGCCGCGATGAACGCGTCCGCGAAGTTCTCCGGAGCCGGCCTGACGGCCGCGAACAGCAGGGCGTTGACCTGCTGGAGCACCATGTCCTTACGTGACATGGTCATTTCCTTCACCTTATCACCGTACATCGCGTCGACCATCACGATGGTCTCCACCGTCTCGCCCTGCTCCTGCAGTTGACGGGTCACCTCGTACGCCAGCAGGCCGCCGAGCGAGTAGCCGCCGAGGTCGTACGGGCCCTCGGGCTGGACGGTGCGGATGATGTGCGCGTAGTGCGCGGCCATGGCCGTGATGCCGTTCAGCGGGTCCGCGTCGGACATCCAGCCGCGTGCCTGGATGCCGTGGAAGGGCCGCCCGAAGGCGTCGGCGACCGCGGCGTAGACCTCCAGCCCGCCGAGCCCGCCGTGGAACCAGAAGACCGGCCGGCCCTCGGTGACGGCGTTGAGGCGGATCACCTCTTGGAAGCGCGCCTGCGGCTGCGCGGCCCCGCCGGCCGCGGCGGCGGACGGTACGGCGGAGCCGAAGCGGCGCACCAGGTCCCGGGTCGACCGGCAGTCGGCCAGGGCCTGGAGGTCGGCCGCGGGGTCGACCTCCGTCTGGATGCCCTTCACCAGCTGCATCGCCAGGATCGAGCTGAACCCGAGGTCCTGGAGCGACGCGTCGAGGTCCAACGCGTCCGCCGGCACGCCCAGCAGGTCGGCGACCAGGACGGTGAGCCGCTCCGCGGCGCCGGTCTGCGCCGGGGCGGCCTGACCGTTCCCGGCCGGGGCCGGAACCACCGGCGCGGGCGCGGGAACGGAAGCGGGCGCGGACGGCTCGCCCTGGGGCACCCAGTACCGCTTGCGGTCGAACGGGTAGGTCGGCAGCGTCCGCAGCATCCGCGGCGCCCGGCCCCCGCGCGGGAGGGCCTCCCACGGCACGTTCCCGCCCCGGGCCCAGAACAGGGCCACGTTCTCGGGCCGGTTCTCCGCGAGCAGCTCGCGGACCACCGCGTCCCCGACCCGTCCGCTCAGCAGGGCGCCGAGCTCCGAGTCCTCACGCCGCGCGTCGCCCGTGAAGAGCGGCACCGGGGCCTGGCCGGCGGTGCCGGCGAGGTAGTGGCCGAGGCCCGCGACGAGCTCGCGGGTGCTCCCCGCCACCAGCGCCAGCCGCGCGTCCATGGCCTCGCGCCCGCTCTGCAGCGTGTGGGCGAGGTCGGCGAGGGAGAGCCCGTCCTGCGCGTTCACGAACTCCAGCAGCCGCTCGGCGACGGCCTTCAGCCGGCCCTCGTTGCGCGCGGAGAGGACGACGACCTGCGGCGCCCCGTCGTCCTCGTGCCCGTGCCCGTCGGCGACGGGCTGCTCGGGGACGTACTCCTCGACGACCAGGTGGGCGTTGGACCCGCCGGCCCCGAAGGCGCTGATGGTCGCGCGCCTCGGGTACTCGCGCTCCTGCCCGTCGACGTCCACCACCGGCCGGTGCCAGGGCTGCGCCTCCCGCGGGAGGTAGAACGCCGTCCCGGCCGGCTGGACGCCGGGGTTGAGCCCGCCCTGCCCGACGAACGGGACGAGCCGGCGGTGCTTGAACTGGAGGGCGACCTTGCTCAGCTGGGCGATGCCGGAGGCCGCCTCGGCGTTGCCGAAGGTGGACTTGACCGTGCCCAGGGCGCAGAAGCCCTCGTCCTGCGTGTGCCGCCCGAACACCTTGCGCAGCGCCGCGAACTCGATGGCGTCGCCCAGCTGGGAGCCGTTCGCGGACGCCTCCACGTAGCCGACCGTGCGCGGGTGGACGCCGGCGCGCTCCAGGTTCTCCTCGATCAGCTCCGCCTGCCGGTCGGGGCTGGGCACCATCGGACCGTTGGTCCGGCCCTTGTGGTTGGTGGCGCTGGACCTGATGACGGCGAGGATCTCGTCCCCGTCGCTGACGGCCCGTGACAGCGGCTTCAGCAGGACGGCGCCCACGCCCTCGGCGGGCAGGAAGCCGTCACCGTCCAGGAAGGCCCGGCTGCCCGGATCGCTGCCGGTGAGGCCGGTCAGGCTCAGCCCGAGGAACTTCTTCGGGTGGAGCGTCAGGTTGACGCCGCCCGCGATCATCATGTCGCAGCCGCCGCGGCGGAGTTCCTCGCAGGCCAGGTGGATGGCGACGAGCGAGGAGGAGCACGTCGTGTCGACCGCGAGGCTCGGCCCCTGGAGGTCGAAGAAGTGCGACACCCGGTTGGCGATGGCGCTGTAGGACATCACCGAGGTGACGGACTCGTGGACGATGTCGGACGACAGCAGCTGGTACTGCTGGTACATCGCGCCGACGTAGACCCCGACCCGGCTGCCGTACGCGGTGCGCAGGCGCTCGCGGGTGTAGCCGGTGCCCTCCAGGAGGTTCCAGACGCACTCCAGGAAGAGGCGCGTCTGCGGGTCGGTGATCGCCGCCTCGCGCGGCGAGACGTTGAAGAACAGCGGGTCGAAGTCGGCGACGCCGTCGATGAACCCGCCCCACCTGGTGGGGGTCCGGCCGGGCTTGTTCGGCTCCGGGTCGTAGTAGAGCTCGTGGTCCCAGCGGTCCGCGGGGACCTCGGTGACGAGGTCGCGCCCGGCGACCATGGCCTCCCAGAGCTCGTCGAGGTCGTTCGCCCCGGGGTAGCGGCCGGAGAGGCCGACCACCGCGATGGCGTCCTCCTGCGGCGCGGACCGCCGCTGCGGCGCCTCGCCGGCCGGCTCCCGCCGTACGGGTGCCGCGGTGGCGACCGTGGCGGCGGGAGCGGACGGGACCGTGGCGGCGGGGGCGGGCGGCGCGGCGGGGACGGCGGGCGGCGCGGCGGGCGCGGCCGGCTCCGGCCGCTCGTCGCGGATGCCCAGCACCGACTCCAGCGCGCCCGCGTGGGCGCCGAGGAAGTAGCCGCTCAGGTCGTCGATGGTCTGGTGCTCGAAGAAGAGCGTCTTCGACAGCGAGCCGAATTCGGCCTCCAGCCGGTTGGTGACGGCGAGCGCCAGCACCGAATCGATGCCGAACCGCTCGAACGGCGCCCCGGGGTCGATCCGGTGCGCGGGCACCTGGATCACCTCGGCGAGCGTGTTCCTGAGGTACGTGACCAGCTCGGCGCGGACGGCCTTCCGTCCGGCGCCCGCGGAACCCGCGGCGGGCCCGGCCGGCGCGGGCACGGCGGCCGCGGCCGCGGGCCGGGGCTCCGGCTGCGGGGCCCCGTGCAGCACGGTCCGCCGGATCCTCTCCGTGTCCCCGGCGATCACCAGGACCTGGATCCGCGGCGCGCCGAGCGCGGCGTACAGCGCGGCGAGCCCGGTGGCGGTCGGCATGGGCACCATGCCCAGCCGCTCGCGCATCACCGTCTCGGTGGCGGCGTCGACGCGCATCCCGCCCTCGGCCCAGAGCGGCCAGTCGACGCAGACGGAGGCGCCGGAGCGCAGCCCGCGGGCCACCAGCTCCTGCCGGTGGTGCGTGTAGGCGTCCTGGAAGGCGTTGGCGGCGGCGTAGTCCGCCTGCCCGGTGTTGCCGAACACCCCGGCCGCGCCGGCGCAGACGACCAGGAAGTCCAGCGGGACGTCCTTGCTGGCCTCGTCCAGGTTGACCAGGCCCGCCACCTTCGGCGCGAGCACCTCCCGGCACTCCTCGGCGGTCTTGCGCCGCAGGAGGCCGTCACGCAGGACGCCGGCGCTGTGGACGATGCCGTGCAGGGCGCCGTGCTCCTGGACGATCCCCTCGACCAGCGCCCGCACCTCGGCCGCCCGGGCGACGTCCACGCGCTCGTAGCGGACGTCCGCCCCCTGCGCGCGCCAGCCGTCCAGGACGGCCTGCTGCGCGGGGCGCAGCGCCGAGCGTCCGGCCAGCACGACGGTGATGCCGTGCACCGTGGCCATGTCCTGGGCGAACAGGGTCGCGACCCCGCCGAGGCCGCCGGTGACGAGGTAGACCCCGCCGGTCCGCCAGGGCACCCGGGTCTCGGGCCGGTTGTCGTCCTCGGCCCAGGTCAGCGCCTCGGTGCGGCCGTCGCGGAAGCGCAGGCAGGCCTCGCCGGGGTGGCGGCGCCCGGCGGCGACCCGGCCGGCGAGCTGCGCGGCGGGCTCGTCCGGGTCGACCAGGACGGCCTGGGCCAGCAGCCGCGGGTCCTCGGCCTGGGCCGACTTCAGGAGGCCGAGCAGGCCCTGAACGGTCGCCGGCTCCTCCCGGTCGGGGACGACGAGCTGCACCAGCAGCCGCTCCCGGGCCGGGTCGTCCAGCAGGCGCCGGACGTGGGCGAGGGTCTGCTCGGTGTACTCGGTGAACCGCTCGGCGATCCCAGCGGCGGCGGAGGTCAGGGGCAGCACCCGCACCGCCGGGTCCTGGCCGGCCAGCGCGTCGGCGAGGGCGGGCAGGTCGGGCAGCAGGACGGCGTGCCGGTGCGGCTCGACCGCCGCGGCGCCCGGTGCGGGCTCCCGCCAGGCGGGGACGAAGGCGACCGACTCCACCCCGGCGGCCCGGGTCACGGGCGTCTCGGCGACGGCGCCGACCTCGCCGTCCAGGACGCGGTAGGACATGCCCCTGATCCGGGCGCGCACCCCGCCCTGCTCGTCGCAGAGGTCGATGTCGAGCTTGAAGACCTTGCCGCCCCGCTCGACGCCCGCGCTGTAGCGGATCCAGGCCCACATCGCCTCGGTGCAGGAGCCGAGGACCTCCAGCTCGTCCAGGGCGAACGGCAGCGAGGGCTTCATGCCGGACACGTCGAGGGTGTCCGCCTCGCCGCCCGCCAGCCCCATGCCGAGCGAGGCCTGGAGCGTGGAGTCGAGGAGGCTGGGGTGCAGGACGTAGGCGTCCCGGGTGGCGCGCACCGAGGCGGGCAGCTTCAGCTGCACCAGGACCTGGTCGCGGCCGATGTGCAGCCGTTCGATGCCGCGGTGCCCGTCCCCGTAGCCGAAGCCGATGGCCTCGTACGCCGGGTAGAGGCGGTCGGCGCCGATCTCGGTGCGGCCGCAGGACGCCCGCAGGCCGGGCAGGTCGAGCACGGCCGGGGCGAGGTCCTTGAGGACCACCTGCCCCTGGCTGTGCACCACCGCGGCGCCGGGGGCGTCGCCGGCCGTGCCGGCGATCTCGTAGTCGGCCTCGTCGTGGCCCCTGGGCACCAGCGAGGTGGTGAGGGTGACGGGCTCCGCGCCGGCGGTCACCGGGCGCGCCCAAACGACGTTGCGCAGGGCGAGGCCGCGGCCGTCCCGGGCCGGTCCGCCGAGGGTGAGGGCGGCGGCGGCCCGGGCCATCTCCAGGCAGGCGACGCCGGGCAGGACCTTGTGGCCCTTGACCACGTGGTCGCGGAGGAAGAACTCCTCGCCGGTGAACTCGGACCGGTAGCGCCGGGAGCGGAAGTCCGAGACGTCGGTGTGGAGCAGGGGGTGCGCGGCGGTGTGCGGGCCGGCCGCGGCCGGGAGCGCTGCGGTCTGCGGCGGCGCCTGCGGCACCCAGTACCGCTCGCGGGCGAACGGGTAGGTCGGCAGCGGGACGCGGGTGTACTGCCCGTCGGCGAACAGCGCGGCGTAGTCCAGGCCGTAGCCCTGGACGTAGAGGTCCGCGACGGTGGCGAGCAGTTCGGCGAGGGAGTCGGGGTCGGTGCCCGCCGCCGCCTGCCGGATGCACTCGTTGCCGAAGTTGCGCAGCGCGGCGCGCTCCTGGTTCCCCTGCGCGGGCACCTCGCCGGCGCAGACGCGCGGGCTCTGGCCCTTGGCCGTCCACAGCCGCAGGTTCTGGACCAGCTCGGCCTGGTCGCGCACGACCAGGGCCAGCCGGTGCGGCAGGTGCCTGCGGCCGACGAGCAGGGTGAAGCCGATGTCGCCCGGGTCGAGGCCGGGCTGCTGCTCGCAGTGCGCGAGGAGCCGTTCGGCCTGCTCCTCCAGCTGCTCGGCGGTGCCCGCGGACAGGGTGACGAGGTGCGCGGAGGGCCCGCCGGTGCGGTGGGCCCGGTACGGGGCCTCCTCGATCACCAGGTGGGCGTTGGTCCCGCTGACGCCGAAGGAGCTGACGGCGGCGCGGCGGGTGCCGTCTCCCCCGGCCTCCCAGGGGCGGTCCTCGGTGTTCACGTAGAACGGGCTGTCGGTGAAGTCGATGTGCGCGTTGCCCCGCTCGAAGTTGATCGAGGGCGGGATGCGCCGGTGGCGCAGCGAGAGCAGCACCTTGATGACGCCGGCGACGCCGGCGGCGGTGATGGTGTGGCCGAGGTTGGACTTGATCGAGCCCAGCGCGCAGTAGTCCCGCTGCTGGGTGTAGTGGCGGAAGGCCCGCTTGAGCGCCTGGTACTCGATCGGGTCGCCGAGCTTGGTGCCGGTGCCGTGGGCCTCCATCAGCTGGATGTGCTCGGGGTTGATCCCGAACGCGTCGTAGACCGAACGCTCCAGCCGCTCCTGGGACTTGGCGCTCGGCGCGGTGATCCCGTTCGACGCGCCGTCCTGGTTGATGCCGGAGCCGCTGATGACGCCGTGGATGTGGTCCCCGTCGGCGAGCGCGTCGCTGAGCCGCTTGAGGACGACGACGCCCGCGCCCTCGCCGGGGACGAAGCCGTCGGCGCGGTCGTCGAAGGTGTGGCAGCGGCCGCTCGCGGAGAGCATGCCAGCCTGTCCGGCGATCACCCAGAACTTGGGCGTGGTCTGGATGGCGACACCGCCGGCGATGGCCATCTCGGTCTCGCCGCCCCACAGGCCCTGGCAGGCGAGGTGGATGGCCACCAGCGAGCTGGAGCACGCGGTGTCGACGGAGATCGCCGGGCCCTGGAGGTCCAGGTAGTAGGAGATCCGCGCCGGCATCGCCGAGAGCGCGTTGCCCCACATGGACTGCGGCGGCGCCTCGCCGCCGAACAGCTGCGCGTAGCCGCTCTCCTGGCAGCCGACGTAGACGCCGACCTTGCGGCCCTGGGTGCCGGCGCCCGCGTAGCCGGCGTCCTCCAGCGCCTTCCAGGACTCCTCCAGGAACACCCGCTGCTGGGGGTCCATGTAGGTCGCCTCGACGCCGGAGATGTTGAAGAACGTCGGGTCGAAGCGGTCGATGTCGTCGATGAAGCTGCCGTGTTCGCAGCGCGGCGCGCCCTCAAGGTGGTAGCCCGACATGTCCCAGCGCGAGATCTTCTCGATCAGGTCGTGGCCCTGCGCCAGGTGCTCCCAGAGCTGCTCGACGCCGGGCGAGCCGCCGAACCGGCCGCTCATGCCGACGATGGCGATCGGCTCCTTGTGCAGCGTGCCCACGGGCTCGTGCGGTGCCCGCGCGGGAACCCGGGCCTGCTGGGCCTGCGGCGCGACGGCCGGCTGCGGGGCGGCGGGGTGGGCCGCCGGGAGCGCGGCGGGCTCGGCGGCCGGGGCGCGCAGCGCGGCCGGCAGCGAGGCGGTGGCCTCCGCGCGGTGGGCGCCGGCGATGTAGCGGGCCAGCCGGTTCACCGAGCCGTGGTCGAAGAGGTCGGTGGTGGCCAGGTCGATGCCGATCTTCCGGTTGATCTCCTGGATGAGCTGCACGCCGATGATCGAGTCGATGCCGTAGTCCATGAAGGCGTCGTCCGCGGAGATCTGCGTCCGGTCGACCTTCAGGGAGAGCTTCAGCTGCTCGAAGATGACGTCCTTGACGTGCTGTTCCAGCACCTCGTCCGTGACCGCCGGTGTGCGGGGCCCGGTCCGCGCGGGGCGGTGCGCGGGGGCCTCGGCGCGGGCCGGGGCGTCCTGCGCGCCGGCGGCCCGCGCGGGCTCGGCGCCCCCGTCGGCGACGGCGCCCGCGAGCTCCTGGCGGATCAGCCCGTCGCTGTCGGCCGCGATCACCTGGTGGCCCAGGTCGTGCAGCCGCTGCGCGGGGAACGACACCGCGCCGAAGCCCTCCTCGTCGAGCACCTCCTCCCAGGACTCGGGGGTCAGGCCCGGGCAGCCCGGGATGCGCAGCTCGGTGTCCTCGTACAGCCACCAGCCTTCGAGCAGGCCGAACGTCAGGTGGGTGAAGAGCGAGTGCGAGGAGAGCTCGTTGGCGAGCAGGACGCCGTTCTCCTTCAGCGCGCCCTTGGCGTTGCGCAGCGTCCGGCGGATGTCCTTGGTGGCGTGCAGCACGTTGGTGGCGAGCACGATGTCGTAGGAGCCGGGCTCGACGTCCTGGCCGGCCAGCGGCGCCTCGACGTTGAAGATCCGGTAGTCGAGGTACGGGTACCTGGGCCCGTACTCCTTCTCCGCGTACATCAGGAAGGACTTGGAGAGGTCGGTGTAGCAGTACGTCTCGACGTGGGCGGCGAAGGGTTCGAGCCGCTCGAAGACCTTCACGCTCCCGCCGCCGGTGCCCGCGCCGATCTCCAGCAGGCGGATCCGCGCCGACGGGTCGCAGCGCACGATCTCCCGCACGATGCCGGCCACCGCGTCGGCCATGACGCCGTTGAAGGTGTCGGTGACGGGGTTGTTCTTGTAGATCCCCTCGACCAGCTCCATCGAGGAGTTGGGGAACATGACGTCGGTGGCGAGCACCTCGCCGGTCAGGATCCGCGGCAGGGCGCGCAGCATGGCGTCGAGGAGCACGACCTGCGCGCGCAGGTCGGCGTTGCGCGACCACTGCGCGCTGCGCTCCTCCCACTCCGCCCAGACGTCGCGGCTGCTGACCGCGTGCACCGGGCGGGCCTGCGCGGCGTCGCCGTGCAGGTAGCCGCGGTCGAGGAGCTGGCGGACGGACTCGTCCAGCCAGCGCCGCAGCTCCTCGCCGAGCGGCAGGCGGGGGGCGGCGTCCGAGAACAGGCCCACGCTCTGCAGCTGGCTGAGCAGCAGCCGGCTCAGCAGGTCGTCGTCGACCAGGGTGTCCGCGGTGCCGTCGGCGGCCTCGACGGCCGGGGCCGCCGTGCCGTCCGCGATCTCCCGGCAGAGGCGGGCCAGGGGAACCCGTGTACCACTGCGGGCGGTGGTGATGGCTTCGCGCCGGATGATGTGCTGCATGTTACGAGTTACCCCCCTGAGCCTTGACCAGGCCGAGCTGGTCGAACGTGCCGGAAAGAAGGACGTCGAGGGCCGCCATGCCGTCGGCGGGCTCGATCGAGGCTGCGCCGGCCCTGCTCATCCGCTCCTGGTACTCCTGCGAGGCGACGATGCCGACGCTGCCCCAGTAACCCCAGTTCATGGTCTTCACGGGGGCGGAGAGAGCGGAGCCGAGCCGGTGGGCGTAGGCGTCCTTGAAGACGGAGCCGGCCACGTAGTTGCACTGCCCGGGTGCCTTGAGGAACGAGTTCATCGAGGAGAAGAACAGGACGAAGTCCAGCGGCTCGGTCCGGAAGACCTGCACCAGCCGCACGCTGACGTCGACCTTGGCGCTGACGGCGGCGCGGAAGCGCCCCTCGTCCATCCGCTCCAGGCTCTGGTCGAGCAGGACGATCGCCGAGTGGATCACGCCGTGGATGACGGGGTGGCTCTGCTTGATGCGCTCGTAGGCGCCCTGCAGTGACTCCCGGTCGGCGGCGTCGGCCTGCACGTAGCGGGGCTCCGGGCCCAGCCGGCCCAGCCGCTCCAGCTTCTCGCGGATCGCCGCGTCCTCGGCCCGGCGGCCGATCCAGACGACCTGCGCGCCGTAGGTGCGGATCATGTGCTCGGTCCACGCCTCGCCGATGCCGCCGGCGCCGCCGATCACCACGTACGTGCCGCCCTGCCGGTACACCGGGTTGCCACCCTGCGCGGCGTCCCCGGCGGTGTCCCGGGCGGTCTCCCGGATCGGGAGGAGCGCCTGCTGGTACCAGCGCCTGCGGCGGTATGCCCGGACGCTGCCGCGGTCCTCGCAGGGCAGCGCGAACAGCTCCGCGAGCGGCCAGTCGTACCCCTTGTCGAGGTCGGCCAGGCGCACGTTCCAGCCCGGGTACTCCTTGGCCACCGAGCCGAGCAGGCCGTGCAGGCCGGCGTGGGTCGGGTCGACGGTGTCGCCGCGCCGCACCGGCAGGCTCTGCTCGGTGACGACGGTCAGGTCGAGCGTGCGGCGGCCGTAACCGAGGCTCAGCAGCGCCTTCAGCGTGCGGAAGCAGGCGTACAGCCCGCCCTCCTGTGCCTCGACCAGCGCGTCGTCCGTGACGGCCGCCGGGGTCTGCGGCTGGGGTGCCAGCCAGACCAGGTGGGCGACGGGGTCGCCGGCGGCGTCGAGCCGGGCGGCGATCGTCTCCACGGTGTCCGCGGGTGAGACGGCCAGGCGCTCGGCGCCCGGGTGGACGGTGCGGATCCGCTCCCAGTGCTCCTGCTCGCCGCCGACCACCAGGACGCGGCCGGCCGGGGTGCCGGGGGCCTGCGCGGCGGGGGTCTGCGGGGCGGGCTTCGGGACGACGTCCCAGACCGGCTTCAGCAGGATGTTCGCCGCGGCCGACGGGTCGGCGGCGGGGACGGGTGCGGCTGCGGGCGCCGGGGTGGGCGCAGGCGCGGCGGGCACCTCGGCGGGCGCGGCGGGTGCGGGCGCGGCGGCAGGAGCCGGGGTGCCCGCGTCGGCGGGAGCCGGGGTGAACCAGTAGCTCTCGCGGGCGAAGGGGTACGTGGGCAGCGGGACCCTGCGGGGCCGCTCGTCCGCGTACAGCTGCGCCCAGTCGACGGCCGTCCCGGTCACCCAGAGCCCGGCCAGCCGCTCGCTCTCCGCCGCGGACGGCGCACCGCCAGGGGCCGGCTGGGGGACGTGCACGGCGCCCCTCCCCCGGCCCTTGGCGGCCTGACCGGTGAGGACACCGTCCGCCCGACCCTGCGTGGAGTACCGCGTCAGCTTCTCCGCCAGCTCCCCGAGGGTGGCGGCGACCAGCGCCAGCCGCCGCGTCATGGCCTCGCGGCCCACCTGGAGCGAGAACGCGAGGTCCCGCGGGTCCACCGACGGGTGCGCCCGGACGTGGTCGCCGAGTCGTGCGGCGGCGGTCCTGAGCTGCTCCTCGCTCCTCGCCGAGAGGACGAAGACGCGGGGGACCTGCGCCGGCTCCGGCGCGGCGGACCCGGCGCCCTCGTCGTACTCCTCCAGCACGAGGTGGGCGTTGGTGCCGCTGAAGCCGAAGGAGCTCACGGCCGCGCGCCGCGCGGTGCCGGCCTCCGTCTTCCAGGGCGTCAGGGCGGTGTTGACGTAGAACGGCGAGCGCTCGAAGTCGAAGTGCTCGTTGTGGCGCTCGAAGTTGAGCGTCGGCACCAGGTGCTTCTGCTGCATGCAGAGCACGGCCTTCTGGATGGAGGCGATGCCCGCGGCCGCGGAGGTGTGCCCGAGGTTGCTCTTCACCGAGCCGATGGCGCAGTAGCCGACCTTGTCGGTGTGCTCGCGGTAGACCGTGCCCAGCGCTTCCAGCTCGATGGGGTCGCCCAGCTTGGTACCGGTGCCGTGCATCTCGACGTAGCCGATCCCGGCCGGGTCGATGCCGTGGCGCCCGTAGACGTCGCGCTCCAGCTCCATCTGGCTCATCACGCTCGGCGCGGTGATGCCGTTGGTCTTGCCGTCCTGGTTGATGCCCGAGCCGAGGATGACGCCGTGGACGTGGTCCCCGTCGCGCACCGCGTCGTCGAGCCGCTTCAGGACGAGGGCACCCACGCCCTCCCCCGGCACGAAGCCGTCGGCGCCGTTGTCGAAGGTCTTGCAGCGGCCGTCCGGCGAGAGCATCCCGGCGCCGCACATGCTGATGTACGCCTCGGGGCTCAGGTAGAGGGTGACGCCGCCGACCAGGGCCATGTCGATCTCGCCGCCCTTGAGCGCCTGGGAGGCCAGGTGGGTCGCGACGAGCGAGGAGGAGCAGGCCGTGTCCAGGGCGATGGCCGGGCCCTTGAGGTTGAGGAAGTAGGCGATCCGGCCGGCCGTGATGGCGTTGCTGTTGCTGGTGGCCGAACTGGCGTCCGCACCCTGCTTCTGCATGAGCATGCTGTACTCGTTGCTCATGATCCCCAGGTAGACGCCGCACTTCTCACCGCTCAGCGCCCGCGGGTCGTACCCCGCGTCCTCGAAGGCGTGGTACGCCTCCTGGAGGAAGAGGCGCTGCTGCGGGTCCATCGCCTCGGCCTCGGCCGGCGGGATGTTGAAGAACAGCGGGTCGAAGACCTCGATGTCGTCGAGGTCGCCCATCGACCGGCAGTAGACCTTGCCCTTCTGGCTCGGGCGGGGGTCGTAGTACTCGTCGACGTCCCAGCGGGACTTGGGGATCTCCCGGACGCAGTCGCGCCCGTTCGCCAGGTTGTCCCAGTACTCGGCCAGGTTCTCCGAGCGGGGGTAGCGGCCGGCCATGCCGACGATCGCGATCGCGTCACCGCGGCGCGGGCCGGCGGCCGCCGGGGCGGGTGCGGCGACGGTGACGGGGGCAGGGGCGGGGGCGGGGGCGGGGGCGGGTGCGACGACGGGGGCGGGCTCCGGCTTCGGCTCGGGCTTCGGGACGACCGGGGCGGACGGGGCGGCGTCGACGGGCTCCGCGACGGGCGCGGCCTCGGCGGCGGGGGCGTCGGCGGGGGCGGTCAGCCCGCGAAAGGGACGCCCCTGAGGGGCGCCTCCCTTCCCCAGCTCCCGGAGGATGCAGGCCGTCAGCTCCTGGATCGTCGGGTGGTCGTAGAGCCTCGTGGCGGGGAGGTCCAGCCCGTACTGCTTGTTGATCGCCTTGATCCACTCCACGCCGATGATGGAGTCGAGGCCGAAGTCGGTGAAGCTCCGGTCGAGGTCGAGCTCGTCCTCCGACACGTACAGGGCTGCGGCCAGGCTGCTCAGCAGGTCCGCCTGGACCTCGTCCTCCGAGAGGGCCGGCTGCGGGGCCTCGGCCGTCACCGGAGCGGTCACCGGAGCGGTCACCGGCGCCGGAGCGGCGACCGGCTCGGCCACCGGCGCGACGGCGGCCGGCGGAGCGGCCGGAGCCGCGGCCGGGGCGGGCGCCGCGGTGCGCAGCAGGTTGTGCAGGTAGGCCGCCAACTGGCGGACGGTGGGCGTGTCGTAGAGCCTGGTCGCGGCCAGTTCGAGGCCGTACTGCTTGTTGATCGCCTTGATCCACTCGACCCCGACGATGGAGTCCAGCCCGAGGTCGGTGAAGTTGGTGTCGGTGTCGACCTCCTCCTCCGCCATGTACAGGGCCTGGGCGAGGCTCGCCGCCAGCTCGTCGACGAGGGTCTCCTCGTCCGGGCCGGCGTAGACCGTGACCGCCGCGGCCGGAGCCTGCGGGGCGGGGGCCTGCGGGGCGGGGGCCGCCGCCGGGGCGGCGACGGGGGCCGACGGAGCAGGAGTGGACACCGGCGCGAGGGTCACCGCGGCGGCCGGACGACGCACGGGTGCCGGAGCCGCCGGTGCGGCCGGCCCGCCGCCGAGCGGGGCGAGGCCGATGCCGCGCGGCTTCGCGACGGCGCGGGCGCCGCCGGACGGCACGGGCACCGTGGCGGGCCGCACCGGCGGGATCGGCTTCAGCTGGGTGGGCTCGGGCGCGGTCACCACCGCCGCGGGCGCCGGCGCAGCAGCGGCCGGAGCAGCAGTGGCAACGGCGGCGGGCGCAGTGGCGACGGCGGCGGGCACAGGGGTGGCCGGCGCGGCCGCCTGGCCCGCCGGGGCCCAGAACCGCTTGCGCGCGAACGGGTAGGTCGGCAGCGAGACCCTGGCCGGCTGCGGGGCGGGGTAGAAGCTCCGCCAGTCCAGGCCCAGACCGCTGACCCAGAGTTCGAGCAGCTTGCCGAACTTGCGCTTGCGCACCCACGCCTCGATGGTGTGCGCCATGTCCTCGTCCTCGGCGAGGAACGACACGGCGTCCTTCGCGCGCTTCACCCGGCCCCGGTAGACCTCGCCGACGGCGTCCTTGCCGTCCAGGTGGTCGCGCAGGCGGGCGAGCAGCTCTTCGGCGGAGCCGGCCAGGAACGCCAGCCGCTCGTCCAGGTGCTCTCGGCCCGTCTGGAGCGTGAAGGCGATCCCGGGCAGGTCGGCGTCGCCGATCCGCTCCTCCTGCGCCCAGTCGAGGAGCCGCTGCGCCTGCTCGCGGAGCTGCTCCGTGGTGCGCGCGGAGAGCACGACGACGGTGGCCAGCGGCTGCTGCGCCGGGTCGGTGTCCGCCGGGCGCCCGGCGGGGACGTACTCCTCGACGACGACGTGCGCGTTGGAGCCGCCCGCGCCGAAGGAGGAGATGCCGGCGATCCGCGGGTACTCGCGGGGGCCGTCGGCGGTGTCGATCACCGGCCGGTCCCAGTCCGCCAGCTCCCGCTGCACCCGGAAGGGCGTCTCCTCGAAGTCGATGTGCGGGTTGAGCACCTCGGAGTGGAGCGAGGGCGCCAGCTTGCCGTGCTTGAGCTGGAGCAGCACCTTCGTCAGGGCCGAGATGCCGGCGGCGCTCTCGGCGTGCCCGATGTTGCTCTTCACCGAGCCGATCGCGCAGAACTGCCGGTCGTCCGTGTGCCGGGAGAAGGCCTTGGTGAGGCCGGCGATCTCGATCGGGTCGCCGAGGGACGTACCGGTGCCGTGCGCCTCGATGTAGCTGACCGTGCGCGCGTCGACGCCCGCCTTGTCCAGGGCGTGCGCGATCACGCCGCTCTGGGCGTTCGGGTTCGGCACCGTGTAGCCGTTGGTCCGGCCGCCGTGGTTGACCGCGGTGGCCTTGATGACGCCGTAGATCCGGTCGCCGTCGGCGATCGCCCGGTCCAGCGGCTTCAGCAGCACCGCGCCCACGCCCTCGCCGGGCACGTAGCCGTCGCCGCCCTCCCCGAAGCTCTCGCAACGGCCCTTGCTCGACGCGAAGCCGGTCTGGCCCAGCAGCCGGTACTTGTTCGGGTGGAGCGACAGGTTGACGCCGCCGGCGACGGCGACCTCGCAGTCGCCGAGCTGCAGGCTCTGGCAGGCGAGGTGGAGCGCCGTCAGGGACGAGGAGCACATGGTCTTGAGCGTGATGCTCGGGCCCTGCCAGTTGCAGTAGTACGAGACGCGGTTGGCGATGTTCGCCGCGTTGCCGGGGATCACCCGGCCCTCGGCCTGCGCCTGCTCGGTCGCACCGTACAGCTGGTACTCGTCGTACATCGCGCCGACGAAGACGCCGACGTTGCCCTCGACGCCGTTCGAGCGGTGCCGGTTGAGGTCCTGGCGCGTGTAGCCGGCGTCCTCCAGCGTCTCGTGGACGCACTCCAGGAACAGGCGCTCCTGCGGGTCGGTGAACTCGGCCTCGCGGGGCGACATGTTGAAGAAGAGCGGGTCGAACCGGTCGACGTCGTCCAGGAACCCGCCCCACTTGCCGTGGGCGGTGCCGGGCCTGGACGGGTCCTCGACGGAGTGGGCGCGGTGGTCCCAGCGGTCCGCGGGCACCTCGGTGACGCTGTCCCGGCCCTCGGCCAGGTTGCGCCAGAACTCGCGGAGGTTGCGGGCCTGCGGGTAGCGGCCGCCGAGGCCGATGACGGCGATGTCGGCGCTGCGCGGCGCGACCGCCGCACGCGGCTCCGGCACGACGGCGGGCGCCGGGGCCGGGGCCGGGGCCGGGGCGGGGGCCGCCGGGGCGGGCGCCTGAACCACGGGCGCCGGGGCCACGGGAGCCGCGGGGGCGGGGGCGGGGGCGGGGGCGGGGACCGCGGGCCGCACGCCCAGCAGCTCCGCCAGCTTCTCCCGGTGCGCCTCGACCAGGTAGCCGGTGAGCTGCCTGATGTCGCGGTACTCGAAGAAGAGCGTCTTCGGCAGCCGGCCGAAGACCGCCTCCAGCTTGGCGGTCAGGTTCATCGCCATCACCGAGTCGATGCCGTAGCGCTCCAGCGGGAGGTCGGCCTCGATGCGGTGCGCGGGCACCTTGAGCGCGCCCGCCAGCAGCGCGGTGACGTACCCGACGGCCCTGTCCTCCAGGCCGTCGTCCTGCCGCTCCACTGCCGCGCCGGGAATGTCGGTGCTCACTGGTCCTGTGTCCTCACCGGCCTGCTGCATCGTCAGCGCCTGCCTGATTCGGGCCACGTCGCCTGCGGCGACGAGCACTTGGTGGTGGTTCGTCTGGAGGCTGCGGGAGAGCGCCTCGATCCCGGCCGCGCGCTCCAGCAGGGAGATCCCGAAGCGGTCGCGGAGCTCGGCCTCGGTGCCCGCGTCCGGGCGCATGCCGCCGTCCGCCCAGAGCGGCCAGTCGACGGAGAGGGTGCGGCCGCGGCGCAGTCCGGCCGAGACCAGGCCCTGCCGGTACTCGGCGAAGCCGTCCATGAACGCGTTGGCCGCCGCGTAGTCGGCCTGGCCGGCGTTGCCGGTGACGGCGGCACCCGAGGAGAACGTGACGAAGAAGTCCAGGTCCGCGTCCTTGGTCGCCTCGTCCAGGTGCACCAGGCCGTCGACCTTCGGCGCCAGGACGGCGCGGAACTCGCCGGCCGGCTTCCTCAGGATGAAGTTGTCCTCGATCACGCCGGCGCTGTGGACGACGCCGTGGAGGTGGCCCGCCGTGCGCACGATCCGGTCGACCAGGGCCGCGACGGCGTCCCGGTCGGCGACGTCGAGGCTCGCGTAGGAGACGTCGGCCCCCGACGCCCGCAGCCGCTCCACGGTCCGCCGCGTCGCGGCCGTCTCCGGGGAGCGGCCGGCGAGGACGAGCGTGGCGTCCTTCACCTGGCCGGCGATCTCCTCCGCGAAGATCAGCCCGAGGCCGCCGAGGCCGCCGGTGACCAGGTAGACGCCGCCGGCCCGCCAGGGCGCGCCGGGGCGGTCCGCCGCGGGCTCCTCGGCCCAGGCAGGCACCTCGCGCCGGCCGTTCCGGTACCGGACGGTGCTGTGAGCGCTGCCGGCCTCGTCGGTGCCCGCCGGGTTGCGGCGCTCGGCCGCGAGGAGCGCGCGCAGCGCGTCCGCTCCCGTGGCGGAGTCCACGAGGACGACCTGGCCGGTGATCCGCGGGTTCTCCAGCCGGGCCGTCCGCAGCAGCGCGCCGAGGCCGGAGAGCGCCGGCGACTCGGGCCGGTCCGCCAGCAGGATCTGGACGAACACCTCGGACTGCGTGCCGTCCGCCAGCAGCGCCTTCGTCCGCTCGAACACCTGGAGCGCGTAGTCGCTGTAGCGGCCCGCGAGGTCGGCGGCCTCGGAGCCGAGCACCCCGACCTCGCAGCCGGCGTCCGGCGCGACCGCGACCGCGTCCGCGAGGACGCCCGCCTCGGCGAGGACCACGGTGCGCCGCGCGGTGTCGGCCGCCGGTGCGGGCAGCGCACGCTCGCGCCACTGCGGGAAGGCCAGGACGGTGCCGGCCGCGGGCTCCCGGGGCAGGGCCAGGGCAGTACCGGCCGCGGGCTCCCGGGCTGGTTCCTGGGGCAGCGCCCGGACCGCGAAGCCCGTCAGGCGCACCCGGACCTCCCCCGCGTCGTCGCAGAGGTCCAGGTCGAGGCGGCGGACGGAGCCGTCCTGCGGGCCGGTCCCGCTCGGGCGGATCCAGACCCAGAGGCCGGGCGTCAGCGCGCCGAACACCTCGACCCGGTCGACGGCGAACGGCAGCAGGGTCTGCGGCGCGGCGTCCGGGCCGTCCGCCGGCATCCCCAGGCAGGCCTGGAGCGCCGCGTCGGTGAGGCCCGGGTGCAGACGGGTGGCGTCGAAGCCGGGCTGGGCGGCGGCGGGGAGCACGAGGCGCGCCAGCAGCTGGCCCTCGCCGACGAGCAGGTACTCGATGCCGCGCAGCGACGCGCCGTACTCGATCCCGGCGGCCGCGAACGCCGCGTAGACCTCGTCGGCGTCCAGCCGGCGGGCGGTGCACTCCGCCCGCAGCCGTGGCAGGTCGACCGGTCCGGGTGCGGCGCCGACCGGCACGACCGTGCCGGTGCTGTGCAGGACCTGCGCCGTGCCCGGCCCGTCCGCGTCCTCGTCCGCGGCGAAGACCTCGAACCGGACGCCCTGCGCGCCCTCGGGCCCCTGCGCGTCCCCGGTGCGCAGCGCGTCCTCGGGCCGCAGCGCGACGTGGAGGTCGCGGGGGCGGTCGCCCACCCGGAACGGGCGGGCCCAGACCACGTCGGCGAGGGCCGAGCCCGGCCGGGGCGTCCGCCCGCCGGCCGCAGCCGCGAGCGCCATCTCCAACTGGGCGACGCCGGGCAGGATCCGCTCACCGCGGACCCGGTGGTCACGGAGGAACGCCTCCTCACCGGTGAAGGTCGAGGTGTAGCGCTGCCGCCCGAACTGGGAGGTGTCGCGGTGCACCAGCGGGTGCGGCGCCGCCGCGGCGGACGGGCCGGGACCGGCCTGCGCACCCGGCTGCTCCTCGACCCAGTACCGCTCCTTCGCGAACGGGTAGGTGGGCAGCGGGATCCGGAACGGCCGGGCCGGCGCGTACAGCAGCGGCCAGTCGACGGCGCAGCCGCCGGCCCAGGCCTTCGCGACGGCGGCGTGGTCCCCGGCCGCGATCCAGGAACGGACCAGCGCCTTGCGCTCCTCGTCCTCCTCGTCCCAGGTCAACTGCTCGGGCGCCCGGCCCCGGAAGAGGGCGGTCCCGCCGCCCTGCCCCAGGTGGGTCCGCAGGCCGGCCGCGACCGCGGCGGTGGAGTCGGCCACGAAGGCCAGCCGGTGGTCCATCGCCTCCCGGCCGGCCTGGAGCGAGAAGGCCAGGTCGGTCAGGTCGAGCCGCGGCTCGTCCGCCAGGAAGGCGAGCAGGTTCTCGGCCGCGCTGTCCAGCTGCGCCTCGGTCTTGGCCGACAGGGTGACGACGACGGCCGCCGAAGCGGTCCGCACACTGCTGTCACGCATTGCGATACTCCTCCAGCACGACGTGGGCATTCGTTCCGCTGAATCCGAACGAGCTCACGGCAGCGCGCCTCGGCGCCCGGCCGGCCTGGGGCTCCCAGGGTTCGAGGCGGGTGTTGACACGGAAAGGGGAATGGGCGAAGTCGAAGTGCTCGTTGGGCGTCTCGAAGTTCAGCGACGGCACGAGCAGACCGTGACGCATGCTCAGCAGCGCCTTGTGCACCCCGGCCACCCCGGCGGCCGCCGAGGTGTGCCCGATGTTGCTCTTCACCGAGCCGATCGCGCAGGAGTTGGCCGGCACGCCCCGCTCGCGGTAGACGGTGCCCAGCGCGTCGAGCTCGATCGGGTCGCCGAGCTTGGTTCCGGTGCCGTGCATCTCGACGTAGCCGATGGACGCCGCGTCGATGCCGTGCCGGTCGTAGACCGAACGGACCAGGTCCATCTGGCTGTTGGCGCTGGGAGCGGTGATGCCGTTGGTCTTGCCGTCCTGGTTGGTGCCCGAGGCCGCGACGACGCCGTAGACGTGGTCGTGGTCGGCCTCGGCGTCGCCCAGGCGCTTCAGCACCAGGGCGCCGACGCCCTCGCCCGGCACGAACCCGTCCGCGCCGTTGTCGAAGGACCGGCACTGCCCGTGCGGCGAGAGCATGCCCGCCTCGGACATCCCGACGTAGGTGTCCGGGAGCAGGTAGAGCGAGACGCCGCCGACCAGCGCGATGTCGATCTCGTGGCTCGCCAGCGCCTGCTGGGCGAGGTGCAGCGCCACCAGCGAGGAGGAGCACGCGGTGTCGATCGCGATCGCCGGGCCCTTGAGGTTGAGGAAGTAGGCGATGCGCGAGGCGGCGATGGCGTTGCTGCTGCTGGTCGCCGCGTTGGTCTCCGCGCCGTTGCGGAACACCAGGAAGCTGTACTCGTTGCCGCTGATCCCCAGGAAGACGCCGCACTTCTTGCGGCTCAGGGACTGCGGGTCGTACCCCGCGTCCTCGAACGCCCGGTAGGCCTCCTGGAGGAAGATGCGCTGCTGCGGGTCGAGCCCCTCCGCCTCCAGCGGCGAGATGTTGAAGAACAGCGGGTCGAAGCAGTCCGCGTCCTCCAGGTAGCCCAGCCACTTGCAGTTCGTCTTGCCCTTCTGGCCGGGGCGCGGGTCGTAGTACCGCGCCACGTCCCAGCGGGACGGGGGCACCTCGCGCACGGAGTTGCGGCCGTTGCTGAGGTTGTCCCAGTACTGGCGGAGGTTCTCCGAGCCCGGGTAGCGGCCGGACATGCCGATGACGGCGGCCCGGTCACCGGTCCGGAGGGCGGACGGCGCGGCCTCCCGCGCGACGGGGGCCGGGGCGGGCGTCGTGGTGGCGGGCGCCGCCGCAGCGGGCACCGGGGCAACCGGGGCCGGAACGACGGGGGCGGCGGGCGCGGGAACGGGGGCCGGGGCCGGCGTGACCGCAGCCACCGGGGCCACCGGGGCCGCGGCAACCGGGGCGACCGGCTGCGCGGCGGCGACCGGCCCGGCCTCGGCCGGCATCTGCGTCTCCAGGTACCCGGCCAGCTCGCGCAGCGTCGCGTAGTCGTACAGCCGCGTCGCCGTCAGCGACGTGCCGTACAGCCGGTTGATCGTCTTCACCCACTCGACGCCGATGATGGAGTCCATGCCCAGCTCCACGAAGTTGCGGCCGGCGTCGACCTCCCCCGGCTCCAGGAACAGGGCCTCGGCCAGGCTGCCCCGCAGTTCGTCGATCAGGACGGACCTCGGTCGGCCCGGCCGGGCCGCGACGGGCGCGGGCGCCGGCACGGGCTGGACGGCGGGCGCGGGCTCCGGCGTCGGCACGGGCTGGACGGCGGGCTCCGGCGCGGGCACGGCGGCCGGCGCGGGCACGGCGGCCGCCATCTCACCCTGGAGGAACTCCGCGAACTCCCGCACCGTCGGGTAGTCGTAGAGCCGAGCGGCCGTCAGCGCGGTGCCGTACTTCTTGTTGAGGGTCTTGATCCACTCCACCCCGACGATGGAGTCCAGGCCCAGCTCGATGAAGTTGCGGCCGAGGTCGATGTCGCTCTCCGGCAGGTACAGCGCCTCCGCGAGACCGGCCCGCAGCTCCTGCCGCAGCACGCTCGTGGACCGCACCGGCGCGGCCGGGGCCTGCGGCACGGGCGCCGGGCCGGCGACAACGGCGTCGGGCGCGGCCAGGGGCCGTGCGCCGGGCACCGGGGTCACGACCGGCGCGGGCCGCCCGGACGGAGCGCCCAGCTCGCCCAGCCGGACGTTGCGCGGCTTGCCGGCCGGCGAGGCCGGTGCGGCGGGCGCCGCACCCGGGCTCCGCAGCACGATCTTCGCCCGTCCGGCTGCGGGCCCACCCGTCGCGGGGGCCGCCACGGCCGACGGAGCAGCGGCCGGAGCCGAAGCCGGGGCCGGAGCAGCAGCCGGAGCGGCAGCCACCGCAGCCGGGGCCGGAGCGGGCGCGGCCACCGGGGCAGCCGGGGCCGGGGCGGGCCGCTGCTGCGTGGCCCAGTAGCGCTTGCGCGAGAACGGGTAGCCGGGCAGCGCGGTCAGGTGCGGCTGCTCGCCCGCGAAGAGCTTCTGCCAGTCCGGCGTAGCGCCCTGGCAGTAGAGCGCGGCCAGGGCCGAGAGCACGTCCCGGTACTTGGCCGCCGGGATGCCGGGCACCGCCAGCTCGGCGAGCAGCGCCTGCGCCTGGATGTCGAGCAGCGAGCGGTCCTTGCGGTCCCGCGGCACCTCGCCGCGGCGGACCGCTGGCGCCTCCTCGCCGCGCGCCGCGGCGTCCAGTGCGGCGAGGGCGTCGGCGGCGTCGCCGACGACGAGCGCGCAGCGGTGGGCGAAGTGCTGCCTGCCCTCCAGCAGGGTGTACGCGGCGTCACCGAGGCGGGCGGCGTCGAAGTCCCCGGCCCGCAGGGCCTCCCGCAGCTCCCGGACCCGCTCGTCCAGCGCCTCGGGGGTCTTCGCGGAGAGCACCAGCAGCCGCGCCGGTGCCTCGCCGGACGGCGCCGTGCGCTCGGCCGCGCGGTGACTCTCCACGACCATGTGGACGTTGGTCCCGCTCATGCCGAACGAGCTGACCGCGCCGAGGCGCGTGCCCCGCGCGCCGGCCGGCCACGCCTTGGCCGCCTTGTTGACGTAGAAGGGGCTGTCCTTCCACGCGATGTAGTCGCTGTCCTGCTCGCAGTGGAGGCTGGCGGGGATGACGCCGTGCCGCAGCGACTGGACGAGGGCGATCAGGCTGACCACGCCGGAGGCGGCCAGCGTGTGGCCGACGTTGGTCTTCGTCGAGGTCAGCGCGCAGTGACCGGCCCGGCCGGTGCGCTCCTTGAAGACCTCGTTGAGCGCGTTGACCTCCACGGGGTCGCCGAGCCTGGTGCCGGTGCCGTGGGCGACGATGTGCTCGATGCGCCCGGCGTCGATCCCGAAGCGCCGGTGGACGCTGCGGTAGAGGTTCGCCTGGGCCGCGCCGTTCGGGGCGGTGATGCCGTTGGTCCGGCCGTCGTAGTTCATGCCGCTGCCGCGGATGACGGCGAGGACGGTGTCACCGTCGGCCTCCGCCTGCGACAGGCGCTTCAGGACGACGACCGCGACGGCCTCGCCGAGCACCATGCCGTCCGCGCGCGAGTCGAACGCGTGGCAGACACCGCTCTCGGAGAGCATGCCAGCCTTGCTCGTCTCGGCGAACACCTTGGAGGTGGTCGCCAGGTTGACCCCGGCCACCACCGCGGCGTCGCACTCACCGCTGCGCAGGCTCGCGCACGCCTGGTGGGCGGCGGCCAGCCCGGAGGAGCAGGCGGTGTTGATGGCGAGCACGGGACCGGAGAAGTCGAGCAGGTAGGCCAGGCGCGAGGCCATGATCGCCTCGTGCTGCGCCGTGATGCTGCCCTCGCCCTGGGTCAGGTGCAGGTAGTCGCCCTGCTCCGCGCCGACGAACATGCCGATCTGCTCGTCCCGGAGCCGGCGCTCGCCGTAGCCGGCGTCCTCCAGCGCGTGCCAGGCCTCCTGGAGCAGCAGCCGCTGGCGCGGGTCCATGCTCTGCGCCTCGCGCGGCGAGATCTCGAAGAAGGCGGGGTCGAACTCGGCGATGCCGGGGACGAATCCGCACCGGGTGCGCTCCGGGTCCTGTGCCTCCGGGTCGCTCCAGTCGGCGCGGCGGTCCTCCGGCACGGGCGAGAGGACGTCCCGACCCTGCTCCAGGATCTTCCAGAACTCGTCGACCGACCGGGCGGCGGGGAAGCGGCCGCTCATGCCGATGACGGCGATCGCCTCGGGTGCGCCGCCCGCGCTCCTCCCCCGGGCCGACCCGGCGGTCTCGGTGACCTCGGTGACCGCGACGGGCTCGGAAGCCGCGGTGGCCTCCGGGGCCTCGGCGGCCGGGCGCCCGGCCTGCTTCGTGTAGCGCTCGCGCAGGGCGTCCTGCTGCTCCGCCACCAGGTGCGCCACCAGCCGCTGCGGGGTGGGGTGCGAGAAGAAGACCGAGGGCAGCACCTCGAAGCCGAAGTGCCGGCTCATGGCCCCGGCGAGCTTCGCCAGGTTGACGGAGTCGAATCCGAGGTGTGAGAGGTTCTCGTCGGCGTGGATCTGCTCACGGGGCACCCTGAGCGTCTCACCGATCATCGTTTCCAGTTCCGAAAGAACCAGGGCGTCGAGGTCCACGTGCTCCGTTCCCGGGACGAGCGCGCTGTGCGCAGCGTTGTTGACGGCAGGTGCGGCGGGTGTTTCTGGTACGGCCGGTGTGACCGGTTCGGCAGGTGCGGCGGGTGCGGCGGGTGTTTCTGGCAGGACAGGTGCGGTCGGTGCGGGGGTCGGCCGGTCCACGCCGAGCAGGCGCCGGACGCGGTCCGGCTCCCCGGCCAGGACGAGCTGCTGGGTCCGGCCCTGCCCCAGGAGCCGTTCGAAGAGCGCGATGCCCTCCTCCCGGTCGAGCAGCCGCAGCCCGCTGGAGGCGAGGTACAGCTCGGCGCCCTGTGCGTCGTCGAAGCCCATGCCGCCCTCGCGCCACAGCGGCCAGTTGACGGCGACGGTCGCCCCGGAGAGCGAACCGTGCCGCACCCGCTCCTCGCGGTGCCGGGCGTAGGCGGTCTGGAAGCGGTTGCCGACGGCGTAGTCGCAGCTGCCGAAGTCCCCGAGGACGGCCGAGGTGGACGAGAAGTAGCAGGCGAAGCCGAGGGGTTCACCGGCGAGGACCTCGTCCAGGACGAGCGTGCCGGCCACCTTGGAGGAGAGCCGGTCCTCGAACGCCGGGGCGTCGGTGGTGAGGACGCTGCCCTGCCCTGCGACGCCGGCGGCGTGGATGACGCCGTCGATCGCCCCGAAGCGCTCGTGCGCCGCGCTCACGACCGCGCGCATGGCCTCCCGGTCGGCGGCGTCGGCCCGCCCGTACAGGACCTCGCCGCCGAGCGCCTCGATCCCGGCGATCAGCCGCTCCCGGCCGGCGTCGAGGGGCGAGCGGCCGGTCAGCACCAGGCGCGCGGAGCGGGTCCGGGCGAGGTGCTCGGCGAAGAGCAGGCCCAGGCCGCCGAGACCGCCGGTGATCAGGTAGGTGCCGCGCTGCTTGAGCAGGTCCGTCCCGGCGCCGGGCGTGCTCGGCCGGACCCTGCCGACGTGGCGGGTCCCGCCGCGGTACAGCGCGCTCGCCGGCTCGGCGGCGGCCAGCTCGTCGCGGAGGCGTGCGAACCAGACCGCGGGAGCCGTCCGGCCCTCGGCGTCCCGGCCCTCGGCGTCCCGGGCGTCCTCCAGTACGGCGGTGAACGCCACCCCCGGGAGCACCCGGCCGAGCGAACGCTCGAAGCCGAGCCACGACTCCAGGTACGCCTGCTCCACGCCGTCGCGGAACTCCCCGGCCTGGACGATCCGGCGGACCGTCAGCTTCGCCGCCGCGACCGCCTGGAGGAGGTGGAGGGTGGTGCGGTAGGAGGCCGGGCCGGCGCCGTCCTCCAGCGTCCACAGGTTGAGCAGGCCGTCGACCGGGCCGTACCGCGCCCGGATCTCCTCGAAGGCGCGGACGCAGTCGCCGGGCTCCCGGGCGTCGACCTGGTAGGAGTGCTCCGAGGTCTTCCGGTAGCCCTCGCCGCGGGTCAGGAGGACCAGCGTGGTCGCGGGGTCGAGGGCACGCGCGGCGCGGGTGAGCTCGTCCAGGCCGGCGGGGTCGGTGCCGAGGCAGACCAGGGTCCGCGCCGCGCCGGCCGGCGCGGCGGGCAGCGCCTCGGGCTCCCAGTCCTCCGTGAAGACCAGCGCCTCGTGGGCCGGGCCGGCCGCAGCGGTTCCGACCGCGGCAGCGGCGGCGAGGGCCGGGGCGGTGCCGGCGACGGCCGGGGCACCGGCGGCGACGGCCGGGGCGGTGCCGGCGACGGTGCCCGCCAGGGCCGCGGCCGTGCGCGTGGTGTCGATCCAGTAGCGGTCCCGGCGGAACGGGTAGGCGGGCAGCGCGATGCGCGCCGGCGCCACGCCGTCGTAGAGCCCGGCCCAGTCGACGGTGACGCCCTTGACCCACAGCTCCAGCAGCCTCGCGAGGTCCCGGCCGGCGAGCGCGTCGTCCGGCCGCTCCTCGGCGGCGAGCCGCGCGAGGGCCTCGGTGTCACCGCCCGCCCGCCCGCGGACCAGGCCGCCGGCCTCCTCGCCGGCCGCGAAGCCCTTCAGCCGTGCGACCAGCTCCGGCATGGTCCCCACCACGAGGCCGAGCCGCTCCCGCATGGCCTCGCGCCCCACCTGGAGCGTCCGGGCGACCGAGGGCAGATCGGCGTCGGCGAGGCCCTTCGCCTCGATCCAGTCGGCGAGTTGGCGTGCCTTCTCGGTCAGGCGGTCGGCGCTGCGGGCGGAGAGCACGACGAGGACGGGCGCCCCGGGCGCGACCGCGGGCGCGGGCTCCGCCCGGTACTCCTCGACGACCAGGTGGGCGTTGGACCCGCCGGCTCCGAAGGAGGAGATGCCCGCGATCCGGGGCAGTTCCCGCTCGGCCCCGTCGACCGTCACCACGGGCCGCCGCCAGTCCGCCAGGGTCTGCTGGACGGTGAAGGGCGTGCGGTCGAAGTCGATGTACGGGTTGAGCTCCGCGGAGTGCAGCGACGGGGCGAGCTTGCCGTGCCGCAGCTGCAGCAGGACCTTGGTCAGGCCGGAGATGCCGGCGGCGCTCTCGCAGTGCCCGATGTTGCTCTTGACCGAGCCGATCGCGCAGAACCGCTCGTCCTGGGTGTGCCGGCGGAACGCCTTGGTGAGCCCGGAGATCTCGATCGGGTCCCCGAGCGCCGTGCCGGTGCCGTGCGCCTCGATGTAGCTGACGGCGCGGGGGTCCACCCCGGACTGCCGCCACGCGTCGGTGATCGACTGGGCCTGGGCCAGCGGGCTGGGGACGGCGTACCCGTTGGTCCGCCCGCCGTGGTTGACGGCGATGCCCCGGATGACGCCGTGTATTCGGTCGCCGTCCGCCACGGCCCTGGCCAGCGGCTTCAGCAGGACGGCGCCCACGCCCTCGCCGGGCACGTAGCCGTCGCCGCCCTTGCCGAAGCTCTCGCACCGGCCCTTGCCGGAGACGAACTTGCCCTGACCGAGCATCAGGTACTTGTTGGGGTGCACCGAGAGGTTGACGCCGCCGGCCAGCGCCACGTCGCAGACGCCCGCGCCGATGCTCTGGCAGGCGAGCTGGATGGCGCTGAGCGAGGAGGAGCACATCGTGTCCACGCTCATGCTCGGGCCGCGGAAGTCGAAGTAGTAGGAGACCCGGTTGGCGACGGCCGAGGGGTTCCCGGAGAGCGCCACCGGGCGCCCGAGGACCTGCTCCTGGGCCCCGTAGAGCTGGTACTCCTCGTACATGACGCCGACGTAGACGCCGACGCTGGGCGGCGTGCCGTCGGCCGAGGGCGCATTCAGGCCCGCCGGGGTGTAGCCGGCGTCCTCGACGGTCTCGTAGGCGCACTGCAGGAAGAGCCGTTCCTGAGGGTCCATCAACTCGGCCTCGGAGGGCGAGATGTGGAAGAACAGCGGGTCGAACTCGGCGACGCCGTCGACGAATCCGCCCCACTTGCTGTACGTCTTCCCCGGCGTGTCCTTGTCGGGGTCGAAGTACACGCCGTGGTCCCAGCGGTCGGCCGGGATCTCGGTGACGCTGTCGCGGCCGGCGGCCAGGTTGGCCCAGAACTCGTCCAGCGTGCGGGCCTGCGGGTAGCGCCCGGACAGGCCGATGATCGCGATGTCGAGCCCCCGCGTCCCCTCCGACGTCCCCTCCAGCACCCCCTCCGGCGTCTCCGACCGCACGGGCTGGACGGACGGCACGGTCTGCACGGTCTGCACCGGCTGCACGGGCTCGGTCGGCCGGGCCGGCCCGGCCGCGCCCGCCGGCTGCGGCGCCGCCGGCCGCGTGCCCCACCGGCTCGACGCCAGGGGCTTGCGCGGCACCGCCTTGCGCGGCACGGGCCTGCGCGGCCGGTCGGCCCCGCGCGGCGCCGCCCCGGGCTCCCGGCCGGCCGGGGCCTCCTCCTCACCGGCGGTGCCGAGGTGACGCAGCAGCGCCGGGCGGTGGTCGGCGAGGAGGTGCTGCGCCAGCCCGTGGAGGTCGCGGAACTCGAAGAAGAGGGTCTTCGGCAGCGACCCGAGGACGGTTTCGAGCTCGGCCGTCATGGTCATCGCCATGACCGAGTCGACGCCGAAGCTCTCGAACGCCCGGTGGGCGTCGACCCGGCCGACCGGCACCTTGGTGGCCCGGGAGAGCAGGCCCTTGAGGTACGCGGTCGCCTTCGCCGCGAGCTCGTCGCTGTCGTGGTGTGTCACGGGGTTGTGCGTCACGGATTCGTCCCGACGGCAGAGGTGACAGGGGAGGTCTGGTGCGGGGCAGGCGTTTCAGGTGGGCCGGACGGCGCGTCCGCGGTGACCATCACCTGGCTGTGCGGGGAGTTGAGGATCCGGTAGAACGCCTCGATCCCTTCGGCCGTCCCCAGCGGGACGACGCCGTAGCGCGAGCGCAGCAGGGCCGCCGTCTCCGGCGTGACGTGCATTCCGCCGTCGGCCCAGAGCGGCCAGTTGACGGACTGGCTGTGTCCGCTGCGCTCGCCGCGGGCGACGAGGTCCTGGCGGTGCCAGGCGTAGGCGTCGAGGAAGGCGTTGGCCGCCGCGTAATCGACCTGGCCGACGTTGCCGGAGGCCCCGGAGGTGGAGGAGAAGGTCACGAAGAAGTCGAGCGGGAGGGCGGCGGTGGCGCCGTCGAGGTTCACCACGCCCGACACCTTGGGTGCCAGGACGCCGCGGAACTCCGCCTCCTGCTTGCGCAGGATGAAGCCGTCGTGCGTGACGCCGGCGCTGTGGACGACGCCGTCGATCCGGCCGCACCGCTCCAGCGTCCGCGCGACCAGCGCGTCGACGGCGGCGCGGTCCGCCGTGTCGGCCTGCTCGTAGTGCGCGGCGCGGGCGCCGAGGGCGACCAGCTCGTCGAGGACGCGGAGCTTGTCCGGGTCGGACGGGGAGCGCCCGGTCAGGACGAGGGTGGCGTTCCCGGTGCGGGCGGCGATCTCCCGGGCGAGGACGAGGCCGAGCGCGCCCGTCCCGCCGGTGATCAGGTACACCCCGTTCTCCTTCCACGGGAGCGGGGCGGCGGTCGCCGTGGCGTCCTCGGCCCAGGCCTGCACCTCGCGCCGGCCGTCCCGGTAGCGGACGAGGGTGTCCTCCGGGTGGGCCCGGTTCTCCAGGATCCGTTCGACGGCCGTCGCCGGGGTGTCGTCCGGGTCGAGGAGAAGCAGCTGCCCGGTGACGTTCGGGTTCTCCAGCGCGGCCGTGCGGAGCATCGCGACGAGGCCGGTGAGCGGGAGCGCGTCCGGGCCGCCGGCGATCGCCAGTTGGAGGTGGGCCTTGCCGGCGGTGCCGCGCACCTCGGACTTCAGCCGTTCCAGGAGCTGCACCCCGTAGCCGGCGTACCGGCCGTCGAGAGTCCCGACCTCGTCGGCCAGGACGACGACGTCACCGTCGTCGCAGCTCCTGAGCAGCTCGGCCGCCTCGGGCAGGCCCGCGAGGAGGACGGTCCGCCGTGCGCCGTCGACGCTGGAGAGCCCGCCCTGCACGGGCCTCCCCTGCCACTGCGGGTAGGAGAGTGCCGCTGCGCCGGGGGTCCCCGCGGGGTTGACCGGATCATGATGCACCGTCACTTGACGAGACGTTACATGATCACCAGTCGACTCCGTGGTGGAAATCGGATCATGATTCTTATTTGGATTCAGGACCCGGAACGAGAGCCCGGCGATGCGTACACGGACGCGTCCCCGCTGGTCGGCCAGGTCGACGTCGAGCTTGCGGATCGCCGCGTCGGCGCTCTCCTCCCCGCTCGGGCGCACCCACGCCCACATGGCGTCCGTGCAGGCGTCGAGGACGAGGACGTCGTCCACCGCGAACGGCACGGCGAGGCCGGAACCGCTGCGCGCCGCCCCCTCGGCGCCCGGCCGGCCGAGGACGCCGACGCAGGCCTGGAGCGCCGCGTCGAGCAGGCTCGGGTGCAGCGTGAAGTCGCCCTCGGTGCCCCGGACCGGGTCCGGCAGCGCCAGTTCGGCCAGCGCCTGCCCCGGCCCGGTCCAGATGTGCCGGACACCCCGGTGCGAGGGCCCGTACGCGATGCCGGCCGCGCGGTAGAGCTCGTAGCACTCCGCGGCGGTCAGCCCGGGGAGGTCGCAGGCGGCCCGCAGGGCGTCCAGGTCGAGGACGGTGTCCTCGGCGCCCTCCATGAAGTAGAGGGCCCCCTCGCCGTGCAGGACGGGCTCCTCGTCGTCCGGGGCGCTGTAGACGCGGAACCGGATGTCGCCGTCCGCCTCGGGGTGCAGGCCGACGTGCAGCTCCTGCGGCCGGTCGCCCACCCGCAACGGCTGCGCCAGCACGATGTTCCTCAGCGCCACCGGCGCGGACGGCTCGACGGCCGTGCGGCAGGTGAGGCAGGCGGCCGCGACGGCCATCTCCAGGAACGCCGTGCCCGGCATCGTCCGGGAGCCCTGCACGACGTGGTCGCGCAGGAAGAACTCCTCGCCGGTGAAGACCGAGCTGAACCGCTGCTCGGAGAAGTCCGAGGTGTTGGCCTGCACCAGCGGGTGCAGCCGGCCCGGCCCCGGCGCCGGCCGCGGTCCCTGCGGCGCCCGCGCCACCAGGGGCTCGGCGTCGAACGGGAAGCAGCGCTCGCGCGCGAACGGGTAGGTCGGCAGCGCGATCCGCCGGGGGGTGGCGGCGCCGTGCAGCAGGCGCCAGTCCAGCGGCACGCCGTTGGCCCACAGTTCGAGCAGCTTCTCGTACTTCCCCTTCCCGGCCCAGGCCCCGATCATCGCGTCGAGGTCGGTGTCGGGGGCGAACAGCGTCAGCACGGCGCTGTCCCGGGTGACCGTGCTCCGCACGACCTCGTCACCGGCGCCGCCGGAACCACTGCCCGGACCGTCGTCGAGGAAGTGCCGCAGCTTGGCCAGCAGGTCCGGCACCGACCCGGCGATGACGCCGAGGCGCTCCTCCATCGCCTCGCGGCCCACCTGCAACGTGTAGGCGATGTCCGCGAGGGCGGCGCCGGCGTTCTCCGGGCGCTCCAGCCAGTCCGCCAGGTTGGCGGCCTGCGCCTGCAGCTGCTCCGCCGTCCGCGCCGAGAGCGGCACCACGGCGGGCTGCGCGTCGTCGGCCGCGGCCGGCCCGGCCGCCTCCCCGGGCAGGTACTCCGCGATGACGACGTGGGCGTTGGAGCCCCCGGCGCCGAAGGACGAGACGCCGGCGACCCGCGGGACCGCGGTGTCCGAACCGTCGGCCGGCGCCGGGCTGGGCCAGTCGGCCAGCTCCCGCTGCACGACGAACGGCGTCCCCGCGAAGTCGATGTGCGGGTTGAGCGTCCGCGCGTGCAGCGAGGGAGCGAGCTTGCCGTGCTGGAGCTGGAGCAGGACCTTGGTGATGCCGGCGATGCCCGCCGCGCTCTCGGCGTGCCCGATGTTGCTCTTCACCGAGCCGATCGCGCAGAACTGCCGGTCCTCGGTGTGCTCGCCGAACGCCTTCGCCAGCCCGGCGATCTCGATCGGGTCGCCCAGCGCCGTCCCGGTGCCGTGCGCCTCGACGTAGCCGACGGCGCGCGCGTCCACGCCCGCCGTCGCCAGCGCCCGGCCGACGACGTCGGCCTGGGCCTGCGGGTTCGGCACCGAGTAGCCGTTGGTCTTCCCGCCGTGGTTCACGGCCGTGCCCTTGATGACGCCGTAGATCCGGTCGCCGTCCGCCACGGCCTTCGCCAGCGGCTTGAGCAGCACGGCGCCCACGCCCTCGCCCGGCACGTAGCCGTCACCGCCGGCCCCGAAGCTCTCGCAGCGGCCGTTGGTCGAGGCGAACCTGCCCTGACTGAGCAGCAGGTACTTGTTCGGGTGCAGCGAGAGGTTCACCCCGCCGGCGACCGCCACCTCGCAGTCGCCCCACTTCAGGCTCTGGCAGGCCAGGTGGACGGCCGACAGCGACGACGAGCACATCGAGTCGACGCTCATGCTCGGGCCCTGCAGGTTGAAGTAGTACGACACCCGGTTCGCGATGGACGCGGGGTTGCCGGCCACCGCCAGCGGCGTGCCCCCGAGCTGCGCCTGGGCGCCGAGGAGCTGGTACTCCTCGTACATGACGCCGACGAAGACGCCCACCCGGCCGTCGAGGACGTTGCCGGTCCGGCCCTTCGCGGTGTCCCGGGTGTAGCCGGCGTCCTCCAGGGTGTCGTGGACGCACTGGAGGAACAGCCGCTCCTGCGGGTCCATGATCTCCGCCTCGCGGGGGGAGATGTTGAAGAACATCGGGTCGAAGTCGTAGGCGCCGTCGAGGAATCCGCCCCACTTGCTGTACGTCTTCCCGGGGGCGTTCGGGTCGGGGTCGAAGAAGCCGCCGACGTCCCAGCGCGAGGCCGGCACCTCGGTCACGCAGTCCCGGCCGGCCGCGAGGTTCTGCCAGAACTCGCGGACGTCGGCGGCCTGCGGGTAGCGCCCGGCCAGGCCGATGATCGCGACGTCACCGACGCCCGCGGGGGCCTGCGTCCGCTCCTGCGCCTGTGCCGGTGCCTGCCCGGATCCGAGGGTGCGCCAGGCGCGGGCGGGAACGGTCCGCTCCGCGGCGGCCGGCCCGGCGGACGGGGACGGGGCCGGCTGCGGACGGGCGGCCGCCGTGGGCAGCAGCTCGCGCATCCGCCCCGGGTGGGTCTCCAGGAAGTGCCGCGTCAGAGCAGCGATGGTCCGGTGCTCGAAGAAGAGCGTCTTCGGCAGCGAGCCGAAGACCGTCTCCAGCGTGCGGGTCATGTCCATCGTCATGACGGAGTCGACGCCGTAGTCCTCCAGCGGCGCCTCCGGGTCGATCTTGGCGGCGGGAAGGTCGATGACCGACGCCAGGAGCTTCTTGAAGTACGCCGCAGCCTTCTGGGCGGTGGTCTCGTCCGGAACGGTCACGCCCGCGCCGGTCACCTCCGGAACGGCCACCTCCGGAACGGTCGCGTCCGGAACGGTCACGCCCGCGCCGGTCACGCCCGCGCCGGTCACGTCCCGGCCGGCCGCCGACTCATCCGGGCGGTCCGCCGCCGGGGCCGGGCCGGCCGGGAGCCGGTCGGACGGGAGCCGGTCGGACGGCGCGTCGGCGAGGAGGCCCGCGAGGAGGGTCTCGCGCAGCCTCGGCCGGTCGCCCTCCAGCACCAGCACCTGGCCGTGCTGCGAGGCCAGCGCCCGGTAGAGGGCCCGGACGCCGGTCTCCGTGCGCAGCGGGACGAGCCCGAACCGCTCGCGCAGCGACTGCTCGGTGCCCGCGTCGACGTGCATGCCGCCGTCGGCCCACAGGGGCCAGCCGAGCGACACCGTCCGGCCGTGCCGCTCCCCCGCCGCCACCAGCGTGTTGCGGTGGTGCGCGTAGGCGTCCATGAAGGAGTTGGCCGCGGCGTAGTCGGACTGGCCGACGTTGCCGAGGGCCCCGGCCACGGAGGAGAAGGCGACCAGGAAGTCCAGGTCGTCGCCCCGGGTGGCCTCGTCCAGGTGCACCAGCCCGGCGACCTTCGGCGCCAGCACGCGCGCGAAGTCGGCCTCGTCCTTGCGCAGGATGAAGGCGTCCTTGATGAACCCGGCGCTGTGCAGGATGCCGTCGATCCGGCCGTGCGCCTCGCGGAGCCGGCCGACCAGCGCCTCGACGTCGTCCCGGACGGCCACGTCGGCCTGCTCGTAGGCGGCGTGGGCGCCGAGGCCCGTCAGCTCCGCCAAGAGCGCGTCCTTGTGCCCGTCGCGCGGCGCGCGGCCGGCGAGGACGATCCGGGGCTCCCGCACCCGGGCGGCGATGTCCCGGGCGAAGACGGCGCCCAGCCCGCCGGCGCCACCGGTGATCAGGTAGACGCCGCCGTCCTTCCACGGCACCCCGGCCGGGGTGCCGTCCGCCTCCTCACGCCACCGCAGGACCTCGCGCGTCCCGCCCCGGTGGCGGACGGCGGTGTCCGACGGTGCGGCGCGGTCGGCGGCGACCTGGGCGGCCACCTGCTCCGGGCCGTCCTGCGGGTCGACCAGGACGAGCTGGCCGAGCACCTTCGGGTTCTCCAGCCGGGCCGACCTCAGGACGGCGGCCAGCCCCGCCCACAGGGACGGCTCCTGCGCCGACGGCGCGACCAGTTGGACGGGCACGCCCTGCTGCCCGCGCTCGCCCAGCAGTTCCTTGACGGCCGCGAGGACGGTCAGCGCGTCCTCGGTGTAGCGGGCGTCGACGCCCGGCGCGGCGGAGTCCAGGCGCACGACCCGGGCCGTGCCCCGGGCCTCCAGCGCCGCCGCGACCTCGGGCAGACCCGCGACCAGCACCAGGCCGGCCCCGGTCGCCCCGGTCGCCCCGGCCTCCCCAGCTCGGTCCGCGCGCTCGGCGGGGACCCAGCAGGGCGCGGCGAGCAGCTCCGCGGTGCCCGACGGCGACCCGGCGGCGGCCGGCTGCGCACCGGTGGCCGGCTGCGCCGTGTAGGCGCGCAGCGAGACGCCCTTGAGGCGGACGCTCACCCGGCCCTCGTCGTCGCAGAGGTCGATGTCGAGGCGGCGGACGGCGTCGCCCGGCCGGCCGCCGCCCTCGCGCACCCAGGCCCACATCACGGGGGCACAGGGGCCGGTGATCTCCACCTCGTCCAGCGCGAAGGGCAGCAGGAGCGGCCCGCCCTCGTCCGCCAGGGGCAGCAGGCCGACACAGGCCTGGAGGGCGGAGTCCAGCAGGGCGGGGTGCAGGCCGTAGTCGTCCAGCGTCCCCCGCACGGCGTCCGGCAGGACGAGCCGGGCGAGCACCTGGCCGTCGCCGGTCAGGAGGCGGTCGAGGCCGCGGTGGCCGGGGCCGTAGGCGATGCCCCGGGCGCCGAAGGCCCGGTAGGCCTGCTCCGCGTCGAACTGCGCACCGTCGCAGGCGGCCTGCAGCCGGGCCAGGTCGAGGCCGGCGGGGTCCGCCGGACCGGTCTCCGGGGCCACCCGGACGAGGCCCTCGCTGTGGATGACCGGCTGCGCGTCCGGGCCGTCCTCGTCGGCGGTGCTGTGGATCTCGAAGCCGACCTCGTCCGGGCCCTTCGGCAGCAGGCGGACCTGGACGGTCCGGGCCCTCCCGGTCACGGTCACGGGCCGCGACCAGACGACGTTGCGGATCCGCAGGCCGCCGTGCGGCCCGTCCAGCGAGGCCGCCACCGCGGCCCGGGCCAGCTCCAGGCAGGCCGCGCCGGAGAGCACGCGCTCGCCCTGGACCTGGTGGTCCTTCAGGAAGAACTCCTCGCCCGTGAAGACCGAGGTGAAGCGCTGCTCGTTCAGGCTGGAGGTGTTGGCGTGCAGCAGCGGGTGGAGCCGCCCGGCGCCGGTCGCGGGCCGCGGGTCGGCCGCGGTGCCCGGGGAGAGCCAGTAGCGCTCGCCCTGGAACGGGTAGGTCGGCATCGGCACCCGGCGGGGCGCGGAGCCGACGTGCAGCTTCTCCCAGTCGAGCACCAGGCCGGTGACCCAGAGCTCCAGCAGCCTGCCGTACTCGTGCCCGGCGGCCCAGGCGTCGAGCGCCCGCGCCAGGTCCTCGTCGGGGGTGAAGACGGCGAGCACTCCCTGCCGCCGCTCGACGCGGCCCCGGTGGAGCCCGTCGGCGCCCGTCTCGCCGGCCAGGAACGCCCGCAGGCCCGCGGTGAGTTCGCCGGTCGTGCCCGCGACGAGGCCGAGCCGCTCCTCGTAGGCCTCCCGGCCGGTCTGGAGGGTGTAGGCGAGATCGGCGAGCGCCGTGCCGGCGCCCTCCTCCTCGGTGGTCCAGTGCAGCAGCTGCTCGGCCTGGGCCCGCAGGCCGGCCTCCGTCCGGGCGGACAGCACGACGGCGGCGGGGCGGCCCGCGGAGCCCGCGGGCCGGGCGGCCGGCGCGGGGCGGTACTCCTCGACGATGACGTGCGCGTTGGAGCCGCCCGCGCCGAAGGAGGAGATGCCGGCGATGCGCGGCGCCTCGGTGCCGTCGGCGGCGACGGGGCGCTGCCACGGCGCCAGCTCGCGCTGCACGCGGAACGGGCTGTTCTCGAAGTCGATGTGCGGGTTGAGCACCTCGGCGTGGAGCGAGGGCGCCAGCTGGCCGTGCTTGAGCTGGAGCAGCACCTTGGTCAGCGCCGAGATGCCGGCGGCGCTCTCGGCGTGCCCGATGTTGCTCTTCACCGAGCCGATCGCGCAGAACTGCCGGTCGTCCGAGTACTCCCGGAACGCCTTGGTCAGGCCGGCCACCTCGATCGGGTCGCCGAGTGACGTGCCGGTGCCGTGCGCCTCGACGTAGGTCACCGAGCGCGCGTCGACTCCCGCCTCGCGCAGCGCGTGGCCGATGACGTTGTGCTGCGCGCGGGGGTTGGGCACGGAGTAGCCGTTGGTCCGGCCGCCGTGGTTGAGGGCCGTCCCCCGGATGACGCCGTAGACGGTGTCGCCGTCCTCGACGGCCCGGGCGAGCGGCTTCAGCAGGACGGCGCCCACGCCCTCGCCGGGCACGTAGCCGTCGCCGCCCTCGCCGAAGCTCTCGCAGAGCCCCTTGCTCGACGCGTACTTGCCGTTCCCGAGCATCAGGTACTTGTTCGGGTGGAGCGAGAGGTTGACGCCGCCGGCGACGGCGAGCTCGCAGCCGCCGGTCCGCAGGCTCTGGCAGGCCAGGTGAAGGGCGGTGAGCGAGGACGAGCACATCGTGTCGACGGCCAGGCTCGGGCCGTGCAGGTCGAAGACGTAGGAGATCCGGTTCGCGATCGACGACGCGCTGCCGGACAGGGTGACGTTGCGTCCCTTCGCCTGTTCCTGGGCGCCGTAGAGCTGGTACTCCTCGTACATCACGCCGACGAACACGCCGACGTTCCCGGCGAGGCCGCGCGCGCCGTAGCGGCTGAGCGCCTCGCGGGTGTAGCCGGCGTCCTCCAGCGTCTCGTGCACGGTCTCCAGGAACAGCCGCTCCTGGGGGTCCATGAACGCGGCCTCGCGCGGGGAGATGTTGAAGAACAGCGGGTCGAAGTGGTCGGCCCGGTCCAGGAAGCCGCCCCACTTGGTGTACGTGCGGCCTGGCGCGTTCTTGTCCGGGTCGAAGTACGCGCTGTGGTCCCAGCGGTCGGCCGGGACCTCGGTGATGCAGTCCCGGCCCTCGGCGAGGTTGCGCCAGAACTCGCGGACGTTGCGGGCCTGCGGGTAGCGCCCGGCCAGTCCGATGACGGCGATCTCCGGGCCCTCGGGCTCCGTCGCGGGGCGGCGGACCGGGGCGCGGCGTGCGGCCCGCCCGCGGCGCGGCGCCTCGGGCACCGCCCGGACCGCGGGAGCCGCTTCGACGGCGGGGGCGCCGGCGGCGGGGGCGCCGGCGGCGGGCTCCTGGTCGTCCGCGCCGAGGAGCTCGGCCAGCCGCTCCCCGTGGGCCTCGACGAAGTACTCGGTGAGCGCGCTGATGCTCTGGTACTCGAAGAAGAGGGTCTTGGGCAGCGAGCCGAAGACCTGCTCCAGCTGGTTGGTCAGGTTCATCGTCATGATGGAGTCGATGCCGTAGTGCTCCAGGGCGTCGCTCGCATCGATCCGGTCGGCGGGCAGGCGCAGCTGGGAGGCCAGCAGGGTGACCAGGTACCGGCCGGCCCGCTCCGCCGGCGTGGTGGCGCCGGCCTGCGGGGGCGCGGCGTGGCGCTCGGGCCCGCCGTGGCCGAGCGGGGCGTCCACGGCCGGGGTCGGGTTCGGGGCCGGGTTCACGGCCGGGGTCGCGGCCGCGTCGTAGGCCCGGGAGGTGAAGCCCCGGAGCCGGCAGCGGACGGCGCCGGCGTCGTCCAGGAGGTCGATGTCGACCTTGCGGACCCCGAGGCCGGGCCGGTCGTCGGCGCTGTACCGCACCCACGCCCACAGCCCGGACGTGACCGGTCCGAAGACCTCCAACTCGTCCAGGGCGAAGGGGAGGTGGAGCACGGTCCCGGCGGCGTCCGGGGCGTCGCCGGCGGCGCCGAAGAGGCCGACGGAGGCCTGGAAAGCGGAGTCCAGCAGGCCCGGGTGGAGCACGAAGGCGTCCTGGGTCGCCGCTGCCCCGGCGGGGAGCACCAGGCGCGCCAGGGCCTGGCCGTCACCGACCGCGATGCTCTCGATGCCGCGGTGCGCCGGACCGTAGTCGATGCCCAGCTCCCGGTACGTCCGGTAGCACTGCGCGGCGTCGAGGCGCTCGCTGTCGCAGGCGGCCAGCAGCGCGGCCACGTCCACCGGCCCGGCCGGGGCGTCGGCGGCGGGAACGGCCACGCCCTGGCTGTGCACGACGGGCGCGGCGTCGGCGTCGCCGTCCGGCAGGCTGGAGATCTCGAACGCGACCTCGCCGTCCGCCTCGGCGAACAGCGTGGTCCGCACGTGCACGGGCGGCCCGTCCGCGGTGACGGGGCGGGCCCAGACCACGTTGCGCAGCGTCACCCCCTGCGGGCGGGTGTCGAGCGAGGCCTCCAGGGCCGCCCGCGCCATCTCCAGGTAGGCGGCGCCCGGCAGCACCTTGCGGCCCTTGACGACGTGGTCCGCCAGGAAGAACTCCTCGCCCGAGAACACCGAGCCGAACCGCTGGGCGTCCAGGGAGGAGGTGTTGGTGTGGACGAGCGGGTGGAGCCGGGCGGCGCCGGGGACGGCGGCCGGACGGCCGGCGGTGAGGTCGCCCACCCAGTAGCGCTCACGGGCGAACGGGTAGCCCGGCAGCGGGAGCATCCGCGGGCCGTTCCCGCGGTGGAGCCGGCTCCAGTCGACGGCCAGGCCCTTGACCCAGAGGTCGAGCAGCCGGTCGAACTTGCCCTTCCCGATCCACGCGTCGACGGTCGCCGCCATGTCGGTGTCGGTGGCGAAGCCGGCCAGGGTGTCCCGGTGGTCCCTGACGTTGCCCAGGTGGAGGCCCTCGACGTCCTCCTCGCCGGCGACGAACGCGGCGAGCCCGGCGGTGAGTTCGGCGGCGGAGGTGACGGGCAGCGCGAGCCGCGCCTCCATCGCCTCACGACCGGACTGCAGCGTGTGGGCGACGGCGTCGAGGTCCAGGGCCGTGGCGTCCTGGCGGGCGATCCACTCCAGCAGGGCCCGGGCCCGCTCGCGCAGCCGCTCGCCGTCCTTGGCCGAGAGCACGATCAGGCGCGGGGCGCCGTCGTCCGCGCCGTTGCGGCCGGCGTCCGCGCCATTGCGGCCGGCGGCCTCGCGGCGGTACTCCTCCACCACGACGTGCGCGTTGGAGCCGCCCGCGCCGAAGGAGGAGACGCCCGCGATCCGGGGCCGCTCCGTCGTGCCGTCGGCGCCGACGGGCCGCTGCCAGTCGGCCGCCTCCTGCTGGAGGCGGAACGGCGTCCGGGCGAAGTCGATGTTGGGGTTCGGCTCCTGCGCGTGCAGGCTGGGGGCGAGCCGCCCGTGCTGCATCTGGAGGACGATCTTCAGCAGCCCGGCGATGCCCGCCGCCGCCTCCAGGTGGCCGATGTTGCTCTTCGCCGAGCCGACGGCGCAGTACTGCCGGGCGTCGGTGTCCTGCGCGAACGCCCGGGTGAGGCCGTCGAGTTCGATCGGGTCGCCGAGCTCCGTCCCGGTGCCGTGCGCCTCCAGGTAGCTCACCTCGTGGGCCTTGACGCCCGCGCGGTCCAGCGCCTCGCGCACCACCTCGGCCTGCGCACCCGGGTTGGGCACGGTGTAGCCGTTGGTCCGGCCGCCGTGGTTGATGCTGCTGCCGCGCAGCACGGCGTGGATGACGTCGCCGTCCCGCTCGGCGTCCGACAGCCGCTTGAGCAGCACCACGGCTGCGCCCTCGCCGGGCACGAAGCCGTTGCCGCCGGCGCCGAAGCTGCGGCACTTCCCGTCGTGCGACAGCATCCGCTTGCCGGACATCAGGGTGTAGTTCGACGGGTGCAGGTAGAGGTTGACCCCGCCCGCGAGCGCGAGGTCGCACTCGCCGCGCCGCAGGTGCTCCATCGCCTCGTGGACGGCGCTCAGCGAGGACGAGCACATGGTGTCGACCGGCAGGCTCGGGCCCCGCAGGTCGAGCAGGTACGAGACGCGGTTGGCGACCGAGGCGAAGGACGTCAGCGGGTGGAGGTTCTCGTTCTGCTCCCGCAGCGCGGGCCCGTAGAGGTCGAAGCCGGTCTTGGAGACGCCGGCGAAGACGCCGACCCGCCCGCGGTGCGCGTCGGCCAGGCGCCGGCGGGTGTAACCGGCGTCCTCCAGCGCGTTCCAGGACTCCTGGAGGAACAGGCGTTCCTGCGGGTCCATGTTCATGGTCTCCTGCGGCGAGATGCCGAAGAAGAGCGGGTCGAAGTCGGCGAAGCCGTCGAGGAAGCCGCCCCACTTGCTGTAGCTGCGGCCCAGCGCGACCGCCTCGTCGCGGTCCGCGTGGTAGAAGCCCTCCAGCTCCCAGCGGTCGGCGGGGATCTCGGTCACGCAGTCCCGCCCGGCGGCGAGGTTCTGCCAGTACTCGTCCAGGTTCGCCGCCTGCGGGAACCGGCCGCTCATACCGACGATGGCGATGGCGTCCGCGGCGGACGGCGCGGCGGGCGCGGCAGGTGCCGCGGCGGGGGCTGGCGCGTCGGCGGCACGCTCCGCGACGACGGGGCGCTCCGCGGCGGCGGGCCTTCCGGCGGCGGCCGGGGCCGGAGCGACGGGGGCCGGCGCCGGGGCGGTGGCGACCGGGGCCGCAGCGGCGAGCCCGGTCCAGGTGAGGCACGTCCCCCGGTGCTCCCGGAGGAAGTAACCCGCGAGGGTCTCCAGCGAGTTGAACTCGTAGAGGACCGTCTTCGGGACGGCCTCGAAGGTCTCGGCGAACTTCCGGTTGAGCCGGGTGACGACGATGGAGTCGATCCCGTAGCTCTCCAGCGGGGCCTCGGCGTCGATCTTCGCCGCCGGGAGGCCGATGACGCCGCCGAGCACCTGCCGGAGCCGGTGCACGACCTTGTCGCGCAGCATCCCCTCGTCGACGGCCACGGCCGCCGGCGCGGAGGCCGGCACCGCGGCGGCAGCGGCGGCAACGGCGGCAACCGCGGGGGCGGCCGCGGGCTGCTCCAGGAGCGCCCGGCGGATGCGTGCGCCGTCGCCCTCGACCGCCATCACCTGCGGGAGCTCCAGGGAGAGGCTCTCGTGCAGGACACGGACCCCCGACCCGGTGCGCAGCGGGTGCATGCCGACCTGTTCCAGCAGCGCGCGCTCGGTCTCGGCGTCGGGTGCCATGCCGCCCTCGGCCCAGAGCGGCCAGTTGAGCGAGAGGCTGCGGCCGGAGCGGCGCCCCTCGGCGACCAGCCCGGCGCGGTGGTGGGCGAAGGCGTCCATGAACGCGTTGGCGGCCGCGTAGTCGGACTGGCCGACGTTGCCGGTGACCGCCGCCGCGGAGGAGAACAGGGCGAAGAAGTCCAGCGGGTCGCCCTGGGTGGCGGCGTCGAGGTTGACCGTCCCGGCCACCTTGGGGGCCAGGACGGCGCGCAGGTCGTCGGCGCTCTTGCGCAGGACGAAGCCGTCCCGCAGGACGCCCGCGCTGTGGATGACGCCGTTGACGGCGCCGTGCTCCTGCCGCACCCCGGCCAGGAACGCCTCCACGCCGGCGGCGTCGGCGACGTCGAGCGGGGTGTAGTGCACCTGTGCCTGCGGGCTCCGCAACGACTCCAGCAACCGCCGCCGGTCCGCGTCGAGCGGGGAGCGGCCGGTGAGGTGGACGGTGGCGCTGCGCACGGAGCTCAGCACGTCCCGCGCGAAGATCAGCCCGAGGCCGCCGAGGCCGCCGGTGATGACGTAGGTGCCGCCCTCCTTCCAGGGCAGCGCGGGCCGCTCCGGGGCGGACAGTTCCCGCCAGGCCAGGACGGACCGGCCGCCGTCGTGCAGCCGGACGGCGCGCTCGGCCGGGCGGTCACGGCTCGCCAGGACCTGCCCGGCGGTCGTCGCCACCGGGGCGTCCGTGTCGACCAGGACGAGCTGGGGCACCAGCCGCGGGTTCTCCAGGGCCGCGCTCTTCAGCAGGCCGAGCAGGCCGGCGCCGAGGGCGTCCTCGCCGTTCCACGGGCAGACGACCTGCACCAGCGTGCGGGGCGGCGACGGCAGGGCGAGGAGCCGGCGGACGGCGTCCAGCACCTGGCCCGCGAGGTCGGTGTAGCGCTCCGCGAGGCCGGTGGCCGGGCTCTCCAGCAGGCGCACCACGGCCGTGCTGTCGGACTCCTGCAGGGCCCGGGCCAGTTCGCCGGGGCCGGCCAGCAGCACCAGGTGGCCGGGCTCGCGGCCGGTCGCCGGCGAGGCGTCGGCCGCCTCCCAGACCGGGTGGAACCGGACCAGCTCCGGGCCGGCCTCCTCCTGCCCTGCCTGCTCCTGCCCTGCCTGCTCGGGGCCGTCCTGCTCCGGGCCGGCTTCCGCGCGGCCGGACTCCTCCTGGCCGGCTTCCTCCCGGCGGCGCCTCAGGAACTCCTTGACGTGCTCCCGGGAGACGCGCTGGGCCTTGAGGTCCAGCAGCAGCTGTTCGAGTTGCCTGTCCATGGTCAGCGACCCCCGTTGTCCGTGGTACGGCCGGCGTCGTCGAACGACCGGCGGATGTGCTCTGCGGCGGCTTCCATGCCGAGGGAGTCGCTCAGGTAGCTGTCGAGGACGTCGTCCAGCAGTGCGTCGGGCTGTGCGTCAGGCCGTGCGTCCGTCCGTGCGTCGGGCCGTCCCTCCGGAAGGCCCGCCGCCACCGCGCCGGCCCCGTCCTCGGGACCGTCGATCCGCTTCTCGGCGATCCAGTACCGCTCCCGGGCGAAGGGGTAGGTGGGCAGCGGGACGACCCGGGCCGTGCGCCCCGGGTGGAGGCTGCGCCAGTCGAGCTCGAAGCCGTTCACCCAGAGGTCGAGCACCTTCGCGTACTTCCCCTTCGCGATCCAGGCTTCGAGGATCGCGCCCATGTCCTCGTCCGCGGTGAGCGCGGAGAGTGCGCGGTCCTGGCGCTTCACCCGGCCGCGGTGCAGCCCCTCGGCCCGCTCGGGGCGCTCCAGGAAGCCCTGGAGACGCTCCCTCAGCTCGCCGAGGGAGCCGACGACCGTCCCCAGCCGCTCGGGCATGGCCTCGCGCCCGGTCTGCAGCGTGTGGGCGACGTCGGTGACGGACACCCCGCGCAGCTCCGCGGCGGGCAGCCAACGCAACAGCGCCGCGGCCTGCTCCCGCAGCCGCTCCTCGTCCTTGGCGGAGAGGACGACGACGGCGGGGCCGTCGGCCGGACCGCCCGCGGCGGCCGGCGCCGCCGGGACGTACTCCTCGATCACCACGTGCGCGTTGGCGCCGCCCGCCCCGAAGGACGAGACGCCCGCCCGGCGCGGGACCTCCGTCGTGACGCCGTCCACGGTGACGACCGGGCGCTTCCACTCCGCCTGCTCGCGCTGGACCACGAACGGGGTCGACGCGAAGTCGATGTGCGGGTTCAGCTCCTCGGCGTGCAGGCTGGGCGCCAGCTCGCCGTGCTGGAGCTGGAGCACGACCTTCAGCACGCCGGCGATGCCCGCGGCGGCCTCGGCGTGGCCGATGTTGCTCTTGGCCGAGCCGATCGCGCAGTACTGGACGTCCCGGGTGTCACCGGAGAACGCCCTGGTGAGGCCGTTGATCTCGATCGGGTCGCCGAGCGCCGTCCCGGTGCCGTGGGCCTCGATGTAGCTGATCGTGCGGGCGTCGACGCCGGCCCGGTCGAGCGCCTGGCGCACGACCCTTCCCTGCGCCACCGGGTTCGGCACGGTGTAGCCGTTGGTCGTCCCGCCGTGGTTGATGCTCGTGCCGCGGATGACGGCGTGGATGTGGTCGCCGTCCCGCTCGGCGTCCTCCAGTCGCTTGAGGACGATCGCGCCGACGCCCTCGCCGGGGACGAAGCCGTTGCCGCCGAGCCCGAAGCTGCGGCACTTCTCCTCGTCCGCGAGCATCTGGAGGTTGCACAGGTTGAGGTAGCTCGACGGGTGCAGGTAGAGGTTCACCCCGCCCGTCACGGCCAGCTCGCAGTCACCGCGGAGCAGGTGCTCGCAGGCCTCGTGAAGAGCCGTCAGCGAGGAGGAGCAGAGCGTGTCGACCGGCATGCTCGGGCCGTTCAGGTTCAGCTTGAACGAGACCCGGTTGGCCGCCGAACCGAACGAGGTGTACGGGTAGGTCGTGTCGCCGCGGCGCCACCGCTCGGGCCCGTAGAGGTTGTGTCCGGCGCGCGTGATGCCCACGAAGACACCGACCCGGCCGTCGAAGTCCCGCTCGATGCGCGCCCGCGTGTAGCCCGCGTCCTCGAACGCCTTCCAGGTCTCCTGGAGGAACAGGCGCTCCTGCGGGTCGATCTCCATCGCCTCGTTGGGCGTCATCTCGAAGAACAGCGGGTCGAAGTCGGCGAAGCCGTCGAGGAAGCCGCCCCACTTGCTGTAGCTCTTGCCCTCCGCGGCGGCCTTCTCCTTGTCGGGCTCGTAGAAGCCGTCGAGGGGCCACCGGTCGGCGGGGATCTCGGTGACGGAGTTGCGGCCGGACCGCAGGTTCTCCCAGTACGCGTCCAGCGTCTCGGCCTGCGGGAACCGGGCGCTCATGCCGACGATCGCGATGTCGCCACCGCGCTTCGGCGCGGGCTCGGGTGCGCCCGTCACCGCGACGGCGGGCGCGGGCGCGACCGGCGTGGTCCGCACGGGCACGGCGGGCGCTGCGGACGCCGCGGCCACCGGGGTCACTGCGGCCGGAGCGGCCGGAGCGGCCACGGCAGCCGGCGCCAGGCCGACCGCCCGCTCCAGGGCCTCGTCCTGCCGCCCGGCGAAGTGCCCGGTGAGCTCCTCGATCGTGCGGTACTCGAAGAAGAGCGTGCTGCTGACCTCTCCCAGGTCCTTCTTGAGGTTGTTCAGGAGCTGGAGGATGAGGATCGAGTCGATGCCGTAGGCCGACAGCGGCTCGCGGGCGTCGATGGACCCGGCCGGGATCAGCAGGGTCCGGGCGACCAGCTCCCGCAGGTACGTCCGCATCGCGTCCTTGAACGCCGCCTCGTCCACCCGCACGGGCTGCGGGGCGGCCTCCGGCTCCGGCTGCGCGGCGGCCGGCGCCGCGGGGCGGGCCCCGGCGGGCGCCACGGGCAGCGGCCCGGCCTCGGCGGGCGGCTCGACGCCGTCCGCCTGGCGGATCACGCCGTCGCTGAAGGCGACGACGACCTGCTGGCCGAGCGGGTGCGCGTCCCGGGCGGGGAACTCGACGGCCGCGAAGCCCTCCCACTCCAGCACGGACCGCCACATCGCGGGTTCGAGGCCCGGGCCGCCGGCGTCCCGCAGCTCCGGGTCGTCGTACAGCCACCAGCCGTCCAGGAGGGCGAAGGTCAGCATGCCGAAGACGGTGTAGCCGTCGATCTCGTTGACCACGACGGCGCCGCCGGGCCGCAGCAGGGCCTTGCTGTTGCGCAGCGACACGCGGATGTCCTTGGTCGCGTGGAGCACGTTGGTCGCGATGACGAGGTCGTAGCCGCCCTCCTCGAAACCCTGCTCCGCCACCGGCCGGCCGGCGTCGTAGAGCTCGGTGCGCAGGAACGGGTTCTCCGCCCCCCACTGCTGCCTGCCGTGGATGAGGAAGGCCCGCGAGAGGTCGGTGTAGCAGTACTCGCCGATGTGCTCCGCGTACGGGCGCAGCCGGCGCATGACCGTGGCGGTGGTGCCGCCGGTGCCGGCGCCGACCTCCAGGATGCGGAACCGCGCGCCGGGGTCCTGCGCCAGCCGGCGCTCGACCAGGGCGACGGTGCAGTCGCCGACGACGTCGTTGAAGTAGTCGGCGATCATGTTCCGCTTGTAGATGCCCTCCACCAGGTCCAGGGAGGAGCCGGGGAAGATGACGTCGACCGCGGAGGTGGCGCCGGTGAGGATGCCGGTCAGCGCCCGGAGGGTCTTGTCGACCAGGTCCACGGACGCCCGCAGCTCCGGATCGGCCAGCCACGCCTGCTTGTTGCGCTCCCACTCGGCCGCGGCCGCGGCCGCGTCGACGGGGGCGGCGGCGCCGGCGCGGTAGCCGGTTCCGGTCTCGACGAGGTGGCCCTGCTGGACGAAGAGCTTGAGGGTCTCCTGGAGCCAGCGGTCGTACTTGCCGATGATCCCGTTGGCCTGCTGGAAGGAGGCCGCGTCGAAGACGCCGCCGGGGAACCAGCCGCGGCCGTGCAGCTCGCACCAGAGCAGCTTGGCGAGCAGCGCGTCCAGCTCCCGGAGCTTGTCCTTGGCCTGCGTCTCCACCGTGCGCAACGCGCCCTGACGGGATGGGAGTTCGGGGGTGAGCGGGCCGGCCTGCGCGGCCGCCGGGCTCAGCACCCGGACGGACTCGTGCGCCGAGTAGGCCTCGAACCGTTCCGGCTTGCGGGTGTTGACGTAGACCAGCTGCCCGAGCGGCGCGGCCAGCAGCCGCTCGACCGCGTCCATGGCGAGCGCCGGGTCGATGTCGCCGAGGCCCTCCTGCTGGTAGATCCGCTCCCGGACGTGCTGCGGGACGTCGAGCCCGCTGCCGACGGCGCCCCAGTAGCCCCAGTTGACCACCTTGACGGCGTAGCCGCGCTCCGCGGACAGCCGGTCGGCGAGGGCGTCCTCGAAGGCGTTGCCGGCCACGTAACTGCAGTAGCCCATGGTCTGGTTGATCGACGCGATCGAGGAGAAGAACAGCAGGAAGTCGAGCCCCTCGGCGTCGAAGACCTCGGCCATCCGCACGCTGGCGTCGACCTTGGCGCTCAGGCCCTGGCGGAACTGCTCCTCGCTCGTGTTCGGCAGGCTCTGGTCGACCAGGCCGAACACCGACTGGACGACTCCGTGGACGGTGCCGAACCGCTCCTTGACCTTCTCGTACGCGGCCCGCAGCGACACCGGGTCGGCGGCGTCCGCCGGGACGTACCAGGGCGCGCGGCCCAGGGCACCGAGCCGGTCGATCTTCCGCTGGATGGCGTCGTCCCTCTCGCGGCGGCCGATCCAGACCACCTGGGCGTCGAAGCGGCGGATGACGTCCTCGCTCCACAGCTCGCCGATGCCGCCGGCCCCGCCGAGGACGACGTAGACGCCGCCCTCCTTGTACGGGGTGCGGGCCGGCGCGGGGAGCGCCACCTCGGCCAGGCTGCGGCGGAACCACTGCCCGCCCCGCAGCGCCCGCACCGAGCGGGCCGGGGCGCCCAGCAGGACGGCGACGGGGGCGGGTTCGGCCACGCCGAGGTCGAAGGACTTCACGCCCCAGTTCGGCAGTTCCCTGGCCATCACGCCGGCCAGGCCGAGCACCGCCGCGTCGGCGGGGTGCACCGTCTCGCCCTGGAGCACGGACTGGGTCTGGCGGGTCACGACCGTCCAGCTGAGCTCCTCGCCGCCGTAGCCGAGCGCGAACAGGGCCTTGGTCAGCCGGAAGAAGGCGACCACGCCGGTGTCGGTGCGCTGCAGCAGTGCGGTGGCCCCGGCCGTCGCGGCGGCGTCGGCCGGCGAGATCCAGACGAGGTGGCGGACAGTGCCGATGCGGCGCAGCGCGGCGGTGAGCGCCTCGACGCTCCGCGTGTCGCCGTCGGTGAGGAAGTGCGGGGCGGCGCAGTGGGCGGCGACGGCGGCGCGCTCGTCGGCGTCGCCGCCGACGACCACCACGTTGCCGTCCAGGACCAGGCCGTCGGCCGGCTCGGCGCCCTGGCCGGGGGCCGGCTCGCGGACCCACAGCGGTGCCAGCGACAGGTGGTCGGCGTCCTCCGGGCCGGTGGCGCGCGCGGCGGGCAGGGCCGCCGGGACGGGCGCGGCGGGCAGGGCCGGGCGCCGCGTCACGGCCTCCTCGGGCAGCCAGTAGCGCTGCCGCAGGAAGGGGTAGGTCGGCAGCGGGACGCGCAGGTGCGCCCCGGCGGGGAAGAGCCGCGCGTACCCCAGCTCGTAGCCCTGGAGGTAGAGGTCGCGCACGGCTTCCAGCTGTTCGGTCCGAGCCGTCCCGGCCGCGCCGTCGGCGCACTGCCGGATGCAGCTGTTGCCGAACTGCTCCAGGGAGGTCTGCGGGCGCGGCGCGTGGTCCGCGAGGTCGGCGACGCGCACGTGCTCCTCGCGGCCGTCCGCGAGCCACTCGCGCAGGCGCGCCACCAGCTCGGCGGTGTCCCGGGCGACGCAGGCCAGCCGGACCGGGCAGTGCCGGCGGCCCAGGAGCAGCGTCAGGGCGACGTCCCCCAGCCCGGTCTCCGGACGGCCGGCCAGGTGGTCCGCCAACTGGGTGGCCTGGGTGCGTAGTTGGTCGATCGAGAGGGCGGACAGCACCACCAGGTGGCCGTCCGTGGCCGGCCCGGTGCGGAGCCGCTCGGGGGCCTCCTCGATCACCAGGTGGGCGTTGGTGCCGCTGAACCCGAACGAGCTGAGGGCGGCCAGCCGCGGGCGGCCCGGCTCGGCCGTCCACTCGCGGTGGACGGTGTTGACGTAGAACGGGCTGCCCTGGAAGGCGATGTGGGCGTTGCCCTGCTCGAAGTGGAGGGAGCGCGGCAGCTCGCGGTGGTGCATGGCGAGCAGGACCTTGGCGAGGCCGGCCACCCCGGAGGCGGGCGCCGCGTGCCCGATGTTGGTCTTCACCGAGCCGATCGCGCAGTACTCCTGCTTGTCGGTGTAGGCGCGGAACGCCCGGGTGAGCGCCTGGAACTCGATCGGGTCGCCGAGCTTGGTGCCGGTGCCGTGGGCCTCGACCAGCTGGATGCCGGCCGGGTCGATGCCGAAGGTGTCGTAGACCGAACGCTCCAGCCGCTCCTGCGACTTCGCGCTCGGCGCGGTGATGCCGTTGGACGTCCCGTCCTGGTTCAGGCCCGAGGCGCGCACCACACCGTGGATGTGGTCGCCGTCGGCCAGCGCGTCCCGCAGGCGCTTGAGCACGACCATGCCGACGCCCTCGCCGGGGACGAAGCCGTCCGCCCGCTCGTCGAAGGTGTGGCACTGGCCGGTGTCGGAGAGCATGCCGGCCTTGTGGGCCGCCAGGTAGTAGTCGGGTGCGCACTGCACCGAGACACCGCCGGCCAGGGCCAGCTCCACCTCGCCGGCGCGCAGCGCCTGGCACGCGAGGTGGATGGCGACCAGGGAGCCGGAGCAGGCCGTCTCGACGGCGATGGCGGGGCCCTGGAGGTCGAGGTAGTAGGAGATCCGGGCCGGGATGATCGCCTCGGCGTTGCCCCACATGGCCTGGGCCGGGGCGTCCTCGGCGGGCGCGGTCAGGTAGTCGCTGATCTGGGTGCCGATGTAGACGCCGCAGTCCCGGCCGCGGACGGCCTCGCCGGCGTAGCCGGCGTCCTCCAGCGCCTTCCAGGACTCCTCCAGCGTGAGGCGCTGCTGCGGGTCCATGTAGGTGGCCTCAAGGCCGGATATCTGGAAGAACATCGGGTCGAAGAGGTCGATGTCGTCCATGAGCGAGGCGTACCGGGGGTGTCCGGCGCCCGGCGAGACGTACGTGGAGAGGTCCCAGCGGTCGATCTCGCCGACCAGGCTGCGGCCCTCGGCGAGGTGCTGCCAGAGCTGGTGGACGTCCTTCGCGGTGCCGAACCGCCCGCTCAGGCCGATGATCGCGATCGGCTCGGTGGACGGGTCCGCGGCAGCCGCGGGCGCAGCGGGCGCGGGGGCCGCGACGGCGGTGGGCGCAGCGGCAGTAGGCACGACGGCAGTGGGCACAACGGTGGCGGGCACGGCGGCCGCGGGGGCCTCCGGCGCCGGGACGACCGAGGTGGCGACGACCCGCGCGGGGGCGGCCGCCGCGGGGACGACCGCGGGCCGCGGCGCGGGAGCGGCTTCGGGCTCCGCGACGGCCGAGGCGGCCAGCTCGTCGCGGTGGAACTCCACCACGTACCGGGCTAGCCGGCGCACCGAGCTGTGGTCGAACAGGTCGGTGGCCGCCAGCGTGGTGCCGAGCGCGGTGTTCAGGTCCTGCGTCAGGCCGACCCCGAGGATGGAGTCGACGCCGTAGTCGGCGAAGGCGTCCTCCTCGGAGATCTCCCGGCGGTCCAGGCCGAGGGACTGCTCGATCTGCGCGAGGATCGCCTCCCGCACGCGCGCCTCCTGGACCGCGACGGGTGCGGGCGCGGCGACGGCCGGCGTGACGACCGGGGCAACCACCTGGGTGGCGGGCGCAGCGGCGGCCGGCTGTGCGTCGGCGGCGCTCCGCGGCAGCAGCGCCCGCGCCTGCCCGGGGAAGGTGTCGGCCACGTAGGCCGCCAGCCGGCGCACCGAGCCGTGGTCGAACAGGTCCGTGGTGACCAGCACCCCGCCCAGGTCCTCGTTGAGGTCCTGGATCAGCTGCACCCCGAGGATGGAGTCCACCCCGTAGTCGGAGAAGGCGTCCTCCTCGTGGACCTCGCTCGCGGCCAGCCCCAGGGACTCCTGGATCCGCGCGACGATCGCGCGCTGCACGTACGCCCGCACCTCGCCCTCGCTCACCTCCGGCGCGGCCGGCAGGGTCTGCGCGGCCTGCCCGGTCTGCGCGGCCACGGCGGTGGGCGCGGCGGCGAGCGGCGCGGCCACGGCGGCGGGCACGGCCGCACCGGACCGGGCCACCACGATCTGGTGGCCCGCCTCGTGCACCGCGGCGGCCGGGAAGGCGACGGGGCCGAAGCCCGCCTCCTCCAGGACCGTCCGCCAGCTCGCGGGCGCCAGGCCGGGGCAGCCCTCGATCCGCAGCTCGGCGTCCTGGTAGAGCCACCAGCCGTCGAGCAGGCCGAAGGTCAGGTGCAGGAAGAGCGTGCGCGCGGCCATCTCGTTCAGGACGAGCTCGCCGTCCGCACCCAGCAGCGCCTTGGCGTGGCGCACGGCCGCCCGCACGTCGCGGGTCGCGTGCAGGACGTTGGTGGCGAGCACGATGTCGTAGCCGCCCTCGGTCACGCCCTGCTCCGCGGGGCCGCGCTCCACGTCGAAGAGCTCGAACCGCACGTACGGGTGCTCGGCGCCGAACTCCTTGCGGCCCTTGAGCAGGAAGTACTTGGAGAGGTCGGTGTAGCGGTACTCGGCGATGGCGTCGCGGTACGGCGCGAGCCGGCGCAGCACCTTCTCGCTCGTGCCGCCGGTGCCGGAGCCGATCTCGAAGATCCGCACCCGGCGGGCCGGGTCGCGGTCGAGCAGGGCCGCCACCCGGGCGGCCACCTGGTCCGCCATGATCTCGTTGAGGGCGTCGGCGCTGTCGCAGTGCCGGTAGACGCCCTCCACCAGGCTCATCGACGAGCCGGGGAAGACGACGTCGGTCGCGGGCCGGCGGCCGGTGAGGACCTCGGGGAACGCGCGGACCGCCGGGTCCAGCAGGGCGACGTAGGCGTTGGCGCCGTTGCCCTCCCGGCACAGCGCCTCCCAGCGCCGCCACACGGCGTCACCGTCGGCCGGGGCCTTCGCGGTCGGCGCGTAGTGCCCGGCACCGTCCTCGCGGTACTCCAGGTACCCGTGGCCGGCCAGGATGCGCAGGCTCTCGTCGAGCCAGCGGTCGTAGCCGCCGCCCGGCTTCAGCGCGGCCCGGAGCCCGGCGACGGAGCCGCCCTCGGCCCTCAGCCCCACGGCCCGCAGCTGCGTGAACAGCAGCTCGCAGAGCAGCTCGTCGTCGAAGCCCCGGGCGCTGCCGGAGTCGGCGAGGACGCGCCGCAGCTGGTGCTCGTCCGCGGTGCGCACCACGTCGGCGGCACCGGCGGCACCCGCGGCGACGACCGCCGGCTTCGCGGCCCGCTTCGGGGTCGTGGTCTTCTCCACGGCGAGCTGGTCGAACGGCCCGGAGAGCAGCACGTCCAGCGCCGCCATGCCCTCGGCGGGCTCGATCGAGCCGATGCCGTCGAGCTCCATCCGCCGCTGGTAGGCGTCGGCGGCGACGACGCCGACGCTGCCCCAGTAGCCCCAGTTCATGACCTTCACGGTGGCGGGCCAGGTCTGCTGCAGGAGCCGGGCGAAGGCGTCCTTGAAGACGCAGCCGCAGACGTAGTTGCTCTGGCCCGCGGAGCGCTGGAAGGAGTTGAGCGAGGAGAAGAACAGCACGAAGTCCAGCGGCTCGCCGGCGAAGACCTGGGCCATCCGGACGCTGACGTCCACCTTGGCCTGCACCGCGGCCCGGAACCGGTCCTCGGTCATCCGCGCCACGCTCTGGTCGAGCAGGGCGATGGCCGAGTGGACGACGCCGTGGATCTGCGGGAAGCGCGCCTTGACCCGGGCGACGGCGGCCGCGAGGGACTCCCGGTCGGTGGCGTCGGCCTGGAGGTACCAGGGCGCGGGGCCCAGCAGGGCCAGCTCGGCGATCCGGGCCCGGATCGCCTCGTCCTCGGGGCGGCGGCCGATCCAGACCACCTGCGCCCGGTAGTTGCGCACGACGTGCTCCGTCCAGGCCGCCCCGAGCCCGCCGGCGCCGCCGATGACGACGTAGACGCCGCCGTGCTTGTACGCCGTGGCGTCCTCGCGGGCCGCCTCCTCGGCCGGCACGGGCACCAGGGTCTGCCGGTACCACTGCCCGCCCCGGTGCGCCCAGGTGGCCGCCGCCGGCTCCACCGGGAGGTCGAGCGCCTCGCGCAGGACGGAGTCGCGCAGCTCCTCGACGTCGGCGAGGCGGACCCGCCAGCGCGGGTTCTCCTTCGCCAGCGAGCCCAGCAGGCCGTGCACACCGGCGTGGGTCGGGTCGACCCGGTCGGTGTCGCCGACGAACTGGCTGCGGACCGTCACGGCGGTCCACTCCAGGGCCCGCTTCTCGTACCCGAGCGCCAGGAGCGCCTTGGCCAGCCGGAACCCGGCGTAAGCGCCCTGCTCCTGACGGTCGATCAGCTCGTCGCTCTCCGGCCCGGACGGTGCGGCGCCGCCCGCGACCCAGACCACGTGGTCGTAGACCGCGCCGCCGCGCGCCAGCCGGGCCCTGAGGCCGTCGACGGTGTCGCCCGACCGCAGCAGCAGGACCTCGACGCCCTCGTGGCCGGTGAGGACCGAGCCCAGCGCGTCCGCCTGGTCGCCGACGAGCAGGATCCGCCCGCCCGGGGTGCGCTGCGCCGCCGGCGGGAACGGCGGCTGCGCCTGCTCCCAGCCCGGCTTCATCAGGGTGAGCCGGCACTCGGACGCGGCCGGGGCGGCGACGGGCAGCGGCTGGGCGGCGCGCTTGACCGGGCGGGTGCTGAAGGCCCTGATCCGCACGCTCACGTTGCCCTGCGCGTCGCACAGGTCGACGTCCAGCTTGTCGCCGCCCTGCCCCGAACCGCCCTGCACCGAACCGCCCTGTCCGGAACCGCCCTGCACCGAACCGCCCTGCCCGGCCGGACGCTCGCTGCGCCGCAGCCACGCCCACATGGTCGGCGTGCAGGGCCCGAGGATCTCCAACTCCTCCAGCGCGTACGGCAGGTGGGCACCGTCGACGGCGTCCAGCAGGCCGATGGAGGCCTGCAGGGCGGCGTCGAGCAGGCTGGGATGCAGCCCGAAGCGGTCGAGGCCGTCCTCCGCCGCCCGCGGCAGCGCCAGCTCGGCGAGGACCTGCCCCTCACCGGCGAAGATCCGCACCAGGCCCTGGAAGGCCGGACCGTACTGGATGCCCTTGCGCCGGTAGGAGGCGTACGCCTCGGCGGCGTCGATCTCGTAGGAGCCGCACTCGGCCCGCAGTCGCGCGAGGTCGAGCGGGGCCGGGCTCGGGGTGTCGCCGACGAGGATGCGGCCCTGGCTGTGCACGGCCGGCTGCGCGCCGGCCACCGGGGCGAGGATCCGGTAGCGCACCCCGGAGGTGTCCGGGTCGAGCTCGACCTGAACGTCCGACGGGGTGTCACCGACCTTGACCGGCCGCATCCAGACGACGTCCCGGATCACCACGGTGCCGGGCCGCCCGCCCTGGTCCGCCCGGGCGGCGGCGTGGGCCGCGCGGGCCAGCTCCAGGTGCGCCACGCCGGGGAGGACCTTCTCCCCGGCCACGACGTGGTCGCGCAGGAAGAACTCCCGGCCGGTGAGGGTCGTCCCGGCCGGCCGGCCGGGCTCCGCGGAACGCCGCAGCAGCGGGTGGCCGGCCGCGGCCGCCGCCTGCCGGGCGACGTCCTGCTGCCACAGCCGCTTCCTGGCGAAGGGGTAGCCGGGCAGCGAGACCGGGGCCGGGCGCCGGCCGCCGAACAGCCGGAGCCATGCGAGGTCGTGCCCCTGGCAGTAGGCCTTGGCCACGGCCCGCAGCGCGTCCGTGTAGAGCGCGCCGTCGTGGTGCAGCCGGGCCGCCTGCTCCAGCAGGCGGTCGCCGGCCTCGCGCACCTCGTCCTTCGGCGCGAAGCCCTTGGGCACCCGCGCGGTGAAGACGTCGGGCGCCTGCCCGTCCCGGGCCCACTGCCGCAGCAGGCGGACGGCCTCGGCGGCGTCGCGGGCCACCACCGCGCAGCGGTGCTGGAAGTGCGGCCGGCCGTCGAGCAGGGTCGCGCCGACCTCGCGCAGGCCCTGCGGGCGGGTGGCGTCCTCCAGGAAGTCGATCAGGTCGGTGACGCGCTGCCGCAGCGACTCCTCGGACTTGGCCGACACGACCAGGAGGTGGGCGGGCATCGTCGCGGCCTCGTCCTCGTTCTGCACCGGATAACTCTCCACAACCATGTGTGCGTTGGTCCCGCTCATACCGAACGAGCTGACGGCCCCGACGCGCCGGCGCCCGGCGCGCTCGGGCCAGGCCCGGTTCGCCTTGTTGACGAAGAACGGGCTGTCCTTCCAGGCGATGTACTCGCTCTCCTGCTCGCAGTGCAGGCTCGCCGGGATCGTCTCGTGCCGCATGGCCTGGACGAGCCCGATGAGGCTGACGAGGCCGGAGGCCGCGAGCGTGTGCCCGACGTTCGCCTTGACCGAGGTCAGGGCGCAGTACTGCTGCTTGTCGGTGAAGCCCTTGAAGGCGTCGTTGAGCGCGTTGATCTCCACCGGGTCCCCGAGCCGGGTGCCCGTCCCGTGCGCGACCACGTACTCGACGTCCGCCGGGTCGACCCCGTACTGCCGGTACGTGGAGCGCAGCAGCTCCGTCTGGGCGTCGCCGTTGGGGGCCGTGATGCCGTTCGACCTGCCGTCGTAGTTGATGCCGCTGGCGCGGATGACGGCGTGGATCCGGTCCCCGTCGGCGACCGCCGCGGAGAGCTTCTTCAGGACGACGACCGCGACGGCCTCGCTGAGCACCATGCCGTTGGCCCGCTTGTCGAAGGCGTAGCAGACGCCGTCCTCGGAGAGCATGCCGGCCTGCCGGGTGCCGTCGAGCAGCTGCGGGGTCGTGATCAGGCTGATCCCGGCGGCGAGGGCGGTCTCGCACTCGCCGTTGCGGATGCTCGCGCACGCCTGGTGGGCGGCGACGAGACCGGAGGAGCAGGCCGTGTTGAGGGCCATCACCGGGCCGTTGAGGTCCAGGAAGTAGGACAGCCGCGCGGCGAGGATGCCGTCGTGGTTGGCGGTGATGCTGCCGGTGCCGCGGGCGAGGTCGCCGTAGTCGCCCTGCTCGACGCCCACGAACATGCCGACCCTGCGGGTGGTCGCCGGCTTCCAGCCCGCGTCCTCCAGCGCCCGCCACGACTCCTGGAGGAGCAGCCGCTGGCGCGGGTCCAGGCTCTGCGCCTCCTTGGGGGAGAGTTCGAAGAACAGCGGGTCGAACTCGTCCGGTCCGGACAGCTGGCCGACCCGGAACGCGCCGAACGGGCTGTCCTCGGGCTCGCCCCAGAGGGCGAGGCGCTCACGGCTGACCGGGGTCACGGTGTCGCGGCCCTCGGCGAGGACGGACCAGAGCTGGTCGACGTCGTCCGCGCCGGGGAAGCGGCCGCTCATGCCGATGACGGCGATGGCGTCGTCGTCCGCGCTCCCCCCGGACGCAGTCCGGGCGGCGGGCTCGGGGCGGGTGCCGCCCGCCTGCTGTCCGGCCGTGGCGGCCTCGACGGCGGCGATGGCCTCGACGGCCCCGTCGACGGCGGCCTGAGCCGCGGTGACGGGCTGGGCTGCGGTGACGGGCCGGGCCGGTGCGGCGGGCCGGGCCGGTGCCGGTTCGGCCGCGGCCCGGTCGAGTGCGGCCCGGAACCAGTCCGGCTCGGCCACCTCGGCGGCGGTGGCGGGTACGGCGTCGTCACCACCGCCGTAGAACGCGGCGAGGACGTCCTGGTGCTCGGCCGCGAAGTAGCCCCTGAGCTTGCGCAGCGTGGAGTGGCTGTAGAAGAGCGAGGGCGAGACCTCGACGCCGTAGTGCGAGCCGAGCCGGGCCGCCAGCTCGGCCAGGCTGACCGAGTCGAAGCCGTAGTCGGAGAGGTTGTCGTCCTCGTAGATCTTGTCGAGGCCGATGTTGACGGCCCCGCTGATGATCTCCCTGAGGTCGCGGTCCAGCCCCTCCTCGGGGCTGACCACCGGCGCGGACGCCGCCGCCGGGGCGGACGGCGCGACGGCCGGCTGCGGCTGCGTCAGCCCGAGGAAGCGCACCACCCGGCTGGGCCTGCCCACCAGGATCATGTGCTGCGGGGCGTCCTGGGCCAGCAGCTGCTCGAACAGCGCGATGCCGTCCTGCGTCTCCAGGAAGTCCTGGCCGCTCGACCGCAGGAGCATCGTGGTGGTGTCCTGGTCGAAGCCCATCCCTCCCTCGCGCCAGAGCGGCCAGTTGACGACCACCGTCCGGCCGGAGAGCCGCCCGGCCGCGACCAACGCGTCGCGGTGGGCCGCGTAGGCCATCTGGAAGCGGTTGCCGACCGCGTAGTCGCAGGTGCCGAAGTCACCGATGACGGCCGAGGTCGAGGAGAAGTAGCAGACGAAGTCGACGGGCTCGCCCGCGAGCGCCTCGTCCAGCGCCAGCGTGCCGCGGATCTTGGGCTCCAGGATTCCCGCGAAGGTGCCGGGCTCCTTCTGCAGGACGCTCCCCCCGCCCTGGACACCGGCCGCGTGGACGACGCCGTTCAGCGCGCCGAAGCGCTCGCGCGCCTGCGCCACGACGCGCTTCATGTCCTGCGCGTCGGCCACGTCCGCCTGCACGTACACGGCCCGGGCCCCGGCGGCGGTCAGGCCGTCGAGCAGCTCCTGCCGCGCCGCGTCCAGCGGGGAGCGCCCGGTGAGCACCAGGTTGGCCGCGTAGCTCCCGGCGAGGTGCCGGGCGACGATCATGCCGAGGCCGCCGGCCCCGCCGGTGATCAGGTAGGTGCCACCGCGCCGCAGGGCGCCGGGGCGCTCGGCGAGGGCCACCGGCCGGACCCGGCTGACGAAGCGTCCGCCGGCGCGGTAGAGCGCGCTGACGGCCTTCCCGGTGCGCAGCTCGGCGAGCAGCCGCTGTGTCCAGGCGGCCTCGTCGGCGGGCCGCTGCGGGTCGGCGGCGTCCTGGAGCACGGCCACCACGGACAGCTGCGGCATGACCAGGCCCAGCGACCGCTCGAAGCCGATGTGGGCCTCCAGCAGGGCGCGCTCGACGCCGTCGCGGTACTCCCCCGCGAGCACGAGGCGCCGCGCGGGGAGCTTGGCCGCGGCCACGGCCTGGAGGGTGAGGACGACGTCACCGAAGTCCTCGGCGTCCCAACCTGGCTCCAGCGCACGGAGGTTGACGACCGCGTCGATGCCGGGCCGGTTCGCCGCGAGGTCGCGGAACGCCTCCCGGTAGTCCTGGGGCTCACCGCGCCGGACCTCGTAGGAGTCCGCCGCCACCTTCCGGTAGGCGTCGCCGAAGGCGACGAAGGCCACCGGCAGGGCCGGGTCGAGCGCGCGCACGGCCCGGGCGATCCCGGCCTGGCGCTCCGCCCCGGTGCAGAGGAAGACGACGCCACCGGGCTGCCGGTCGGCCGTGCCGTCCAGCGCCTGCGGCTCCCAGCCCTCCACGAAGGCGAGCGACCGGGTCGGCTCCTCCGCCTCGGCCACGGCGGCCGGGGCGGTGACGGCGACCGTCCGGGCGACCGGAGGCGCGACGGCGACCGACGCGGCAACGACCGACGCGGCAACCGCCGGCGCGACGGCGACCGGCTCCACCGGGGCCCGGCCCAGGGAGAGCGGCTTCGGCGCGTCCAGCCAGTGGCGCTCCTGCGCGAACGGGTACGTCGGCAGCGGGATGCGGCGCACCTCGGCGCCCCGGGCCAGCGACTCCCAGTCGAGGGCAAGGCCCTTGACCCAGAGCTCGGCGAGCTTCTCGCCCCGGCCGCGTTCGAGCCAGCGCGCCACCACCTCCTGCATCTCCTCGTCGGCCTCCAGGAGGGCGACGGTGTCCTTGTGCGCGCGCACCCCGGCGTGGAAGACGCCCTCGACGTCCTGCCCGCCGTCGAGGAAGGCCCGGAGCTTCTCGCGCAGCGCGTCGTGACCGTCCACGACCAGGGCGAGCCGCTCCTCCATGGCCTCGCGGCCGACCTGGAGCGTGTAGGCGATGTCCGGCAGCGCGGCGTCGCGGCCCTGCTCCGACAGCCAGTCCAGGAGCGCCTGCGCCTTCTCGCGCAAGCGGTCACCGTCCTTCGCCGACAGGGCGACGAGCTGCGGCTGCACGCTGCGGCCGGTCTGCGGCGCCGGCTCCTGCGCGGGGACGTACTCCTCGATGATCACGTGCGCGATGGCGCCGTGGGCACCGAAGGAGGAGACGCCGGCGATCCTGGGCAGCTCCCGCGTCACCCCGTCGACCGTCCGCGTGGGGCGCCGCCACGGCTCCAGCTCCTGCTGGACGTAGAACGGCGTGTTCGCGAAGTCGATGTAGGGGTTGAGCTTCTCGGAGTGCAGGGACGGCGCGATCATCCCGTGCTTCATCTGCAGCAGCACCTTGGTGACGGCGACGACGCCGGCCGCGCCCTCCAGGTGCCCGATGTTCGACTTGACCGAGCCGATCGGGCAGTACTGCTTCCTGGCGGTGTGCTTGCGGAACGCCCGGGTCAGGCCGGTGATCTCGATCGGGTCGCCGAGCGAGGTGCCCGTCCCGTGGCCCTCGATGTAGCTGACGTCCTCGGCCGAGAGGCCGGCGTCGGCCAGGGCGGCCGTGACCATCTCCGCCTGGGCCAGCGGGTTGGGCACCGTCATCCCGTTGGTCTTGCCGCCGTGGACGGTGGCGACGCCGCGGATCACGCCGTGGATGTGGTCGCCGTCGGCGACGGCCTGGTCGAGCGGCTTGAGCAGGACACAGCCCACGCCCTCGCCCGGCACGTAGCCGGTGCCGCCGTCGCCGAACGAGCGGCAGCGCCCGTCCTTGGCGAAGAAGTTCATCTGGCTCAGCGACACGTACTTGTTCGGGTGCAGCGAGAGGTTGGCCCCGCCGGCGAACGCCAGCGACGCGCTGCCGTTGCGGATGCTCTCGACCGCCATGGCGATCGCGTAGAGCGAGGACGAGCAGGCGGTGTCGACGGTCAGGCTCTGCCCGTGCAGGTTGAAGAAGTACGACACGGCGTTGGAGGCGGCCGCGCGGTCGGAGAGGACGACCTCCTGGCCGCTGAGCAGCTGGTACTCGTTCCACATCATGCCGAGGTAGACGCCGACCTTGCGGGCCTTGTCGGCGCTCAGGGTCTTGCGCGTGTACCCGGCGTCCTCCATGGCCTCCCAGGCCGACTGGAGGAACAGGCGGCTCTGCGGGTCCGTCAGCGCGGCCTGGTTCGGGGACATGTTGAAGAACAGGGCGTCGAAGTTCTCGGCGCCGTCGATGAAGCCGCCCCACTTGCTGCTGCTCTTGCCGGGCGTCTTCTCGGCCGCGTAGTGCTCGTCCTTGTCCCAGCGGTGCGCCGGGATCTCCTCGATGCAGTCCTCGCCGCGCTCCAGGACCTTCCAGAACTCGTCGAGGTTCCGGGCCTTCGGGTAGCGGCCGCTGACGCCGATGATCGCGACGTCACGCGACCGCCCGGCGGCCTGCGGGTGCCCCTGCACGGCCGGGGCCGCGGACACCGCCGGTGCGGCCTGCGTCCGGAGCGGCTGCGCCGGCGCGACCGGGGCCGGGGCGGCGGGTGCCGATGCGGCCGGGGCCGGGGCCGGGGCGGCGGGCTGCCCGAGGTCGAGCAGCTCGGTCAGCCGCTCCGCCTGGTTCTCCGAGAAGTACCCCGCCAACTCGTCGATCGTCCGGTACTCGAAGAACAACGTCCCCGGAATCGACTCGAAGTCCTTCCCCAGAAGACGCATCAACTCCATGATCTGGATCGACTCGATCCCGTACTCACCCAACTCCGCAGCAGCGTCGATCCGCCCCTTCGGAATCCGGAACACCTGCGACAGACGGTCCTTCAGGTACTCGACCGTCCGGCCCAGCAACTCCTCCGAACCACCACCCGCAACCACCACCGGCTCCGCGACCACCGCGACGGGGACGGTCACGCGCGCCTGGACCGACGGGCGGACCGCCGCGGCGGCCACCGCCCGCGCCGCCGGGGCCTTCGGGGCCGCCTTGGCGCGGTCCGCGCCGGCCACCCGCAGCACCTTCTCGATCTTCGCCCGCTCGCCCTTGGTCACGACGACCTGGGTCTCGCCGGAGACCAGGATCTTCAGCAGCGCCTGGATGCCCTCGGCCGTCCTGAGGCCGCGCATGCCGGAGTAGTCGTAGTAGAGGGTCTTGGCGGTGCCGTCCTGCTCGATGTCGCCGAGCATCCCGCCCTCGTCCCAGTACGGCCAGTTGACCGAGATGCTCCGGCCGTGGCGCAGGCCCTCGGCCCGCAGCGCCTCCCGCTGGTGGGCGTAGGCGTCGAGGAAGCGGTTGGCGGCGGCGTAGCTGCCCTGCCCGAAGTCGCCGACGTGGGCGGCGATGGACGAGAAGAGGACGAAGAAGTCCAGCGGGTCCTGCCCGGTCAGCTCGTCCAGGTGGACGGTGCCGTGCAGCTTCGGCGCCAGGACGGCGTCGAACTCGGCCTGGTCGGCCTCCATGACGCCCAGGCTGCCGACGATGCCGGCGCTGTGGAAGACGCCGTCCAGGCTGCCGAAGCGCTCCCGCGCCGCGGACAGGGCCCGGCCGACGTCGGCGCGGTCGGCCACGTCGCAGGCGAGGTAGAGGACCTCGGCCCCGGCCGCCTCCAGCGCGGCGAGCTTCTCCTGCCGCTCGGCGTCGGGCTGCCGGCGCCCGAGCAGGACGAGCCTGGCCCGGCACTGCTGGGCGAGGTAGGTCGCGAGGTGCAGCCCCAGCGCGCCGGCGCCGCCGCTGATCAGGTAGACGCCGCCCTCCTTCAGGGGCAGCGGCGAGGCCGCGGGCTTGCCGCCGGCGGTCCACGGCCGGAGGACCCGCTCGGAGCGGGTGGCGCCGGTGTGCCGGATCTCGTGCCCGCCGCGGGCGGTGGGGCCCTCGGCCAGGTGCAGTTCCCGCAGCACGCCGGCGGCGACGGCCTCGGCGCCGGCGGCCGCGTCGAGCTGGAGGGTGTTCATCCGGAACAGGTGGTTGACGGGCGTCATGGCGCGGGCGAAGCCGGAGAGTGCCTCCGCCGCCGCCCGGGACGGCTCCTGGGCACCGGGGCCCTGCTCGCCCGGCAGCACGGCCAGGTACTGGATCTCCTGCTCGACGCCGGCCCGGTGCACGGCCCGGAAGAGGTGACGCAGGCTCTCCAGCCCGAGGGTGAGGTCGGACCGACCGGGCGTCAGCGCCCAGAGGTCGGCGATCTCCCGGGGCAGCCGGCCGCGTTCGCCGAGCGTGCGCAGCAGGCGGTCGAAGTCGGCGCCGCTGCGGCGGTCGACGGTGAAGACGTCGGGGGCCGGCTCCGCGAAGGCCTGGCCGGCCGTCACCCGGACGACGGGGCCGCGGCGGGCGGCCGCGATCCGCGCCGGGCGCGCCTCGTCGTCGTCGAGGACGAGCAGGACGCCGTCCGCGCCGGCGGGGGCGCCGGACTCCTGCGGGGTGCCCTCGGTCCAGCGCGGGACGTAGAGGTGCAGCTCCTCGTCCTTCTTGGCCGCGAACTCCTTGAAGACGAGGCCGGTGGCGCGCACGCACTCCGCGCCGTTCTCGTCGCAGATCGCCAGGTTGACGCTGACCGCGCCGTCGCGCGCGATCCGGTGGATCGTGGCGTGGCAGTAGGAGGTGCTCGGGATCGGGGCGAAGACGACGAGCTCTTCGAGGCTGAACGGGATCCTCAGCACGCCGTCCTGGTGGCCGATGCCGCGCAGGGTGTTGAGCGCGGCGTCGAAGAGCGAGGGGTGCATGGTGAAGGCGGGGTACTCGCCCTCCAGGCCGTCGCCGAGGACGATCCGGGCCAGTGCCTCGGTCTCGCCGCAGTGCAGCGTCTCGATGGCCTGGAAGGTCTCGCCGTAGCCGAAGCCCAGCTCCCGGAAGCTCGCGAAGATCTCCGCGTTCTCCTGGCGACCGGTGCACCGCGCCAGGATGCCGGGGATGTCGATGCTGCCCCGCACCCGCGAGGGCTGCTCCGCGGCGTAGTTCGCGCGGCCCTGCGAAAACACCGTCCGCCGGCCGTCGGTCTCGGCGTAGATGAGGTAGTCCAGCGTGTCCTGCTTGAGCGGGCTCAGCTCGATGTTGACCGTCCGGGAGTCCTCCTCCATGACGATCGGGTGGCCCCAGATGATGTCCTGCAGCGTCACGGCGTCGGAGCCGCTGGACAGCCGGGCGGCCGTGTACGCCATCTCCATGTGGGCGACGCCCGGGAGCAGGATCTTGCCGTCCACGACGTGGTCGCGGAGGAAGAACTCGTCCTTGGACAGCTGCTTGCCGAACCGCTGCGCGTGGAGCGTGGACTCGTTGGCGTCCAGCAGCGGGTGCAGGCGCGGGCGCGCGCCCTGGCCGGCCGCCGCGAGGGCGGGGCGGGACCCGTCCGCCGCGGCCCAGTAGGTCTCGCGCGCGAAGGGGTAGCCGGGCAGCGACACGGGCAGCGGCGGCCGGTCCCCGAAGAGCCGCGCCCACGCGAGCTCGTAGCCCTGGCAGTAGAGGTCGGCCAGGGCGCGGACGGTGTCCTGGTAGCGGCCGCGGTCGCCGGCCGCACCGGCGGCGCGCCCGATCAGCTCGTTGCCGTACTCGGTGAGGGCGACCTGGGGCTGGAAGTCCCGGCCGGCCACCCCCCGGAAGAGCTGGGGGGCCTTCTTGCCGTCGAGGAACTGCTGGAGCAGCTGCCCGGCCTCCTCGCGGGTGGCGGCGACCAGCGCGCAGCGGTGCGCGAAGTGGTGCCGGCCGCCGAGCAGGGTGGCGCTGATACCGTCGAGGCCGGGCTCCGCGGCCCCGCCGTCCTTCAGGAGGGCGAGCAGCTCCGCCGCCCTGGTCCGCAGCGCCTCGTCGGTCTTGGCGGAGAGCACGAGGAGCTGGGAGGGCCGGTCGGCGGCGCCGGAGCGGACCGGTTCGGCCCGGTAACCCTCCACCACGACATGGGCGTTGGTGCCGCTGATGCCGAAGGAGCTGACCGCGCCGAGCCGCTTGCGGCCCGGGGCGTCCTTCCAGGGCCGCGCCTCCCGGTTGACGTAGAAGGGGCTGTCGGCCCAGTTGATGTAGTCGCTCTCCTGCTCGCAGTGCAGGCTCGCGGGCAGCGTCTCGTGCCGCAGGGCCTGCACCAGCCCGATCAGGCTGACCACGCCGGAGGCGGCCAGGGTGTGCCCGACGTTGGTCTTGACCGAGGTCAGCGCGCAGTACTGCTTCTTGTCGGTGTAGCGGCCGAAGACGCCGGCGAGCGCGTTCACCTCGATGGGGTCGCCGAGGCGGGTACCGGTGCCGTGTGCCACCACGTGGTCGATGCCGGCCGGGTCGATGCCGAACCGCTCGTAGACGGTGCCCAGCAGGGCGGCCTGCGCGGGCTGGCTGGGCGCGGTGATGCCGTTGGTCCGGCCGTCGTAGTTGACGCCGCTGGCCCGGATGACGGCGTGGATCCGGTCACCGTCGGCGACCGCCTTCGCCAGGGGCTTCAGCACCACGACGGCGACGGCCTCGGCCATCACCAGGCCGTTGGCACGCTTGTCGAAGGCGTAGCAGACGCCGTCGTCCGACAGCATGCCGGACCGGGTCGCGTGCTCGAAGAACGTGGACGTCGACAGGAGGTTGACGCCCGCCGCGACCGCGGTGTCGCACTCGCCGGTGCGCAGGCTCAGGCAGGCCTGGTGCACGGCGGCCAGGCCCGCCGAGCAGGCCGTGTTGATGCTGAGCACCGGGCCCGAGAAGTTCAGGAAGTATCCGAGACGGGCGGCCAGGATGCCGTCGTGGCCGGAGGTGAGCGTCTCCTCGTCCCCAGTGAGGCGCTGGTAGTCGCCCTGCTCGGCGCCGACGAACATGCCCATGGTGTTGTCGCGGAGCTGCTCGGCCCCGTAGCCGGCGTCCTCCAGGGCCCGCCAGGACTCCTGCAGCAGCAGGCGCTGCCGCGGGTCCATGGCCTCGGCCTCCTTGGGGGAGATCTCGAAGAACAGCGGGTCGAACTCGGCCGCGCCGGGCATCCAGCCGCCCTTGACGCCGGTCACGTCGAGGGGGCCGCGCCAGCTCTCCAGCCGGTCCGCGGGTATCCGCCCGATCGCCTCCCGGCCCTCGGCGAGGAGGTTCCAGAACTCGTCGACCGTCCGGGCCTGCGGGAAGCGTCCGCTCATCCCGATGACCGCGATGGCGTCGTCGGCGGCGGCGGAGGACGCACCGGGCGCGTGGGAGGCGTCGGCGGGGGCGGGGGTCGCCTCGGTGACGGCCTCGGCGGCGGGGGCGTTCTCGGCGGGGGCGTCGGCCCCGGCGTTCCCGGCGTCCTCGGCGGCGGGGGCGTCGGCGTAGGTGCGCCGGACGGCGTCCCGGTGGTCGCGGACGAGGTGGTCCCGGAGCATCTCCAGCGTGAAGTAGGTGTAGAAGAGCTCGGGCGTGACGTCGATCCCGAAGTGCTCGCCCACCCTCAGGGCCAGCTGTGTGTTGCCGACCGAGTCGAACCCGAGGTCGGTCAGCCGGTCCTTCGGGTGGATCTCGTCCGCCGCGAGCTTCAGGACCCGGCCCGCGATGCTCCGGAGATCCGCCTCGACACTCTCTTCGACGCCCAAACCTGCCCACTCCCAGTGGCGTGCGTTGCCGCCCGCATCCGATGCTGGTTCCTCGTGCCCGGCCTCGTGCCGGGTCTCTTCGTGCCGGTTCTCTTCGTGCTCGGCCGCTCCCTGACCGGCCGCTGCGCCTCCGGCTGCCAGGCCCCCGGCCGGGGCCGGGGCCGGCGTGCCGTCGGCGACGTCCGGGGTGATCCAGAAGCGCCGCCGGTCGAACGCGTACGTCGGCAGGCGGAGCCTGCGCGCCCCGACCGACCGGAAGAGGTCCGCCCCGGGGAGGCCGTCCCCCTCCGTGAACGCCTCGGCCAGCGCCAGCAGTTGTTCCGTGTACTCGTCCGCGGGGACCTCCGCGCCGAGGTGGAACGCCTCCGACACCTCGCGGCGCGGCCCCTCGGGGCCCGGCACTGCGGCCTGCTCCCCGTCGGCCGGGGCCGGCTGCCCGGCGGAGCCCCGGTCGTGGAGGCAGTTCCTCGCCCGCCCGGCCTCCAGCAGGCGTTTCAGCTTCACCCGTAGCTCGTCGGTGCTGCGCACGACCAGCGCCGTCCGGCGGTCGAGGCGCTCGCGCCCGAGGAGGAGCGTGGCGCTGAGGTCCGTCAGGTCGACCCCGGGCCACTCCCGGTCGAGCCACCCGGCCAGGTCGCGGAGCCGCTGCTCCAGCGCCGTGGTGGTCCGGGCGGAGAGGCAGATCAGGTAGCCGGGGCGGGGCCGACGGGCGGCCGCGGTGCGCGGCGGCGCCTCCTCCAGCACGACGTGCGCGTTGGTGCCGCCGAAGCCGAAGGAGCTGACGCCGCAGCGGCGGGGAAGGGGCTCACCCGCCTCCGAGAGCAGCGGCTTCCAGGGGCGGAGGGATTCCACGATGTGGAACGGCGTGCCCTCCAGGCGGATGCGCGGGTTCAGGGTCCGGAAGTTGTGCAGGCCCGGCAGCTGCCCGTGGCCCATCGCCAGCAGGACCTTGATGAATCCGGCGATCCCCGCGGCGGCTTCCAGGTGGCCGATGTTCGGCTTCACCGAGCCCAGGCCGCAGTGGCCGGACGGTCCGGGCTCCGCCTCCGTGCCCGCCCCGGGCGCCTCGGCGTCGCCACGGGCCGCCCGGAACCCCTTCACCAGGCCCTGGATCTCCACCGGGTCGCCGGTCGGCGTCCCCGTCCCGTGCGCCTCGACGTAGCCGATGGTGTCCGGGGAGATCCCGGCCCGGCGGATCGCGTCCGCGATGACCTGCGCCTGCGCCTCGTCGTTGGGGTAGGTCAGGGTGCGGGTGCGGCCGCTGTGGTTGGCCGCACTGCCCTTGATGACACCGTGGATGGTGTCGCCGTCGCGGACGGCGTCGGCGAGGGGCTTGAGCAGGACGAGGCCCGCGCCCTCCCCCCGGACGTAGCCGTCGGCCCGCTCGTCGAAGGTCTTGCAGGAGCCGGTGGGGGACAGCATGCCGGTCTTGGAGAAGGAGACGTTGCGCCCCGGGGTCAGCACCAGGTTGATCCCGCCGGCGAGCGCGACGCCGCACTCCTCCTGGTTCAGCGACCGGACGGCCAGGTGCAGGGCGTGCAGGGAGGCGGATGAGGCCGTGTCGACCGCCACGCTCGGCCCGCGGAAGTCGAAGAAGTGGGAGATCCGGTTGGCGATGACCGCGCCCGCGGTTCCCGTGGAGTGGTGCGCCGCGACCTCGCGCAGCTCCCGCTCCTGGAGTTCCTTGTAGTCCAGATTGTAGGAACCGAGGAAGACCCCGACACTCGTTCCCGCCAGTGCTTCGGGCCGCACGGCGGCGTCCTCGATACACGACCAGGCGAGTTCCAGCATGATTCGCTGCTGCGGGTCCGTGCTCTCCGCCTCCAGCGGGGAGAGACGGAAGAACGCCGCGTCGAAGGCGTCCACGTCGGTGAGGAAGCCGCCCCATTTGCTGACGCCCCGGCGCACCGGTCCGTCACCGGGATCGCCGTCCGGAGAAGGGTATTTCCTCCAGTCCCAACGGCTCCGGGGGACTTCGTCGATGTGCGACCGGCCGTGTTTCAGGTTGTCCCAGAACTGCTGATAGTTCTCCGCCCCGGGAAACCTGCACGCTATGCCGATGACGGCAACGTCGTTCTTCTGCATGGGAAGACCCCTCTTGACATCCCCGGTGTCCCGGCCGTAACGGACTGCGGCCGTGGCGGTGCCACGGCCGCGGGCGCGCCTCGGTGTCGAGCGTCAATTGCCCGTGCGGGAGCCGGAACTCCGCACGGGGATCAACAGGCACACCCTTGCCGGCCTCTTTGCCGGCATCCGCCGAACCGGTGCCTGGATCTCGTCCGACCACGCCTTTCCGGCGCGACGCAACCCGACCCGCCCTGGGTGACGATCAGTCGGATTACGTGTCGGTTCGTGTTTTGATGCGCTCCCAACCGCCGCGGTCCCCTTTAGCGCAGCCGGCGGCTCGCGCTTGCCAAATGCCCACCGGATGTGGGGCATTCCGTCCCTCGGCAGTGCGGGACAGGTCCGCACGGGCCGGGCTAATCCTTGGTGTCCGGTGAGTCAAGACCCTGAGGTGACCGCTTCCGGCCATGCAGGAGCCTCCCTCCCTTGTCGACACCATGAACATGCCCTTCCGGGAACAGAATCCTGCAAGATCTAACCGGGCGTCAAGTAAACGATTGGTGCTCTGTGCTGACCAAGGGTGGACAGGGAGCGACGGAATCCGGTCCCCGGACCACTGCGACGGCCACCAACTTCCCACCCTCGCCGCCGGTCTGATCCGGCCCCCTCCGCCACCGGATCGCCGGCCGGCAGGCCTGAAAAATCCCGCCGGCGAGCCGGCCCGGGGCATTCGACCGCTGATTTCGGGCGAAGGTGATGCGGTATCAGCCAGAGGACTCGACAACAGCCTTACGGGGCTGCGAACTTGATCAACAGTCCGACATCGCGCCTCCTGGTTCAGTAGTGTGCATGACCGAAGAAGTGTTCGCCCAGCGGAGCGGATCACCGCCTGCGGGCTCGGACGGTTCCCTCACCCTTGGAGTGGTTCGAGATGACGGTTGTGCATGAGGCGCCGGTCGGCGACGAGATCCCCGAGATCCCGGCCGACGCCCACGGGCGGGTCGCCGAGCTGCACGAACTGCGCGAGCAGGTCCGCCGCGGCCCCGGCGAGAAGGCCACCGAGGCCCAGCACGCCAAGGGCAAGCTGACCGCCCGCGAGCGGATCGACCTGCTGCTGGACGAGGGTTCGTTCCGTGAGGTGGAGCCGCTGCGCCGGCACCGCGCGACCGGTTTCGGCCTGGAGGCGAGGAAGCCGCACACCGACGGTGTCGTCACTGGCTGGGGCACGGTGCACGGGCGGACCGTGTTCACCTACGCGCACGACTTCCGGATCTTCGGCGGTGCGCTGGGCGAGGCCCACGCGCAGAAGATCCACAAGATCATGGACATGGCCATCGCGGCCGGTGCGCCGCTGGTCTCCCTCAACGACGGCGCCGGTGCCCGGATCCAGGAGGGCGTCACCGCGCTGGCCGGCTACGGCGGCATCTTCCAGCGCAACACCCGTGCCTCCGGCGTCATCCCGCAGATCTCCGTGATGCTC